>JAJXZD010000142.1 GCA_021780215.1 Acidobacteriota bacterium
GTGGGTGAAGGCAGCCGGGACACGGGCTCTGGACCCGACCATGGACGAGGTGCGCATGCTCCTGCGCGCCCGGCGCCACGTCGCCTACCGGGACCCCGACGATTTCGAGATGGAGACGAATGCGTCATTCGTCCAGCTCTGGGGCAACATCAGCGGGACATTTTTCGGCGTGATGATCGGGATCACCTCGATTGCGCTGGTGGTCGGCGGCATCGTGATCATGAACATCATGCTTGTATCGGTGACCGAGCGGACGCGGGAGATCGGGCTGCGCAAGTCGCTCGGAGCGCGGCGCAGCGACATCCGCCGGCAATTCCTGATCGAATCCTCCACAATTGCGGCCGTGGGCGGCGGATGTGGCGTGATACTGGGAATTTTACTGGCAAAAATCGTGAGCTGGACGACGTCGCTGCCGAGCTCCGTGCAGCTTTGGTCCGTGCTGATGGGATTGGTGGTGGCGACGAGCGTGGGGTTGTTCTTCGGCGTCTATCCGGCGTCGAAGGCGGCGAAGCTCGATCCGGTGGTCGCGTTGAGGTCGGAATAGAGTCGGCGAGGCGGGGAAATGCGGCGGTTCGCGGCAATGAAGGAATCGGTGACACTGGCGCTCGACGTGTTGCGCCGGAATCCCCTGCGGTCATTTCTCACCGTGCTGGGGATCGTGATTGGCGTGACCACGATCATCACTATCGGCGCGGTGATCAACGGGCTCAACTCGAACGTCCTCGGCCAGATTCAATCCCTCGGATCGAACACCATCATCTGCTTCCGCTTTTCCTGGGCCACGCTCGGGCGCCTCTCGCCGGAAATCCTCCAGCGCAAGAAGCTGAAGGCCGAATGGGCCGATGGGCTGGCGCAACTGCCGCACGTCATCGCCGCCGCGCCGGAAACGCAAATCGAAAACTATGATATCGGCGCGGGCTCCAGCATGGTGCGGCGCGGCAACCTCCGCGCGAAGAACGTGATCCTCGAAGGGGATACCCCGGCCATCGTCAAGATTGCCAATTTCGGGCTTGCGCGCGGGCGGTTCTTCAGCCAAATGGACGAGGACCGCCGGGCCGCGGTCGCTGTCATTGGGCACATCACCGAGCAGACCCTGTTTCCCCACGGCGAGGATCCCATCGGACAGGAGGTGCTGCTCGAGGGCGAAGTGTTCACGGTCATAGGAGTGCTCGAGGTCCAGAAGCAGGCGCTGGGCACCGGAGAGAATCCGGAGGACAACATCGCGATTGTGCCGCTTTCGACGATGCGGAAATTGCACCCCGAGGCCGACGATTTCGCGCTCTTCGTCGCCGCGGACAGCACCCAGGACATGCCCATCGTCAAGGACGAGGTCCGCGATTATCTGCGGCGCATGCGCCGGCTTCCCTCCGACAAGCCGGACGATTTCGCCCTGCTCACCATCGACACGTTCATGGATTTCTGGAAACAGATTTCCAATGGAATTTTCATTGTCATGTTCGCCGTGGGCTCCGTGGCGCTGCTGGTGGGCGGCATCGGCGTCATGAACATCATGCTCGTGAGCGTGACCGAGCGGACGCGCGAGATCGGCGTGCGCAAGGCGGTCGGTGCGCGGCGGGCCAACATCCTGGCTCAATTCTTGCTTGAAGCCGTCACGCTGGCGGGGATTGGCGGCGCCATAGGAGTCTTCCTCGGCTGGCTGTTGATCTTCGGCGTGCAGCTTGCCTTCCCGTCGTTTCCCGCGGCGGTGACGGCAACGCTTGTGATCCTAGGCGTATCCGTGGCCGCGATGATCGGTATCTTTTTTGGCGTCTACCCGGCGTGGAGAGCGGCGAGGCTGAACCCGGTCGAAGCGCTGCGCTACGAGTAAGGACGCCGGCGCGCCTCGCCAGGCTTCGCTTCCCCCGCGAATTTCTCTTTCCGAGAACCTGCCGAATTTACGCCTTGTGCGCGCCCCAGGCGGCGAGTGCCGGCTCGAATGGCGGCCGGGCTACGCCGCGCTCCGTGATGATGGCGGTGATCAGCCGCGCCGGGGTGACGTCGAAGGCGGGGTGCGCCGCGCGGACCTGCGGCGCAATGCGCGCGCCGGCCAGGTGCGTCACTTCCTCCTCCGAACGCTCCTCGATGGGAATCCGATCGCCTGAGGGAATCGTCAGATCGAAAGTCGAAACCGGCGCCGCCACATAAAACGGGATGTCGTGCTCCCGTGCGAGCACGGCAATTCCGTAGGTCCCAATCTTGTTGGCGGTGTCGCCATTGCGTGCGATGCGGTCTGCCCCAACGATCACAGCGCGAACGCCGCCGGTCTTCAGAAAATGCCCGACCATATTGTCCGTGATCAAGGTGAGGGGAATGCCATCCTGATGGAGCTCCCAGGCGGTCAGGCGCGCGCCCTGCAAGTAGGGCCTCGTCTCCGGAACCAGCACGTCCAGACGATGGCCGCTTTCGACCGCCATGCGGATCACCCCGAGCGCCGTGCCGATGCCGCCCGTGGCCAGCGCACCGGCGTTGCATTGGGTCATCACCCGCCCGTGCATGGGCAGCAATGCAGCACCGAAGCGGCCGATCCGTTCGTCGGCCTCGCGGCGCTCCTGATGGACCTTGAGCGCCTCCTCGACCAGCGCGTCGCGGATCTGCTGCAGTCCGGTCGCGGCGCTCCCTTGCGCCGCGACGGCCAGCTCCGCGAAGCGTCGTTCGAAGCGCTCGATGGCCCAGAAGAGATCCACGGCCGTAGGGCGGGTCTGCGCGAAGGTTTCACAAATGGTTTTGAACTCGGCGCGCAATTCATCGAGCGTCTTCGCCTGGGAATGCTGGACGCCGAGGGCGATGCCCATCGCCGCGGCCACGCCGATCGCCGGCGCGCCGCGGATGACCATGTCCTTGATGGCCTGGGCCAGCTCGCGGTAGTCGGAATACGTGTGATAGACCACCTCGAGAGGCAAGCGCCTCTGATCGAGCAGGACGACGCCCGCATCTGTCCACCGTATGGGCTCCACTGTGTGCAAGAAAATGGTCTCCGTCTTCCCGCGGGCGCGCGCCTCCGCTCGCTCTGAATCCGCGAAAGCGCCGGAGATATATAGCGCTAGCCGATGCGGGGAAAATGCCGCGGCCCAAACATGGCGATCAGCAGGGCAACGGCCTGAACCGAATTATAGCTCACGTGGAGAAGAAAACTGGAGAGCACCGTCCGCGTGGCGGCCCGTGTCCAGGTGAATAGGATACCAACCAGAACCAGCAGGCCGATCTGCCACCATCCGCCCCACAACTGGCTGCCGTGCAAGAGGCCAAACAGCGTTCCGGTGAAAAGAATCCCTGCGTTGCGCCCGAAACTCCGCGCCGCCACCGGATAGAGATAGCCGCGGAAGATCGTCTCCTCCACCACCGGCGCCACCAGCACGGCGGTCAGCGCAAACAGGACGGTCAGCGGGCGGTTGCGAAAGACCATCTCAATCGGCAGCGGATGCTTCGGCGGAAAGGCGCTGCTCGCCAGCGTCACCACTGCCGCAAGCAGAATGCCTCCGCAAACCAGTCCGAAATAGGCCACGCCGCGGGGCAGATGGCCCGTCTCAAGAGGGCGCCAGCCGATCGTCCGCCAGAACGGCAAAGATTCCCGCCAGCGGATCTGCGCGGCGAGGTATCCGAGCAGGGCGATCTCCATCAAGATTTGCGCGGAGATGGCGACAAACAGCAATTGGCTGGAGGGTCTCGCGAGCTGCGGCATGGAGAGATGAAAGAGCGCCAACCCTCCGGCCAGCAGCATCACAATTAAGAACATCGTGCCGACGGCCACCGGCACAATCATCGCTACGTCCAGCCAGCCCCACGGCACGCTGAGGTCTTCGGCCTGTGCCGCGGGCGGCTCATCCGAGGGTCCTGGCGAACTGTTCGAGGCCGAAGAATCGAGCGGCACAAAATCATGATCGCCGGGGTTCATGGGAGCTGTCCTTTTCCGTTTCCTGCCGCGCATGGCGGCTGCAACCCGCATCCGTGCCACGCTTGCATTGTGCGTGCGCCGGCAGGAGGCCTATACCGCGGGATGCCCATTTCCTTCGCTGCCGAGGGCACGCGCCAGAATCTGGCCGGTATAGGATTTCTTGTTCCGCGCCACCTGCTCCGGCGACCCTTGCGCAACAATGCGCCCGCCTTCCTCGCCGCCCTCCGGCCCCAGATCAATGATCCAATCGGCCTGCTTGATCACGTCCACATGGTGCTCGATGATGAGCGCGGTATTGCCGAGTGAGACCAGCCGGCTCAGAACATCGAGCAGTTTCTTCACGTCGTCGAAGTGCAGCCCGGTGGTCGGTTCGTCGAGGATATAGAGCGTCCGCCCAGTCTGCCGCCGGGAAAGCTCGCGGGCCAGCTTGGTGCGCTGCGCCTCGCCGCCCGAAAGCGTGGTGGCGGATTGCCCCAGCTGGACGTAGCCGAGGCCGACGTCGGCCAGTGTCTGCAACTTCTGCTGAATAGCGGGAATATTTTCGAGCAGCGGGAGGGCCTCCTCGATGGGCAAATTGAGGAGGTCGGAAATCGAGTGGCCTTTGTAGCGCACCGCGAGCGTTTCGGCGTTATAGCGCTGGCCACGGCAGACCTCGCAGGTGACGTACACGTCGGGAAGAAAGTTCATCTCGATACGCCGCTGCCCATTGCCCTGGCAGGCTTCGCAGCGCCCGCCCTTCACGTTAAAACTGAACCGGCCGGAGCGGTAGCCGCGCTCGCGCGATTCGGGCAGCATCGCGTACAGCTCGCGTATGGGCGCAAAGACGCCCGCGTAGGTGGCGGGATTCGAGCGCGGGGTGCGCCCGATGGGCGCCTGGTCAATCTGGATCACTTTGTCAATATGCTCGACGCCCAGGATGGCGCGGTGCGCGCCGGGCTTTTCCATCGAGCGGTAGAGCTTCGCCGCGAGCGCGCGGTACAGGATATCATTCACCAGCGTGGATTTGCCCGAACCGGAGACACCGGTGACCACCGTCAACAGCCCCAGGGGAATGGCCACATCAATGTTCTTCAGATTGTTTCCGCGCGCCCCGAGTATGGTGAGGGCTTTGCCATTCGCAGCGCGGCGCTGCGCCGGCACGGGAATTTTCAACTGCCCGGAAAGATAGCGTCCGGTGAGCGATGCGGAATTCGCGGCAATTTCCGCTGGTGCGCCCGCGCCCACCAGATATCCGCCGGCGTTCCCGGCGCCAGGGCCGAGGTCCACCACGTAATCAGCGCGGCGGATGGTCTCTTCGTCGTGCTCGACGACAAGCACGGTATTGCCCAGGTCGCGCAGTGTCTCGAGGGTGCGCAGCAGGCGGCCGTTGTCGCGAGCATGCAAGCCGATGGAGGGCTCGTCCAGCACGTAGAGCACGCCCCGCAACCGCGAGCCGATCTGCGTCGCCAGGCGAATCCGCTGGGCCTCGCCGCCCGAAAGCGTCGCAGCCGAGCGCGCCAGCGACAGGTAGCCCAGCCCGACGGCCAGGAGAAACTCGATGCGCTCCGAGATTTCCTCAAGCGGGCGCCCGGCGATTTTTTTCTGGCGCGGCGTCAGCTGCGCGCGCATTGTGTCCACGGTGGCGCGCGCCTCGCTGAGCGGGAGCGCGGTGAAATCCGCAATCGAAAGCCGGGCGATCTTTACCGCCAGGCTTTCCGGGCGCAGGCGCCGCTCCTGGCAGGCGGCACACGGTGCGGGAGACATGTACTGCGCCAGCCATTCGCGGACGTTATCGGAATTCGATTCCTCGAGCAGCGATTCAAGATGCGCCAGGATGCCTTGAAAGTGCGGTCCCTTGCCGCCCGCACTCGCGGGATTCCCGCGCAGCAGCAGGTTCTGCGCCTTGCGCGGCAATTTCTCGAAGGGTGTATCTAGGTCGAAGCCATTCGCTGCGGCGGCCGCGCGCAGCGTCCGTTCCAAGGAAGCTGAACCAGAGCCCGGCCCCAGCCCGCCGTCGAAAAGAGGCTTGGTCCAGTCGGTGATGATCTTCGCGGGATCGAATTCGTATTTTGAGCCGAGCCCATGACATTCCGCGCAGGCGCCATACGGCGAGTTGAAGCTGAACGAGCGCGGCTCGAGCTGCGGAACGGAGATGCCGCAATCGGGACACGCCAGCTTTTCGGAATAGACCCGCTCCTCCCCGCCGACCACCGCGATGGTCACGAGGCCGCCGGTCAGCTTGAGCGCGGTTTCGATGGACTGTTCGAGGCGGCGGGCAACGCCGGGCTTGAGCAATAGGCGGTCCACCACGATTTCAATGGTGTGGTTTTTGCGGCGGTCGAGCGCCGGAGGCTCGTCCAGGCTGACCAATTCGCCATCCACGCGCGCGCGCACGTAGCCCTCCCGGGCGTATTTTTCCAGGTCCTTTTTATATTCGCCCTTGCGCCCTCGGACCACCGGCGCCAGCACCATGACGCGGTCGTCCGGCTGCAGGGCCAGCACCGTCTGCAAAATCTGTTCAGTGGATTGCCGGGCGATGGGCTTGCCGCATTGCGGACAGTGTGGCGTGCCGATGGCGCTGTAAACCACGCGCAGGTAGTCGTAGATCTCGGTGATGGTACCGACGGTCGAGCGCGGCGAGCGCGTGGTCGTCTTCTGCTCGATGGCAATCGAAGGCGACAGCCCCTCGACCGAATCCACCTCGGGCCGCTCCATCTGGTCGAGAAACTGCCGCGCGTAGGCCGAAAGCGATTCGACGTAGCGTCGCTGGCCTTCGGCGTAGAGGGTGTCGAACGCCAGCGACGATTTTCCCGAGCCGGACAGCCCGGTGATCACCGTCAGCGTATTGCGGGGAATCTCCAGGTTGATGTTCTTCAGGTTGTGCTGCCGCGCCCCGCGAATGACGATTTTTTTCAGTCCCATGGGAAAAGCGCCCCGCCAAGAAGAGGCTCCCAGACATCTGGGCAGAATCCCCCAGCGTAATCCTTCACGTTAGCAAGAGCCCTTCTCCGCGGTCAAGGCGCGGAGAGCCTGAAGCTGCGAAACGCGTGGGATTTTGGGTCGAAGCAGGCCGCGCGCCGGCGAACGCCACCGTGCATTAGCCTCCGGAGGCGCGGACCAGATAGACGGCCATGGCGAGGCCGACCACTGCAAGAATCAGGGCGACGGCCAGCGCGGCAATCGAAGGGCGGGCAAAATCCTCGCCGCCGTACTTCAAATGCCGAACCAGCCGCACATGCCGCCAGGAGGAAAACAGGTTGACGGCGACTCCGAGCACGATCATCGCCGTGCCGGACCAGATCGAGACGCCGTAGGAGCGCGTCGGCAGTTGGGGAGCGGCGAAGCGCACCTCCTGCAGGAAGACGCCAAACCGCGCCACCACGAATCCGAAGCCCATCAGCGCCAGGCCGGTGCGAATCCAGGCGAGGAACGTCTGCTCGGCGGCGAGGAAATCGCGAACATCCTGCCGTGGTGAAGTGTCCATGATTGCTCCCGCGAAAAGACTAGCGCCGAAAGACGATGCGCCCAGCGACAATTGCCGCCACGGGCGCGCCCCGGAATTCGCGCCCGTCGAAGGGGGTGTTGCGCGATTTGCTGGCCGATTCGGCGGCGCGGAAGGTCCAGCGATGGTCCGGCGCGAAAAGGGTCAGGTCGGCGGGCTCGCCGGGGGCGATTTTTCGCTCGATGCCGAGAACGCGCGCCGGGCCGGTGGTGAAAAGCTCGACGAGGCGCATCAGCGAAAGCTTGCCGGGATGCACAAGCTCGGTGAGGCCGAGAGCGAGCGCCGTCTCGAATCCGGTGATGCCGAACGGGGCTCGGTCGAATTCCACGTCCTTGCTCGCGGGATGATGGGGGGCGTGGTCCGTGGCGATGGCGTCCACGCTGCCGTCGGCGAGGCCCGCGATGAGCGCGTCGCGGTCGGAGCGCGAGGCCAGCGGAGGATTCATCTTGTAGCGCGCGTCGTAGCGCACGTCCTCGTCGGTGAGCGTGAAGTGATGCGGGGTCACCTCGCAGGTGACGCGAAGCCCGCGCTGCCGCGCCCGGCGGACGAGGTCCAGTGTGCCGCGCGCGGACATGTGCGCGATGTGCAGGTGCCCGGCGGTCATCTCGGCGATTTCGACGTCGCGCGACGCGCAGATGGTTTCCGATTGCGTGGGAATGCCCGGCAAACCCAGGCGCAAGGATTGCACTCCTTCGCGCATCGCGCCACCGGCAAAAAGCGAGGCGTCCTCGCAATGATCTATCACCGGCAGGCCGAGCGCGCCGCAATATTCCATCACCTGGCGCATCAGCCGGGCGGTGGCCACCGGCCTGCCGTCGTCGCTGACAGCGACGATGCCGGCCTCCTTCATCGCGGCGATTTCCGCCAGTGCCTCGCCCTTGCTCCCGAGCGACGCCGCTCCGATCGGCCAGACGCGCACACTGCCGGCCGCCGCCGCGCGTTCGATGATTCCCCGCGTGACCGAGGCGTTATCGTTCACCGGGCTAGTATTGGGCATGCAGCAGACCGCCGTGAATCCTCCGCGGGCCGCAGCGCGCGTGCCGGTTTCGATGGTCTCGGAGAGTTCCTGGCCGGGCTCCCGCAAGTGGCAGTGCAGGTCAATGAAGCCGGGCGCGACGATTTGCCCCCGCGCGTCCAGAGTTTCCGCAGCGGGCGCAGAGAGATTTTCGCCCATGTTCACGATGCGCCCGGCGTCGAGCAGAACATCGCGAATCGCGTCGGTCTGGCTTGCCGGATCGAGCACGCGGCCGTTCTTAATCAGAAGCATTCGATCGGTCCTTTGCGGGATGCGGGGCATCGGCGGAGGCGCTGCCGACGAGGTGGTAGAGCAGGGCCATGCGCACGGCGAGGCCGTTGGTGACCTGTTCGAGCACCGCCGATTGCGGCCCGTCGGCCACGGCGGGATCAATCTCAAGGCCGCGAATCATCGGCCCGGGATGCAGGACGAGGGCGTCGGGCCGCGCCAGGCGCAGGCGCTTCTCGTTGAGCTGGTAGCGGAGAATATAGTCTCCCGGAGCGAGCGCGGGTTCGTGCAACCGCTCGGTCTGCACACGCAGGACCATGACAATGTCGGCGTTCGCCAGCGCATCCTCGATGCAGGAAGTGCAGCGGACGCCCGGCGCCAGCGCCTCAAGTTCCCGCGGAACCCACATGGGCGGGCCACACAGAGTGATCCGGGCGCCAAATTTGCTGAGCAGGTGAATATTTGAGCGTGCCACGCGGCTGTGGAAGATATCGCCGAGAATGGTGAGGTTCCATCCTTCGAGATGTCCCTTGCGATCGCGAATCGTCAGCGCATCGAGAAGCGCCTGCGTGGGATGCTCGTGCATTCCATCGCCGGCATTGAGGACCGGGATTTCCAGCCGTTCGGCCACGAATGCCGGTGCGCCGGAAGATTTGTGCCGGATCACGATGCCATCCGGGCGCATGGCTTCGAGCGTGCGCACTGTGTCGAGCAGGGATTCGCCCTTGCTCAGGCTCGAGGCTTCCGCTTGCAGGGCCATCGTATCGGCCCCCAGTCTCGACGCGGCGGTGGTGAAACTGATGCGCGTGCGCGTCGAGGATTCAAAGAAGGCGATGGCGACCGTCTTGCCGCGCAGAGTGGCCAGCTTTTTCAGCGGGTGGCGCTGGAATTCCTGGAATGGCTTGGCTTGATCGAGAATAAAAGCGATTTGCTCGCGGGTGAGTCCTTCAACTCCGAGCAAATGTGGAAGGCGCAGAAGCACAGTTTCCCTTCAATCGCACTCGCCGGGAGAATCCTCCCGGAATCAGGGAATGCGGCTAACCAACATCACGCATTCCTCTCCATCCACTTCCCGCAGGTGGACTTCCACGGTCTCGGTGTCGCTGGTTTCCACCACGCGGCCGACAAACGCCGCCTCGATGGGCAGCTCGCGATGCCCGCGATCCACCAGCACGCATAGCCGCACGCGCTTGGGGCGGCCAAGATCGAACAGGGCATTCATGGCCGCGCGAACGGTCCGGCCGGTGTAGAGGACATCGTCCACCACCACCAGGTCGCGTTCATCCACGGTGAAATCTATCTCCGTGGAATGCAGCACCGGCTGAGGCCCCACCGTGGAAAGATCATCCCGGTACAGCGTGATATCCACCGTGCCCACCGGCACGTCCGCACGCGCAGACTCGCGAATGATCCCCGCGAGCCGCTGCGCCAGCGGAACTCCCCTGCGGCGGATCCCCACAAACGCCAGATTCCCCGTACCGCCGCTCTTCTCGACAATCTCGTGGGCCAGCCGGTGAAGAGTCCGGCCGATTTCCTCCGGGGATAGAAGCTGGCGTTTCGCGACGGCGCACATCGGGCGCCACATCGTAGCACAGACGGCGCGATGTTCGCAGCGGCGCAAGCCCCGGCTCTTGCGACATCCCCGGAACGTCGCTCCTCCATCCCGCCGCGGCCTTTTGCCTTGACCGCCATGATAGACTTGCGCCGGTGAGTTCGCCCGAGACGGTACGCATCCCTACCCGGCCCTCGGGGGTTGACCTCCGGGTAAGCGTCGGCACCCTTCATCTCAAAAATCCCATTATTGCTGCCAGCGGAACCTTCGGCTACGGGGTGGAATTTGCGCGCCTGGTTGATCTGGACCGCCTGGGGGGAATCGTGGTCAAAGGGCTTTCCCTCGAGCCCATGGCCGGGGCACCCGGTCCACGGATGTGCGAGACGCCGGGGGGGATGATCAACGCAATAGGTCTGCAAAACATTGGTGTCAGAGCATTTGTATCCGAAAAACTCCCACAACTGCGCCGATTTAGCACGGCCATCCTGGCCAACGTGTTCGGGCGGACCATTGCCGAGTATGTCGAGGTTGTGCGTATCCTCGAGGATTCAGAGGGTTTATCGGGCTACGAGCTGAATATCTCCTGTCCCAATGTGGAGAAAGGAGGAGCCGAATTCGGGGCCGATCCATTCCTTGCGGGAGAGGTTGTTGCCTCAGTAAAGAGAGCCTCAAACAGGCCACTGTGGGTAAAACTATCTCCGATTATTGATAAAATTGGACTTATAGCAAAAGCCTGCGAAGAAGCTGGGGCAGAGGCCCTGGTGGTTGCGAATACTTACCGGGCTATGGCTATTGATCCGCATACCCGAAAGTCCCGCCTTGGGAGTACTACTGGAGGGTTGTCTGGGGCAGCGATAAAACCTATAACCGTGAGGCTGGTTTATGAAGCCAGCCGGGCCGTCGAGATTCCCATAGTCGGGCTTGGCGGGATCGAAAGACCGGGAGATGTGGCCG
>JAJXZD010000032.1 GCA_021780215.1 Acidobacteriota bacterium
CGCACGCGGCCGCGCAAGGGTGCGCCATCTGCTTTCAAAGCGCGGCGGCATCAAGCCAGCAGGGCCGCGCGGCGCTCCGGCACGGCATTCTGATTCTGCTGGTTCCCGCCGTGGGGTTGTTCGGAGCGATTCTGACGATGCTCTGCCGCCGCAACCCGGTGGAATGACCGGGCGGCCGCCTGATGGAAAGGCGCGGGGAGCCTCCGGAATCTGGCTCCCCGCGCCTTGTCTGCGAACTATTGACCGTGTTTGCCGTGCAGGTTGGTGCAGATGGTGACTGCCGTGTTGGGATTGATGGCGCTCGCGTCGTACTCGATGTGCTGAATTTTTCCGGACTTGTCCACAACGAACGTTGTGCGCCGCGCCCACTGGTATTCGTCTCCGCCCATCGGATATTTCTGAAGAATTCCGTAGGCGGTCAGGACCTTGCGATTCATGTCACTCAGCAAGGGAAAAGTCACGCCGATTTGCTTCGCAAAGGCGGCGTTGGCCGGAGGGCTGTCTACGCTGATGCCAAATACCACCGAGTCGCTCGCCTCAATCTTGGCCAGATCAGACTGATAGGCCTTGAGCTCGTTGGTTCAGCCGGGTGTGAAAGCGAGCACGTAGAAGGCGAGAATGACGTTCTTCTTGCCGCGATAGTCGCTCAGCTTGATGGCTGATTGCTGGTCGCTCGGCAAGGTGAAATCAGGAGCAACTTCTCCCACTTTCAGATTGGTATGGGCGATGGCTTCTTGTTGTCCCGCCGCGGGAGCCCGCCCCGCCAGAAGCAGCGGAACGAGCAAGCCGATCAATACGGCGACCGATCGCTTCATGCACAGCCTCCTTGGAGATTTGTACAGCGGGGTGATTATAAATGGGCTTGGCTCCCGATTGCCAGGGACGCCTTCCCCCCGAATTGCGCGCCCCGACCTACACCCTGCTGGAGAGGCTGAGACATAAGGGGTCGCCGACCTTCTCGTGAATATTGCGCCACAGACTTTCGGGCTGGGCCAGGAACACTTCGACGACGCGCGGGTCGAATTGTGTCCCCGAAAAGCGCTCGATTTCCTCGCGCGCCGCGGTGATAGAAAGCGCCTTGCGGTAAGGACGGTCGGAAATCATGGCGTCAAGTGCGTCAGCGACCGCGAAGATCCTTGCTCCCAAGGGAATTTGCTCTCCCTTCAGCCTGCGCGGATATCCGGTTCCATCGTAGAACTCCTGATGGGAGAGTACAATTTCGGCGGCTTCCTTGAGGAAGGGAATACGCTCCAGCACGGAATATCCGATCTCGCAATGCCGGCGCATGATGTTGCGTTCCTCCGAGGTCAGGGGGCCGGGCTTTCGCAGGATGTGGTCGGGAACACCCATCTTGCCGATGTCGTGGAGGAACGCGCCGCGGGCGATATGCCCCAGGATTCCATGGTCCACACCCATCTTCCGGGCGATGGTGATCGTGAAGGCCGTGACGCGCTGGCAGTGCCCTTCGGTTTCCGCGTCCTTTGCGTCGAGTGCTCCCCCGAGGGCTTCCAGCGTGTAATCGTAGGATTGCTCGAGGTCCTGCAATGCAATCGAGAGCTGCTGGGTGCGCTCTTCGACGAGCTGCTCGAGATCGTTCTGGTATTTCTGATTCTCGATCACCAGTTGCCGGTGTTCGAGGGCCCGGCGCACGCTCATGTAGAGCTGATCCTTCTCAAACGGCTTCAGGATGTAATCATAAGCCCCGGCACGGATTGCTTCGAGAGCGATCGAAATATCGTGCATCGCAGTGACCATGATGACCGGCACGTCCGGATCGGCCGCGCGCACTTCCGCCAGCAGCCTCATGCCGTCCGTTTCCGGCATGACGATGTCGCTGATGACCAGGTCGAAAGTCTCCTTGCGGAAGGTTTCCAGGGCCGCTCGGCCGTTGATGCAAGGCGTACAGGAGAGGCCCTGCGCGGTGAGGAGCGAGCATATCACCTCGCGGATCGCTTCTTCGTCGTCCACCACAAGAATCTTTTCGTTGTTCATGGATGCTCCGCGCTTAATTATAGAGCAGGTGGCCGGCCCCCCGGCCGGGCAGTTGACGTATCATGTACTGCCTCGCGGCTCCCATCTGGGCAGTAATGGCTCTTGTCCTGCGTGCCGGATTCACTATAGTAAACGCTTCGCCAATCCGGCCAGGACGTGACCTGGGCTGGGAGCGACTCTGGAATTATTGGACATGGAAAGGAGAGCCGTCCGCCATGAGGACCCAGCCCCAATACCCCTCGCGTGATCGGAGCACAGGGATGGCTTGGATTTCCAGGGTGGCGCGATGGCTCGCGCTGCTTGGTATTGCCGCAGCGTTTCCGGCGAGTGGTCGCCAGATTGAAAATTCGCAGGCTGTCGAGCAGGGAAGGAAGCTTTATGGGTCCTCGTGCGGCCAGTGCCACGGCCCGGAGGGTCGGGGAGGATTGGGGCCATCCTTGCGGGGCGCCAAGCTGGATGCGGAGGATGTCGCAGCTATCGTTCGCAAAGGGAAGCCGGGCACGGCGATGCCCAGTTTCGAGGGGACCTACAACAAGCCGCAGATCGCGGAGATTGTTGCGTACGTCCTTTCGCTTTCGGGGAAGGGCGCGGCAAGCGGCTCAGCGGCGGGGCGCATGGCGAGCGGCGAAGCCATCTATGCGAAAGATTGCGCGTCCTGCCATGAGTCCGGCGGCCCTCCCTATCTGAATCACTTCGTCCTCAAGACGGCCGGTCCGGAGTACATCGTCTACATGCTTACGACGGGTGCCATGCACGTCCAAGGCGCACGGCTGGCACCGGCCGAACGCGTGGCGGTGGCCGAGTATCTCACGGGGCGACCTTTGCCTGTTCGCTCAGCGTCGGCGGAATCCGGGGCGCGATGTGCCGGCCCTGCTCCCAAGGATTTTTCAGGCCCGGAATGGGCCGGTTGGGGCGCGGATGTTGAGAACTCACGATTTCAATCGGCTGCGGCAGCGGGGCTGAGCATGGATCAAGTCCCGCATCTAAAGCTGAAGTGGGCCTTTGGATTTCCCGGCGGATTCACGGCGTTCGGCCAGCCGGTCGTCGCCGGTGGGCGCGTGTTTACGGGCAGCGTCCTGGGCGGAGTCTATTCGCTCGATGCGGCCACCGGCTGCACGTACTGGAGTTTCCAGGCGGATGCGGGTGTTCGCACAGCGATCACCATTGGCGCGGATCACCGCGCTTATTTCGGCGACCTGCGAGCCAATCTGTACGCCGTGGATGCGGTCACGGGGAAGTTGATTTGGAGGACGCGGCTCAGCGATCACCCCTACGCGCGCATTACCGGTACCCCTCGCCTGTACCACGGCAGACTGTACGTCCCCGTCGCGTCGCGTGAAGAATGGATGGCGGCGGACCCACAGTACGAATGCTGCACGTTTCGCGGCTTCCTCGATGCCCTGGATGCGGCTACCGGAAAACCGATCTGGAAAACCTACACAATCGGCGAGCCGCCGCATCCCCTGAAGAGGGGCGCGCGCGGCGCGCGGCGCTGGGGACCATCCGGGGCATCGCTGTGGTCTTCGCCCACGGTGGATGCGCAGCGGCAGCTCATCTATCTGGGCGCAAGCAATAATTATTCCGATCCGCAGACCTCCCATAGCGACGCAATTCTGGCCTTCGATATGAAAACCGGCCGGATCGTATGGTCGCAGCAACTCACCGCCGGCGACACCTACAACATCAGCTGCCTCCGCGATAACAAGAGCAATTGCCCTGAAAAAACCGGCCCGGACTACGATTTTGGCGCTCCGCCCATCTTGCGATCGCTTTCCGACGGGCACCGCGTGCTGATTATTTCGCAGAAGTCCGGCTTGGTGTACGGGTTGGACCCGGACGCGCAGGGGAAAGTCCTCTGGCAGACGCGCATTGGCAAAGGCGGCGTCCTGGGCGGGATTGAATGGGGCGCCGCGGCCGACAGCGACATCGTCTACGAAGCGCTTTCCGATCTCGACTTGGGCGGAGGGCCTGAGGGAGCGATCCCCAATCCAAAGGCGGGCGGCGGATTGTTCGCGCTTCGGCTCGCCACCGGCGAGAAAGTGTGGGCGGCGCTTCCATCGCCGCAAGGCTGTGCCAAGCCGCGCTGCAGCCCGGCGCAGTCCGCCGCGGTGACGGCGATTCCGGGGGCGATTTTTTCCGGCTCTGACGACGGTCATTTGCGGGCGTATTCCTCCGCGGATGGGAGAATTCTGTGGGACTTCGATACGGCGCGGGATTTCCAGACCTTGAACGGCATACCCGCCCGAGGCGGCTCGATTGACGGCTCGGGCCCCGCGGTGGCCGGCGGTATGGTCTTCGTGGATTCCGGGTACGGCTCGATCTTCGGGATGCCGGGGAATGTTCTGCTGGCCTTTGGCGCCCAATAGGAGACGCCGCAGGAAACCTGCTATCCTGCTCGATGCTGGAAATCACCGGGAGGCGCGAATGAAGCGATTGGCGGGGCTGCTGGTTCTCCTGATGCTGGGAGAACCTGCTGCGGTAGGCCAGTCGGCTCGCGCGCCGCAACCCTCAGTTCCCACTCTTTCCGGCGCCGCACCGGCATCTTCCGGTCCAGGCGCCGTCGGTTCCGCCAATCCCGAGTTTCTCAAGGCCGCCGATGAAGTGCTGGCGCAAATGAGCCAGATGCTCGACTTGCCCATCAAGCAGCCCCTCAAGAAAAGCCTTCGCTCAAAGCAGGAGATTCGCGCCTATCTCATCCGCGAGGAGAAGGACGATAAGGACGACGCGCAGCGCTACGCAGATGCGAAATCGCTGGAGGCCTTTGGACTGATTCCCAAGAATTTTCCGCTCGATTCCTTCCTGATCAATCTTCTCACGGACCAGGTGGCCGGCCTCTACGATCCCAAGGGCAAGGAATTCTATATTGCCGACTGGATTCCCCCGAACGAACAGCGCGAGGTGATGGCGCACGAACTGACCCACGCGCTCGAGGACCAGTCGTTTGATGTGGACCGCTGGATCAAGGCGGCGCGCCCCAACGATGATGCCGAGACGGCCCGCGACGCCGTCAGCGAGGGCAGCGCGCTCGCGGCAATGGTGGACTACGTGCTGCGTGAGGATCATACGAGTGTGCGGGAACTCCCCGACGTGACCGAGCTGATTCGCTCCGGCGCCGTCGAGCAGATGAGTCAGGATCCGCTCCTCTCCAAGGCCCCTCTGTTCATTCGCGACTCGCTGCTCTTTCCCTATCTCGCCGGAACGGCGTTTTCCCAGGAGTTTCTGAAGGCGCACGCCGGTTGGCAGGATTTAAGGCTGGTCTTTGAGGATCCTCCTGTTTCCACACAGCAGATTCTGCATCCGGACCTCTATCTCAAAGGAGTCGTTCCGGTGCGCGTTGTCCTGCCAGTATGGAAGGGGCTTATCCCGGCCGATTGGAAATTGCTCGAGGAGAACGTGATGGGGGAGTTTGGCCTCGAGGAGCTGCTGAAACAGTTCCTCGGCCCGGCGCAAGCCCACGCGCTTTCTCCGGCCTGGGCCGGCGACCGCTACGCCGTTTTCGAGGACGCCAAGACCGGGAGCACTCCGCTTGTATTCTGCCTGGTGCTGGACAAGCCGGAGGATGCCGCGCGCTTCTTCGCGGCATATAGCGAGGCACTCGAGAAGCAGTACCCGGAGCACCAGACTTTTTCCCAATCCTCCGGCCTCCTCGAATTCGACACGCCGGAGGGAGGCGTATTTCTGCGCTGCGTGGAGAGCCAGTGCCTGGCGGTGGAGCGCGCCACGCGGGGGACGTATCAGGCGATCAACCGCGCCATGGCCTGGCCGGAAGCTCCCAAGATACCGTGCGTTCCCCCGCAGCCTCAGGCGTTTGAGAGAATGGCTCCCGCGGCGCCGCCGGCAGAGACAGGCGCGGCCTCTGCAGGCCACTGAAGCCTTTGGGACTCGACCGATGGGATTCTTCGATCTGCGCCGCATTCCTGAACCCGAAATGATGGATGATGCCGGAAGCGTGGAGGCATATTCCTCCTCCGCCGCGCAGGAGTGGCTTGGCCGGATTGATGACACGTTTGTCGAGCATGCCCTTCATCTGCTCGGCGGCCTGGAACGCGGCCGCGCGCTGGACGTTGGGATGGGGCCGGGCCAGATCATCATCAAGCTCGCTCAGCGGCTAACCCGCTGGAAATTTCTGGGCGTGGATCGCGCGCCGAACATGGTGGCGGAGGCAGTCGCCAATCTGACGTCCGCGGGACCAGACCTTGCCGGGCGCGTTGAGTTTCTGGTGGCGGATGTCAGCGCGCTTCCGTTTCCAGATGCCAGCTTTGATCTGGTGCTGTGCAATTCCGTGCTGCACCATTTGGCGGAGCCGGAACGATTGCTCGCGGAAATCGCGCGCCTTGCCAAGCCGCGTGGAGCGATTCTGCTGCGGGATCTCCGCCGTCCCGGACGCTTCGCCTATCCGCTGCATGTTCGCTGGCACGGCCGGAAATATTCCGGGGAAATGTTTCGGCTCTTTCGCGATTCGGTCCACGCGGCGTACACGCCGGAGGAATTGCGACGCTTGCTCCAAGCTTCGCCCTTGCGGGGGGCGGCGCGGATTTTTCGCCATCGCTCCGCTCACATCGGCATCGAGCGGTCGGCCAGGAAAAAGTCTGCGGAGGGCTGATCACGCCCTGTCACTTCAAGGTGAGACTCCGCGCCCTGAGCCTTCCTCGGGAAACATCCGCCCGACCTTGCGATCCAGGCGTGCCAGGCGCCGTTCAAACTGCGCTTTGTGCCGCTCGCACGCGCTTGGGGCGAGTGTGCCGAGGCGTGCAGCCTTGCGAAGTTCCGCCAGCGCCTGGCGCACCACAGCCGCCGCGCGCTGCGGTTGGCGCTCGTGGTGCTCGTAATGCACGGCCAACTGCTCGTAGGCTTCGAGACCCGCGCGCGAGCTCCCGGCCAATCCGTTCCACAATTCGACCGCCCGGCTGAAGTCTCCCCCGCGCTTTGCCAGCAGAGCGAGAGATCGGCGCGCCGCGCGGTCCGCTTCTGGCGGCAAGTCCAGCGCCACCGAGCGCTCATAAAATGTTCGGGCGCGGGCAGCGTCGCCGCGGCGCTCGCAAATGCGCGAGACGCCCCATACCTCGAGCGCGTCGCGGCCCTGCTGGACAGGATCGGCCAGCAGGCTGAGCACCCGGCAGGCCAGCGCAGCCAGGCCCTGCAGGTCCATCTGGTTGTGGCGAAAAATCGGAATGAGGGGGGCGGGAGGCCCTCCGCGGAGGAAATCAAAGTATATCGAAGGGATCAGTTCGGACATCACATCCGTCCCGCGATTCCAACTCAGCACGTGGCGCTCAAGCTCCGCGAGGCGCACGGAGCCAAGCTGCGCGCGCCACAGATTCCTGGCGGGGTGCAGAAAATCGAGATGGGCGCGCGGAGCGGGGAGCGGAATAGACCGCGTCATCCGGTAGCGCGTCTCGAGCAGCGGCCAATCGAATGTCTTACCGTTGAAGGTGACCAGCACAGGGCGCTCCGCTAGCCTTTCGCTGAGAGCCACCAGCAGGGAATGCTCCTCGCTGTGCTCGCGCAGGAATAACTGTTCGACTTCGAGCCCTCCGGCGTCCCACCAGGCCAGCCCCACGAGGAATGCGTAGGTTCCCGAACCGCCCGCCAGTCCGGTCGTCTCCGTATCGAGAAACAGCCACTGGCGAGGATCGGCCGCTTCCTTGGGAGCGCTCGGCGCGAGCAAGCGGAGAAGGGAATCGTCAATCGTTCCTTCCGGAGGGGTGATTTCCGAGGAGGTCACGGCGGGGCCCGGGAACCAGCGCCGCAAGGCAAGGTGCTCCCCGAAGCGGTTTCGTCTGGGTTCGGCGCCTAGAAGCCGGGCCAGATGCTCCGCTCCCTCGGGAACATCGGGCATGAATCCGGCCGGGATTCCTGCTTCTTCGCATGGCGGAGTGTCAAGCCGGCGCGCGGGGCGCAGCGCGGTGAGCCGCGCGTACCGGTCGTGAGTGGATGCGCTCATGAAATCATCCCCGCCGCCGCAGCCGGGAGGTTTCCTGCGCTTCATCCCTTTGCGCGCAGAGACAGGCGAGAATCGCCAGCGCCGCTTCCTTGACCCGTTCGCTTTTTTCTCCCGCCGGCCCGACGCAAGAGGGGCATCCGCTTTCGCACGGGCATCCCTCGATCAGCTCGCGTGTCTTGCGCAACAGCAGTTCGCAGGCCCGGAAAAGCGGCTCGCTGAAGCCGATGCCGCCCGGGTAGGCGTCGTAGAGATACAGATTCGGCTCGAAAAATTCCTGCATCTCGGATGGATTGCGAATTGCAGCCGGCGCGTCCTGCCAGGCGGCTTCGCTGGAAGCGCCGCCCGGCCTTTCGCCCACCGCGGTTCCTATGTCGCGCCGGTCGCACATCAACAGCAACGCGGCCATGGACTCCAGCGCATGGAGCAGGCCAAAGATTCCGCTTTGCCGGTCGGAGAGCGGGAATGGCAGAGAGTCCAGCAGACCGCGCTCGAGAGTGATCCAGAAGGCCGTCGTGTGCATCTCGTTTTCCGGCAGTTCGAGTTTGCCATCGCCCACATTCTCGTTGGTGAAGAACTTGATCTTCTTGAAGCCGATCACCTGCGAGCGCACCAGGACGTCTCCATGCGCGCGCACCGCCGGGCCGGCGATGCGCTCCTCTTCGGCGGGGTCCAGCACGCGCACCTGAGTGTAGCGAACCGCATCGGTGTAGTAATCGGTGTCTACGGGGCGAACGTAAGCCTTGCGCTGGTCGAAATCGAGGCGGTCCACGTGATACTGCTGTCCCTGATGAAGGTAGATCGCCTTCGGATGGACGGTGGTGAGCGCCGAGGAAAAATCAACCTCCCCGATGACTTCCGGGTTGCTGACGTCGCCGCCGCGCGTGTTCACGATCACGAAATTGTCGGAGCTAACCGACCGCAAGCTCACGGTATCGGCCGGATAAGCATCCTGCACCCAATGCCAGCTCTCCCCGCTACGGTGCAGATATCCCGCCTCAGCGAGCCGCGCGCACAACTCCTGAATGTCCGCGCTCCCGAACTGTTCCCGCGGCCCGATAGGCAGTTCGAATGCCGCGCATTTCAAATGGTTCACCAGGATTTCCAGGTTGTCGGGCTGGATGCAGGCCTGCTCCGCGGAGCGCCCGAAAAAGTAGTCCGGATGTTGCACGATGTACTGATCCAAGGGGGAGGAAGAGGCGACCAGAATGGCGCAGGAGGTGCCGCTTCGGCGTCCGGCGCGTCCCGCGCGCTGCCACGTGGAGGCGATGGAGCCGGCATAGCCGGCCATCACGCAGGCATCCAGCGAACCGATATCAATCCCCAATTCCAAGGCGTTCGTGGCCACCACGCCGCGGACCCGCCCTTCGCGCAGGCCGCGTTCGATTTCCCGGCGCTCTCCGGGCAGGTAACCCCCGCGATAGCCCCGAATCGGCTGCGGCCCTCCCGCCGCCGGCGGGTTTGTCTGCTGCAGATAGGTCAGCAACACCTCCGTATGCAGGCGGCTATTGGCGAAGACAATAGTTTGCAATTTCCGGGAGAGCAGTTCCTTGGCCACGCGGGCTGATTCGTTCAGGCAGCTGCGGCGGATGCCGAGATTCCGGTTCACGACCGGAGGATTGTAAAAAACGAAGACCTTTTCCGCGGCGGGCGCGCCGCTTTCCTCGACGGTGGCGACCTCGCGCTCGGTGAGCCGCCGGGCCAGCTCGGCGGGATTCGCAATCGTCGCCGAGCTGCAGATGAATTGCGGTTTCGAACCGTAAAAATCCGCGATGCGGGCCAGCCGCCGCAGCACATTTGCCAGGTGGCTGCCAAAGACGCCGCGATAGGTGTGCAGCTCGTCCATCACGATGTAGCGCAGATTTTCGAACAGGCGCATCCATTTCGTGTGGTGTGGCAGGATGCCGGTGTGCAGCATGTCCGGATTGGTGAGGATGACGTGGCCGCGCTCGCGGATCGCCTCGCGCGCGTCGGCGGGGGTGTCGCCGTCATAGGTGAACGTGCCGAAGCAGTCGCCGAGGCGCTGCGCCATCTCGTGCAATTCCGCCAATTGATCCTGCGCCAGTGCCTTGGTAGGAAAGAGGTAGAGCGCCCGCGTGTCCGGATCCTCCAGCACGGCGTTCAGCACCGGGAGGTTGTAGCACAGCGTCTTGCCGGAAGCCGTCGGTGTCACCACGACGACGTTCTTCCCTTCATGGGCCATGTCAGCAGCGGCGGCCTGGTGCGAATACAGCTTCTCGATTCCCCTGGCCCGGTACGCCTCGGCCAAGTCGGGATGCACCCAGGATGGCATTGGCCGGTACTGGGCTTCGAGCGCGGGAATATGCTTGACCGAGGTCAATACCTCGTCCGTGCGGTAGCGCCCTGCCAGAGCGGTCAAGGCGTCTTGCACCGTGTCCAGGGTGGATTTTTCTTTTACGGCTAATCCCTGCGCTGATGGGGCCATCCGCTCATCCTCCTCCCGCCGGCGATTTCCAGAGAGGTTGTGGTTCGCCTCTCAGGGGCAGGTGTGGCATGTCAAGTTCGCCTTTTGTTCGCTCACACTACCATAGTGCCGCGAGTGAGGCAATTACCGTCTCGCGCGTTGCGTCTACCGCAGGCTCGATCTGTAGGAGTACCAGGTTTGCTGGCGTGGGGTATCCGCATGAATTGTCTGAGCGTCGCGGGCAGGATTGGGTGATCTCCGTGGCAACGTTCATCCTGGCATCATATTCAGCGGCGTCCTCATCAAATGTTCAGAGGCCAAACAAAACATGCGGCGGACAGTATTAGGGGCAGGGATGGGGCTGTTCCTAGTGGCAATTTTTTGCTTGCCTGTGCGGGGTGACACCCCCAATGAGCCTGGTTCGGCCACTCCGGGGGCATTGAACTATGTTGAGGGCCAGGTCTCCATCGGCGGGCAGTCGCTGGACGAAAAGTCCATCGGCCGCGCCTTCGACCGCCACCAGCGCCTGGCACCGGACGTGCCGGGCGGCGAAGGTCTGGGTCTGTCGATCGTCCAGCGCATCTGCGAGCACAGCGGCTGGCAGGTGCAGGCACATCGGCACCCGCAGGGCATGCGCTTCATGCTGGTGTTTGGCGCGCAGACGTAGCCGGCACCACCAGCCCGGTCGTGCAGGCACCCAGTCGTTCCTGCCGATCTCTTGACGGTTCCCTAACGCAACGCTAACTAGCATACCGGCCACTTGT
>JAJXZD010000103.1 GCA_021780215.1 Acidobacteriota bacterium
GCGGTCGCTATCACCAAGGCCTACAAGAAGGGCGACGCTGCGCTCGCCGATGCCGTCTATAGCGGCGTGCCGGCGCACCGCTTCGGCCTAGAGCAAGTGGTTGAAATCGGGCCGCTGAGCGGGCGTTCGAACGTGCTCTTCTGGCTCGGCAAGCGCGGCATACCCGCGGCCGACGATGCCGTGGATCGAATCCTCACGGCCGCAAAGCAGTCGGCGCGCATCCTGACCGAGACTGAAATTCTTGCCCTCGCGCAGGCCAGTTCCCCGCCCCGAATTGTGAGTTAAGATCTAACAGGCTTGAGCCCGGCGTGGAAGCACGTGCGCGAGCCAGCCACACAGATTCTGCGCCCGGCGCATCGCACAGAGGAGCCATCATGGAAGATTTCGGCGGCAAGGTTGCCTTCATCACGGGAGGAGCAAGCGGCATCGGCCTCGGCATCGCCAAGGCGCTGGTTGGCGCGGGCGCAAAGGTGGCCATCGCCGATATCCGCACGGAGGCTCTGGACCGGGCCATGGCTTCCTTTGCCGCAGACCGGTCTCGTGTCGCCCCGATTCGGCTCGACGTCACCAGCCGCGGCGAATGGGTCCGCGCCGCGGACGAAGCGGAGCGCGCGCTCGGCCCGGTGCAAATCCTGTGCAACAACGCCGGCATCGCCTTGCCCCGCGGCCCCCTCTACAAAGCCACCTACAATGACTGGGACTTCTGCCTCGGCATCAATCTGGGGGGCGTCGTCAACGGAGTGATGACCATCGTGCCGCGCATCCTAGCGCACGGCCGTGGCGGTCACGTGGTCAATACATCCTCCATGGGTGCGCTGATGGCCGGCGCAGGGGAAGGCATCTATACGACGGCGAAATATGGCGTCGCGGGGCTGACCGAGGAACTGCGCAGCGATTTGCGGCCGCACAACATCGGCGTCTCGCTGCTCTGCCCGGGGCCCACGAAAACCGAACTCTTCGTCTCGAGCGGCGCCGTTCGTCCCTCGGACAAGAGCAAAACCGGATACACGCATCCGATCGTCCCCGGACTTCCGCCGGGAGCGCCGCCGCCAATGGTTGATTTCGCCATGCGCGCCGAGGAAGTGGGTGAAAAAGTGCTGCGCGGCATCCGGCGCAACGACCTGTTCATCCTCACCCATCCGGAATTCCGCCACGTCCTGAAGGCGCGCTGCGACGCTCTGCTGGCCGCAATTCCGAACGATCCCGTCCCTGAGGCCCGAAGGAAGTTCGCCGACGAAGTGGTCAAGGACGTGATCTACGCCGAACAGATCGCCAAGGGCGCACCGTAAATTCCCGTCGGTCCCGGCCAGGAGGACGCTATGGACTATCCCGCAACCGGATATCACCACATCACTGCCTGCACGGGCGCAGCGCAAGAGGACGTGAATTTCTTTACGGGAATCGTAGGCCAGCGTCTAGCCAAACAGACGGTCCTGATGGACGGCAAGTTTCCCCACTACCACCTGTATTACTCCAACGCGAATATCGAGCCCGGCTCCATCATGACGACCTTTCCTTACAGCCGCATCATGGGCCGGCGCGGATCCGGGCAGGTGCAGTCAATTACGTACACGGTCGCCATGGGCGTCCTGCCCTTCTGGCAGGAGCATCTCAAGCGTCACAAGGTGGAGCACGGCTCGGTCGAGGAGCGCTTCGGGCAAAGATTCATTCGGTTTCACCACCCGGCGGGCATGGCGTTCGAAGTGCTGGAGGATAGGAACGACACGCGCCTGGGCTGGACCACTCGGGAAATCGGCGCGGCTGAATCCGTGCGGGGCTTTCACGGCACGGTGCTGTCGGTTCGCGATGTGAGCGAACAGGAGAAATTCCTGGTCGAGGCTCTGGGATTCCGCAAGACCGGTGTGGACGGCGGCTACCATCGTTTCGAAATCGGCAGCGGAGGTGCGAACAAGACTCTGACTCTTCTGCACGAGCCAGATCGCATGCCGGGTAGTTGGACGTTCGGCGCCGGCACCGTCCACCATATCGCCCTATGGGTGGCCGACGATGGGGCGATGGCGGCTCAAAAGGCCATCTACGAGGAACTCGGCTATACGGACGCCTCGGAAATCAAGGACCGCTATTACTTTCACTCGATGTACGTCCGCTCGCCCGGCGGAATTTTAGTGGAGTGCTGCTGCAATGTGCCCGGAGGCTTCGAGAAGGACGAAACGGCCAGCGAACTCGGCACCAAGCTCCATCTGCCTCCCTGGTTTGAAGGCCGCCGCAATGAAATTCTTGCGACGCTCGAGCCGATCGCGGTTCCCCCGGGCTCAACCGCTCGCATCTGAGCCTGCTGCCTCATCGCATCCGAACACCCTGCCGGGACTCCGACCGCTGCCGGATCTCGCGTGCAGATGGCGCCCGATTTGAGGTCTTCTCTAGTTCTTCGGCGCCGAATTGCTGGGCGCGGGACCACGAGGAACGATCCTGCCGGGCGGCACGTGTGTCAATGTATGGACGTACCGCAGCTTGCCGTGGATTATGCGAAAGAGGTGGGTATCCGGCAATCCGCCGACTTCGAAAGTACAAAACACGACCACCGCTCCCCTCGACTCATCCACGACGAACCGCCGCGCAACGATGTTGACGCCGGCCGGCACGCCGACTTCGCAAGTATCGGTCGGGAGGCCTTTTCCGGTGCGCAGGCCGCCTTCGGTGCGGTTGCAGGGATATCCCCACGGCACGAGATCCGTCTTCTTCTCCAGAAAGGCATCAAGGTAGGCATTGACCGCCGAGACCAGGGTATCGCGGGTGTCGCGCTGTGCCGCCGGAATCACTCCCCAATCCTCCGAGGGCGACCACTT
>JAJXZD010000063.1 GCA_021780215.1 Acidobacteriota bacterium
GATCATGCGGAGGGCATGGGAACTGGGCGCGCTGATAGCAGCGGGTCTGATTTTTGCGGGAGGAGCGCTGCGCGCGAGCGATGCGCCGGTCGTCCACGTGAACGCGGTGGTGCGGAGCGGCGAGGTCCGCCTGGACGCCCAAGCCAGCGGGCCGTTCGAGTACACCACATACCGTCCAAATGCGAGCCTCTATGTGCTCGACCTGAGCGGTGTATCGGCGGCGGACGCTGCCGGTGCGCGCGTGGTGTCTTCCGACCTGGTGAAGGGATATCGCATCGTCAGCTATTCCGTGGGTGCGAAGCCGGCAGTGCGCCTGGAGGTTTTGCTGGCGCAGGGAGCCGCGCCGAAGCTGGACCGCAAGGGCGCGGACGAAATCTCCCTGGTTGTCACCCGCGATGGGGGCATCTCGCCAGCGGCTGGCGCCAACGCAGCCGCTTCCGGGACGGCGGTTTCGAAAATGACCGCCGCGTCGGATACAAGGCCGTCGAGGGCGGTTGTGGATGCGATCCGCTATGTCAACCTGGCAGAGAAGGATGGGGCGACGGAAGTCAGCATCACAGGGTCGGGACCCTTGTCCTGCCACACCCTGCGCTTGCGGAACCCGGACCGTCTCGTACTGGACTTTTCGGGGGCGCACCTGGCGACGTCCGGTAACCATATTGCCAGCAATTTGGACCCGGTGCGCGAGATCCGGCTGGGGCAGTATCGCCCCGATGTTTCGCGAGTCGTGATTGATCTGCGAGAGCCGGCGGGCTACAGCATTCAGGACGGAGGCAGCAGCGTGACGGTCAAGTTCAACCGGCGCGCCGGTTCGGAGGGGTCGCCGGAGCAAGCGCCCAGCGCCCAGCCTGCCGACGTCTCGACCGCCAAGGCCGCCGCGCCAGCTTCCAGCAGTGCTGTGCATGCCGGGAAGGCCACGCTGATTGCCACGATTCCCGCACCTGCCACGGCGCTACCTGTCGCCTTGACGCATGAATCCGCCGCGCTGGCTGATCCGGTTCCCGCTGCGCCGCGCGGACAGAATCCTGCGCCCGCGAACCAGGCGACAACTGCCCCGGCTTCGCAGGCCTCCAACGTGCCGCCGATCATGAGCCAGGCAAAGTATACTGGCGAGCCCATTTCCGTCAACCTGAAGGACGTGGACCTGCGCGACTTCTTCCGCCTCATCCATGAAATCAGCGGGTTGAACGTCGTGGTGGACCCGAGCGTGAAAGGCACGCTGACGATTGTGCTGGATGACGTGCCGTGGGATCAGGCGCTCGACATCGTTCTCCGGAATAACGACCTCGACAAGCAGCTCGATGGCAACGTCCTGCGGATCGCCACGAAGGACACGCTCCGCAAGGAAGCCGAGGAAACGCGCGACCTGGCCAAGGCCCAGGCGGAAGCCGCCAACGTGATTACCACCACGCGCGTGCTCAGCTACGCCAAGGCGACGACTCTGGCCACCACACTCAAGAAGTTCCTGTCCTCGCGGGGAGACATCATCGCCGACGACCGTTCGAACACCCTCATCATCCGGGATGTTCCGTCCACTCTGCCAGTCCTCGACAATCTCATCCGCCAGCTCGACCGGCGTTCGCAACAGGTGGAAATCGAGGCGCGCGTAGTGGCCGCCAACCGGTCGTTCTCGCGCGAAATCGGCACTCAGTTCGGCGTTTCGGCGGGCAATCCTAGCCGGAGCAACTTAATCAGCGGTGGAGCCGGCCCCAGCCCCTTCACGCGGATTTTTGGCAATCCGACTGCGACCCCCCCGATCCCCGGCGTGCCGGTCCCGCCGGTGATTGTCGGGTCGGGCGCCAGCGGCGGCACTCCGGGCTCAGGTCAGATTCCGCTGATGTCCAACATGCCGGCGACGGTGCCGACCAGCGGAATTTCGTATAACTTCACCTCGACGAATTTCGCCCTGGATATGATTATCACCGCGGCCGAAGAGAAGGGCGTGGGGAAGCTGCTCTCTAAGCCGAAGGTGATCACGCAGAACAACGCCAAGGCGACCATCAAGCAGGGCACCTCGATTCCGGTGCAGACGATCATCAACAACACCATCTCGGTGCAGTTCGTGGATGCGGTGCTGGAATTGGACGTGACCCCGCAGATCACGGCCGATGGAACGGTCTATATGGACGTCACGGTCGAGAACAATCAGATTGACCAGTCCATCCCGCGGGTCATGGGCATCCCGGCGATTGACACGCAATCCGCGACCACCAAGGTTACCGTCAACGACGGCGCCACCGTCGTCATCGGCGGAATCATCGTGACCCAGCAGCGGACCGATATTCAGCAGGTTCCGCTGGTGGGCAGCATCCCGGTGCTTGGCAATCTCTTCAAGCACACGACGGTCAGCTCGCTGTCCCAGGAACTGCTGTTCTTCCTGACGCCGCGAATCCTGCCGAGCTAGCGCGGGAGGAATGGCGCGGGGAGGCCGTCTGCCCGGCATGCCGGGAGATTCGGGACAAGGAATTTCGGCGCGAGGCCGG
This sequence comes from Acidobacteriota bacterium, assembly GCA_021780215.1. GTDB lineage: Bacteria > Acidobacteriota > Terriglobia > Acidiferrales > UBA7541 > Palsa-295. The sequence goes on from JAJXZD010000063.1 coordinate 2,484, forward strand.
TACAGCGGAAGGCTGGACCGGCTTCGCCAGCGCCTGCCGGCCCTCCGGGCGGACGCGATACTCGTCTCGCATCTTCCCAACGTTCGCTACCTCTGCGGTTTCTCCGGTAGTGCGGGCCTGTTGCTCGTCCAGGAAGGCTCCGCTACTCTCTTCACCGACAGCCGCTACACCTTCCAAGCCCATGAGGAAGTCGGCGGCGCACGGGTACACATTAGCAAACAAGGATTGCTTCGCCCCGCCGGGGATAAGCTGCGGGCGATGCGCGGCCGCCATCGGGTGGCTTATGCGCGGGGGAGCATGACGGTGGCTCAGTGGGAAGCCATCCGCGCCGCAGCGGGAGGGCGCGTGCGGTGGGCTGGCGATGGGAACGCCGTCGAGCGCCTGCGCGCCATCAAGGATGCTGAGGAGCTGGCCCTGATGCGCGAGGCAGCCGAGCTTATCAGCAAGGTGTACCGCCAGACGGTTCATGTCCTGCGGGTCGGAAAGACCGAGCTGGACGTGGCGGCTGAGATTGAATACCGGATCAAGAAGCTGGGTGGCAGCGGGCCGTCGTTCGAGTCGATCGTCGCTTCCGGGGCGCGCTCCGCGTGGGCGCATGCGCGTCCCTCCGCGAAGCCCGTGGGCAAATACGAATTGGTGGTCCTCGACCTGGGTGCTATACTCCGTGGCTACTGCAGCGACCTGACGAGGACCGTCTTTACCGGCAGGGCGCCGGAGAAGATACGGCGAATATACGCTGCGGTGCTCGAGGCGCAGGCGGCCGCCAGAGAGGCAATCCGGCCAGGGCGAAAAGCCTGGGAAGTGGACCGGGCGGCGCGTCGGGTGCTGGAGAAATCAGGCTTGGGGCGTTACTTCACCCATAGCACGGGCCACGGGTTGGGGCTGGAAGTGCACGAGATGCCCCGACTGGGCAAAGGGGACGAAACCATCTTGCAGGAAGGCATGGTTTTGACCGTCGAGCCGGGTGTGTATTTGGAGGGCTTGGGTGGAATCCGCATTGAGGACGATGTGGTCGTGAAATCTCAGGGTGCTGTAAATCTGACGACTGCTCCGCGGGATCAATTCGAACTATAAATGGTCAAAAAATCAAGGGAAGCAGCAAAGACGGAACCGGATGTGCGTGGCGTTGACCTTGCTGAGACCGAGCGTCTGCTCGCGTTCATGGAGGAGCACCAGCTCGAGGAATTTGAGTTTGAGGGCGGCGGATATCGCATCCGCCTGAAGAAGCGGCCGACTCCCGTGGGCCTCGGTGCCCGCCCGGCTGCAGGGGAATCTCTGGCGCCTTCCCCGGTTCACGCTGCTGCGCCAGCCCATTTCCCTGCGGGCGCGGCGCATGCGGTAGAGGCCGGCAAGGCGGAAGATCTCCACATCATCAAATCCCCAATCGTAGGAACGTTTTACGCGGCGGCGAGCCCTGAGGCCGCACCGTTCGTCACCGTCGGCGCGGCGGTAGAGCCCGGCCAGGTGCTTTGCATCATCGAAGCGATGAAACTGATGAACGAAATCGAATCCGACGTGGCCGGAGAGATTGCGAAGGTCTTTGTGTCCAACGGTTCTCCGGTGGAATACGGAGAATCGCTCTTCGGCATCCGCGTCCTGTCGCGTGGCAGGAAATAGGCCGGCGGGCGCTCCGTCCGGGGGCCGGTTCGACACCGAATGCCATGTTCCGAAAGATTCTGATTGCCAATCGAGGGGAGATTGCACTGCGCGTAATTTGCGCGTGCAAGGAGTTGGGCATCCGCACCGTTGCGGTCTATTCGGAGGCGGACCGCCACGCGCTCCATGTGCGCTTTGCCGATGAAGCCATCTGCATCGGCCCTCCCCGCAGCTCGGAAAGCTACCTGAACATTCCCCAAGTCATCAGCGCGGCGGAAATCGCCAATGTGGACGCCATCCATCCGGGCTACGGGTTTCTTTCCGAGAATGCCAACTTCGCCGAGGTATGCGAGGCTTCGCACATCACCTTTATCGGGCCGTCGCCCGCGGTGATCCGCATGATGGGGGAAAAGGACCGGGCGCGCGCCGAAATGGCTGCCGCCGGTCTGCCGATTATTCCCGGCAGCGATGGCGTGGTCACCGACGAAGCGGCGGCGCGGGAAGTGGCCGCCGGAATCGGCTATCCGCTGATGATCAAGGCGGCGGAAGGCGGCGGCGGACGAGGAATGCGCGTCGTGCGCAGCAAGGGGGAACTCGCCTCGGCCTTTCATACCGCGCGCGCCGAAGCCGAGCAGGCCTTCGGCAGCCCGAACGTTTACATGGAGAAGCTCATCGAGCGCCCCCGGCATATTGAGTTTCAGGTGCTTGGCGACCGCCATGGCACCGTGATCCATCTGGGCGAGCGCGAATGCTCGCTCCAGCGGCGCCACCAGAAGCTGGTCGAGGAATCTCCCTCGGTGGTGATGGACCCGGAGACGCGCGAGCGTCTTGGCAATCAGGTGGTGGCGGCCTTGCGCAAGGTTGGATATTCAAGCGCCGGAACGGTCGAATTTCTGCGCGACGCCTCCGGGAAGTTCTACTTCATCGAAATGAACGCGCGCATTCAGGTGGAGCATCCGGTGACGGAAATGGTGACCGGGGTGGATTTGGTGAAGGCGCAGATCCGGCTGGCGGCGGGTGAGCGCATGGAGGAAGTGGTCGGGCCGGTCGAATTCCGCGGGCATGCCATCGAATGCCGTGTCAACGCCGAGGACCCGGAGACATTCACTCCGTCGCCGGGCCGCATCACGGCGTTTCGCGTGCCAGGCGGGCCTGGCGTGCGCGTGGACACGGCGGCATACGCCGATGCGGTCGTCCCGCCTTATTACGATTCGCTGGTCGCCAAGGTAATTTCCTATGGCAATGACCGGACCGAAGCCATCGCGCGAATGCAGCGTGCCCTTGATGGTTTTGTCGTCGAGGGCATCAAGACCACTATCCCCCTGCACAAGCGCATCCTGGCCGACGCGGATTTCTCCGCCGGAAATTTCGATACCCAATTCCTGGAGCGCCTGTTTGCCATGGAAGTGAAGTAGCGAATGGCAGGGCCGCGCGAGAGCGGTTCACGCGCCGCGTGGCAGTGTATGGTTGCTTCCGGACGGCTGTCCGTTCGGCACGGGGTGCTTGTGGACCGCTTGAACCCACGGGAGGTGGCCCGTGTTTCCTGCCTTGTACGCAATTCTTGATCCCAGCCTCTCCCCGGGCCCTCTTGCGGAGACAGCCGCCATTTGGGCAGACGCCGGCGTGCGGCTCATCCAGCTCCGGAACAAGCATGCCTCAGCCGCCAAGCTGTACGCTGAGGCGAAGGATTTACTGGGGCACCTCGCTCCGCGCGAGGTGCGGCTGATTGTCAACGACCGCCCGGACATCGCCGCGGTCGCTGGAGCCGGCGGCGTGCATGTGGGCCAGGGCGACTTGCCGGTCGAAGAGGCGCGCAGGATCTGCCAGGCGCCCTGCTGGGTGGGTGTTTCGACACACAACCTCCAGCAAGTACGCGAAGCCGCCGGGAGTTCGGCGGACTATATTGCCGTGGGACCTGTTTTCCGGACCACTACCAAGGAAAATCCCGACCCTATTGTGGGACTCGATTTGGTGCGCGCGGCCCGGGAGCTGACCAGGAAGCCGCTGGTGGCTATTGGCGGAATCACAGTCGAAACAGCCGCCGAGGTTTTCCGCGCCGGCGCCGACGCGGTGGCCGTGATCCGCAGCCTCGCAACGGCGCCCGATCCCGTCGCATGCGTGCGCGAATTCCTGCACGCGGCGGAGAAGGCGCTGTCAGGACGCATCTGAGGGCGTCGCCCATGACGGAAGACATGCGGGCCGCCAGCCCGGCGGCTCATCCGGCGGCAGGCCTGGTCAAGGGACTGGGGCTTTTCGACTCGACCATGATTGTGATCGGGTCCATGATCGGGTCGGGAATCTTCATCGTTTCGGCGGACATCGCCCATCAAGTGAAAAGCCCCGGCCTGCTGCTGGTCGTGTGGATGGCTTCGGGTGTGATGACGCTGATTGGAGCTCTCAGCTACGGCGAATTGGCCGGCGCAATGCCGCACGCCGGAGGGCAATACGTCTACCTGCGCGAATCTCTCGGCCCTCTCTGCGGATTCCTTTACGGCTGGACGATGCTGCTGGTGATCCAGACGGGGACGATCGCCGCTGTGGCCATCGCCTTCGCGAAATTCAGCGCCGTGATTGTGCCGTGGTTTTCGGCGGAAGGATGGATCTGGAAGGCCGGCACGCTCGGGCCGTGGCGCTGGTGGTTCGGAATCCTGGGCCCGTACAACATCGGGCTGAACCGGCAAAACCTGTTGGCCATCCTCTCCATCGTGCTGCTCACCTGGATCAACAGCCGCGGTTTGCGCCTGGGGAAAATTGTGCAGAACATCTTTACCGTGGCCAAGGTGGGCGCCCTGGCAGGGCTGGTGCTGCTGGGATTCTGGTGCAGCACGGCGGCGGCGCGCGAGGTGAATTTCAAGAACTTCTGGCGAGGGGCGGGATGGTTCGCGCTGCATCCGTATCCGCCGGACGCCCCGGTGTGGACTATCGGCACGCTTACGTTGGTTGGCGTAGCGATGGTGGGCTCGCTTTTCGCCATGGACGCCTGGAACAACGTCACTTTCACGGCAGCCGAAGTGCGGAATCCGCATCGCGACCTGCCGCTCTCGCTCGGGCTGGGGACCGCAACGGTGGTGTTGCTTTACACGCTTGCGAATGCCGCCTATCTGCGGGTGCTGCCGATCACCGGGGATCCGCAGGGCACTACGGCGCTCGCCCGCGGGATCGAATTCGCGGCCAACGAACGGGTGGCCACCGCCGTCGCCCAGGTGATTTTCGGGCCGGCCGGGGCCGTGCTCATGGCGCTGGCGATTCTGGTTTCCACCTTCGGTTGCAACAACGGATTGATTCTCTCGGGGGCGCGCATCTATTACGCCATGTCGCGGGACGGGCTGTTTTTCCGCTCGGCGGGCGTGGTGAATCGCCGCCATGCCCCCGGTGCGGCGCTGGCGGTGCAATGCGTGTGGGCCTCGATTCTGTGCATTTCCGGCACGTACAGCCAGTTGCTCGACTTTCTGATTTTTGCCGTGCTGATCTTCTACATCCTGACGCTTTCCGGATTGTTCCTGCTGCGCTGGAAGCGCCCGGAGATGCACCGCCCGTACCGGGCCTTTGGCTATCCGGTTTTGCCGGCGCTCTACCTGGCGATGGCGGTGTTTCTCGAAATTCAGTTGCTTCGGTATAAGCCCCAATACACTTGGCCAGGGCTGATGATTGTGCTGCTGGGCGTTCCGGTATATGGCGTTTGGCGGCTCCGGTCCAGGCCGCTCGATCCGGATCGGGTGGCCGGATAGCCAGGTCCCGTGGCAGTCTAGGAAGAAATCCAGGGAGGCGCTGAATGGCTAGCAAGCTGTTTGCCACGAAGCCGTTGCACGTCATCATGGAGGAGGCCCAGGAGACGGGCGATCATTCGCTGCGCCGGGCGCTGGGGCCGGTGAATCTGGTCACTCTGGGCGTCGGCGCGATCATCGGGGCGGGAATTTTCGTTCTGACCGGGCAGGCCGCGGCGACCAGCGCCGGGCCGGCAATTGTCGTTTCGTTTATCCTTTCAGGAATCATCTGCGCCTTTTCCGGATTGTGCTACGCCGAGTTTGCTTCGCTGATTCCCATTGCCGGCTCGGCCTACACCTACGGCTATGCCACACTAGGAGAGATCTTTGCCTGGATTATCGGCTGGGACCTGATTCTCGAATACGCCTTTGGCGCCGCCACGGTGGCTTCGGGCTGGAGCGGCTACTGCGTCAGCTTCCTCGACGACCTCGGGATTCACGTCAGCCCGCGCTGGCTGGCGACGCCCGGCACCCCGCTCGTCTTCTACCAGGGCCATTGGGCGCCACTGGATTCCCTGCGGGAATCACTCGCCGCGGGGGGCGTTAACTCTGCCACGCTGCCGCATGCGACCGGCGTGTTCAATCTGGTGGCCTGCCTGGCGATTGCCGCGGCCACGTTCATCCTGATTGTGGGCATCAAGGAATCGGCGAATTTCAATTCCGCGGTGGTCATCCTGAAGGTAGCCATCGTGTTGGTCTTTATTGCCGTCGCGGGTGCGTTTGTCCTCCGCCATCCGGCGCTGGCCTCGGCGAACTGGACGCCATTTATTCCGCCGAATACGGGGCGGTTCGGCTTCTTCGGCCTTTCGGGAGTGGCCCGCGGAGCTGCGGTGATTTTTTTCGCCTACATCGGATTCGACGCAGTATCCACCGCCGCACAGGAGGCGCGCAATCCGCAGAAGGACATGCCCGTAGGCATCATCGGCTCGCTGGTCATCTGCACATTCCTCTACATCCTGGTGTCGGGCCTGCTGACGGCGGTGGTTCCTTACATGGACTTGAACGTGGCCGACCCGGTGGCCATCGCCATTGACGCCACGGGAGTGCGCTGGGGGAGTCTGCTGGTGAAGGCGGGAGCCGTTGCCGGGCTTGGCAGTGTGATGTTGGTAATGCTGCTGGGGCAGTCGCGGGTCTTCTATTCCATGTCGCGCGACGGGCTTTTGCCGCGCTGGGCGGGCATGATTCATCCTCGGTTTCGCACGCCATGGATCTCCTCGGCCGTGGTGGGAGTATGCGTGGCGGTGTTTGCCTCGCTGATCCCGATCGGCGACCTCGCCGTCCTTGTGAATATCGGCACGCTACTGGCATTCGTGATCGTCTGTGCGGGAGTGTGGATGCTGCGGCGCAAGCGGCCCGATTTGCCGCGCCCGTTCAGGACGCCGTTCGTGCCCGTGGTTCCGATTCTTGGCATACTGACGTCGCTGGCAGCCATGCTGAGCCTGCCGGCAAAGACCTGGTGGAGGCTGCTGATCTGGCTGATCCTGGGATTGTTGATCTACGCCTTTTACGGGCGAAGGCACAGCAAGGTTCGCCATGCCGCTCCACAGGAAGCTTCCGTCAAATAGTTCGGCCGTGCGCCAGAGTGCGGTAATCTGGCGGTGTACCCAGGGGCGCGTGGGAATCCGGCGCTGGCCCCAAGGGGCCCGTTGCCTATGAACCGTCATGCTCCGCGGCGTTTGTGGATTTTTGTTCGGCGAACGTCGCCATTTGACCGCATCGCGCTGGCGGTCGTGGTGGTTTACCTGCTTCTTCGCATCGCGCGCCCCCTGCTCGGTTCGCTCTCCATTCCTTCGGTGCTGGATTTTTCCGCCTTTCTGGCCGTGGTCTATTTAGCTGTTCGGCTGGTGCCATGGATTCGGCGGCGCCTGCTTTGGAGCCTGCTGAACCGCTTGGTCGTCGTCTACGTGTTTATCGCGGTGATCCCCATCGTTCTGCTGCTGACCATGGTGGGAGTGGCGGCATCCCTTTTGGAGCTGCAGATTGGCGCGCACTTGCTTCACGATGACTTGGAAAACCGCATCAGCATTATTTCCACGGATACAAACGCCATCGCCGCGGCTTTAAGCCGCGAGCCCGGTATTCAGGCGGACCGCCCAGTCCCGCCGAATTCTGTGGCCACGGAAGACCCTATATTGTCCCGGCCGGGGGTGGCCAGCGTGATCGCGGCGGCGCAGGCGGAATGGCCCGGCCTGCGCGTGTACCTGAATCACGGGCAACAATTGGTTCGGACGGAGAAGGGGGCGCAATTCGGGGGGCTCGTGGAATTTCGCGGACAACTGTGGTTCGCCTCGGCTAAGGGCCTCGCGGTTTCCGGAGGGCAGGCCACCGTACTGGCGGTGGCCCCGGTCACAGCGGGGCTGCTCGATAGCCTTCCCTCGAAGTTGGGGCCGATCCAGCTCACCTTGCTTGATCCGGCGGGCAAGCGGTCCGATAAGGGAATTCTGCTCGACGGAGTTGTCTATGTCCCGCGGCAGCGCATCTCCAGTTCGCACCGCCAGCTCGCGCCAGCCGCTTATTGGTTTGATTTTCAGGTGCCGGGATATGCCACGCTGGGGGCGGTGCGCGCCGATACGGGAGCAGACGCCGTGAACCGGCCGGTTCTGGCGCAGTTTGCCTTGCGCGTTTCCTCGGTGAACAGGGATCTGTTGATGTCTGTGGGAGCGCTGGGCCCGGCGTTGATCGAAACACTTGCTGCCGTCGGCGTCGTGTTTTTGATCCTGGAAGTGGGAGCGTTTGCCACGGGATTCGTGCTGACGCGCAACATTACGCGGTCCGTGAGCGATCTCTACGAAGGAACGCTGCACGTGCGGCGGGGGGATTTCAGCCACCGCGTACGCGTCCCCCAGCGCGACCAGCTGGGGGCACTCGGCGAATCGTTTAACGAGATGACCGGCTCAATCTCCGAGCTGATCGAAGAGCAACGCGAGCGCCAGCGGTTGGAACAGGAGGTCGAGATCGCCCGGGAAGTGCAGAGGGAGCTCTTCCCGCAGGTGTTTCCTTCGCTGCCGGGACTCGACCTGGCAGCCATCTGCCGGCCCGCGCTGGTGGTCAGCGGGGACTATTACGATTTCATTTCCCTTGGCCCTTCGCGCGTGGC
>JAJXZD010000240.1 GCA_021780215.1 Acidobacteriota bacterium
CGTTTCCCTCATCCTCCGCATTCGTGAGGAGCGCTGCTACGGGGCTGTTCGAACCAGTCTGTATCTTCAGCGGCACTATCACGCGTATGTCTCCCCAACAACCATCTTGAAAATCTTTCACCGGCATTGACCAGACCGAGTTTTTGTACCACGCAGTGTGAGAGAGTGCACATCACAAAACTCTTTGTGCAATTTGCGGCTCGCAGGGAGCCGCAGGCGACCGGAGGGCTGCAAATTGCGGCGCGATCGTCGCCGGCGCTGGCGGCCGATAGCCCAGCGCTGAATGTGGCCGCTTCGTGTTGTATTCTATCCGCCACTGTTCGATCACGATCTGCGCTTCCCGCAGCGAATAGAAAATCTCCCCGTTCAAGCACTCGTCCCGTAGCTTCCCGTTGAAGCTTTCGCAGTAGCCGTTCTCCCACGGACTTCCTGGTTCGATGTACAGCGTTCCCGTTCCCAAGCTTCCCAGCCACTTTCGTAGCTCCTGGGCCACGAACTCCGGCCCATTGTCCGAACGAATGTACTCTGGGATTCCTCGCCACAGCATCACGTCCGCCAGCGTATCGATCACCTCGTGACTCCCCAACCGTCTGGCCACGCGGATCGCCAAGCATTCCCTGGTGTATTCGTCCAGCAGCACCAACAGCCGTAACATCCTCCCGTCGTGCGTCATGGCGCTCACGAAGTCGTAGCTCCACACGTGATTGGCCCGCTCCGGTCGCAGCCGCACGCACGAACCGTCGCCCAGCCACAACCTTCCTCGTGGCCTCTGTTTCTGCGGCACTTTCAGTCCTTCGCGTCGCCAGATGCGCTGCACTCGATCCTTGCCCACTTGCCAGCCTGCTTCCCGAAGTTTGATCGTGATTCGCCGGTAGCCGTAGCGGCCGTACTCGCTGGCCAATTCGATAATCGCTCGCGTCAGCGCATCCTCGTCGGTCCGGTAGATCACCTCGTAGCGTTGGGTTCCTCTGGACTGCCCCAGCAGCCGGCAGGCATGCCGCTCCGAGACCCGGTAGATCTCGCGGACATGCCTGACCGCGCCACGCCGCCGCTCGGGGCTTAGAAGTTTCCCTCCGCCACGTCCTTCAAGATTTGCTTCTCCAAAGACAGCTCCGCCACCAGCCGCTTCAGCTTGGCGTTTTCCTTCTCCAGCTCCTTCAGGCGCTTCGCCTGATCGAGCTTCAACCCGCCGTATTCCTTGCGCCAGCGGTAGTAGGTCTGCGCGGTGATCTGGGCTTCCTTGCAGGCTTGTGGGGTGGTCTTTCCGTTGGCGACGGCCACTTCAATCTGCCGCAGCAGATTCACAATCTGCTCCGGCTTGTATCGTTTTATCGGCATACCAGCGTTCCTCCAGAGTGGATTCTCGCTCACTCCCGCTGGTACAAAAAACGCCAGTCACGTCACCCCCGTGCCAAAGCCCCTTTGGAATGAAGTATTCCTCCCCCGCTCTGACCGCGACACGATCTTTGCCGAAGACCAATGTATAGCAGCCCTGCGCGACGACCATGTATTCGTCGAAGTCGTGAACGTGGGGAGCAGAAACCGCCGTCTCGTGGCAGGTCCAGAACGCCATTTGAGTTTCTTCCGCTCCGTCGTACACGTACCCCTCGACGCCCGGCGTTGACTGACTGCTCGCTGCGATCCTGTTCGGGGCGGACTTCATGAAGCTCGGGAAATCATCCACGATCCGCTCCTTGCTGCGTTGTGTGGGCTGGTTCAACCTGCGATGACTGCATCATGGGTTTTTCGATGAAGCGACCCATCTTTTCCCGATTTCATCAATTTGAACTGCTTCGTTGTTATGGCCGTGCCTCGCGAGGAAGGGTCTGACAATCATGAGAAGCATCGTAGTACCCGTGCGGATGACTTCGATTTTCTCTCCGTCTGTGTACGACGGTATGAGCTTGTAACCTGTGAATCTGCGACCTAGCTGAAGAATCCCGGTGTGCGTGTAGCTGTTCAAAGCGGTCCAAGACTTTGTTTTTAGATTTTGGAAGAAATCTATGCCACACGTCGTGTCAATCGCCTTAGCCTTTTCGCCGAAGGTGGGGTCGATTTCGTCTTTTTCTATGAAGGTTTTTATCTGTGCGTCGGTTGCACAAGTCGCTATCCAGACTCCACGCACCACGATTTCTACCAGTAAGCGCAAAAGAGCGAAGGCGGAACCAAACAGCGCAGAACGAATCAGGAGAACGATTGCCGCATTGTGCTCGAAGGCTTGGTCTATGAAGGCAGCGACCGTGGTTGACCATTCATCGTCGGGGTATTTGAGTGGAGTGATGACTTTCTTGATCTCCGTGGCAACGCCTTCTGCGAGTTTCAGTTCGTTTTCGACTACATTCATGATTCGTGGGCTATTCCCCTCGCCATCTGAGCGGACGCCGGTTTTGGCGTACAGTTGCCCGAAAGCCCGAGACAGCATGATAGCCATCACCAGACCTCCGACTCCGGCGACCACCGCGTCAGGAATGCTGCGGATATGGAATTCCCCGACGCGTGTCACAAGGAAGTATCCAGCCAGCGCATTCGCAGTGCCCCAGACCACGTTCACCACTGGAGAGGACTGCCCTTCGCCGGGCGGGGACGCGAACGGGGTCGGGAACGAGCGACCCGACACGCCTTGGACGAAATGCGGGATCGCGTTGACGAGGAAGGCGCCGCCGAAGAAGTAGGCGAGGAAGAAATACCAGCGCATGGTTCCCTCCGCAATTTCACAGTTTGGGGAAACAGCACCGGGGCAACGGCGCGATCATAGCACGTCCCCGGAATTGAGATGAGCCGAGTTCAAATCATCAGCGGATAATCGAGGGCGAGAACTCCGCAAAACGGAGGAGGCGGTCGATTCCTACGGCACTTGCCCTCGCGGAGTTGGTCCTGTTCGTGCACCTTCTCTGGTGCGCATGGGTGCTGCTGGGTTGGACTGTAACCTGGCGTCGCCCGGTGCTGCGGACGCTGCACATCGCGTCGTTGATCTACGCCATCGTCATAGAGTCGGTTCCATGGCCTCCGTGCCCGCTCACCGTGGCGGAGTCATGGCTTGAGGCTCGCGCTGGCGTCGAACCCTCGCGTGGACCTTTCTTGGTACATATTCTCGACGCTCTCGTGTATCCGAACCTCCCCGTATCGGTTGTCGTGGGCTGCGCCGTGCTGGTTTGTGTGGGAATCTTGGCGGTATACGTGCGGCGCTATCTTCGTCGGAGCATATCCGGTCAGTGGTGACGGGACCCGCAGAAGTCAGCTATTCGCGCTGCCCGCTTCCCGTAGACCGTCACTTTCCCGTCCACCACGTTCGCCACGTAGCGTCCCTCGGTGAGGAACTGCATCACCTTCTTGCCTGAGCGTGCCGTCTGCGCCCAACGGGATTTCGTGTTAGGGTTCTGCTCAAGTCCTCGAATCTCGTTCCCGTCGAGTACGAAATCAACTTGCCGCAGACCGCGCTTGGGAGGGCATCGGACAGGGTAGCGGTTGCCATCCAGTTCGACCGCGCTGGCGTTCTCGACGAGGGCTTGCCGCCAGACTGCGATCAGGGTTTCTTCGAGTGACATTTGGGCTGCGAGGATTATAATGCTCGTCGAAGCCGCGAAGCCGTGGGCGCGACGGTAGCGCGTCACACCGACGTGAAAGAAAACTCGTGACGCTTGGGCGCGTCCGTGTTGCGGTGTTTGGGGAACTTCAATGCCCATGGCTCTGCGAGACTACTGCGGTTTTGCTGTTTTTACTAGAATTGGGCGGAACGGGGCTTTCCAAGGGCTAAAAGCCGCTATCAGCGATTGAAAGCGCCGGAGCGCCAAGTGATTGGAAAAGCACGGATTTCGTCGGTTTTTGCCGCTTTTTTGAAGACTCCGCCGGACAATCCCGGTATCGCTACCAAGCATTTTTAAGCCTCTGATTCTCAGGCGCTTTCGTGCGGCCTCACTGCCATGGGAATACTTTGGGACTGCTTTTAGGCGAATTTTCGGATTCGCTGGGGCCCAGAGTATTTAGTCCCATGAACAAACGGGTCAAAATCTATGAAGGAGTGCAGGTCCATCGTGGCTGCTGGACTGGCAACGGTATCAGGTAGATCCGGACGGTGGGTAAGCCACTGCCCAAGGATGAAGCCGACGGCGCACCACGCACCCTCCGGATTCATCTCCATTCCAGATCGAGGGACTCGCTGCGCAGGCTGGGCCTGATCTCCAGCCTTTTTTCTTCGTTTTTCTGAAACTCGCCTTGAATTTCCTCCGTCTTTTCGAAACCAGATTCCGGCGCCACCACGCGAACGCGAACGGAGTCATGCTTCGCCGGGACGCTTACGGTTTCTGAGAAGTAGCCTTCCTCCTTTCGGAACACGCCGAACATCATTACATCTTTTGGTCTGATGTCGCCCTCCGCGACCACCTTGTCATTTACTAGAACGGATACTTTACCTTCACGTAAATCGGCGGAAGAGAGCGAAATCTTCATCTTCGCCGTTGGATTCATGGCAACGGCCATGGAGACAAGGAACGCGAGGAAGACAATTCCGCCGGCCAGCATCAGGGCCAGGCGGGCCTCGCGGGGCACGACTTTCCACCTTTTTGCATTGCGGCGAACCGGAGAGGGTTGAGAATCTGGCTCTGGCGCCTTGGCCGCTCCCGGAGCCTCCACGAGTACGGTGGGTTCATAGTTCTGCGGACGACCGCGTGCAGGCGTCTGCGGCACAGAGAGGATCGAAGCGAGCCTCGCCTGGACGGCCGAACTCGTGCTGCCATTCCTGGAGCGAGGCGCTCGCTGAAGGCTCAAATCCTCCAGGTCCTCGGCGAATTCCCGTCCGGTTTGATAGCGTTGCTCCGCGGATTTTGCCAGCGCCCGCCCGATCACGTAGTTGAACTCCGGTGAAAGAGAAGAATTGATTTCGCTCGGGAGCGGCGGGTCTTTATAGACGATTTTGAATATGACTTCCGCCACTTCCTGGCCAACAAACGGGCGCTGGCCCGTCATCATCAGAAAGAGCATGACACCAAGCGAAAACAGATCGGAGCGCCCGTCGGTTTCCTTGCCCTCCACTTGCTCCGGTGACATATAAGACGGGGTGCCAAGCAACGACCCGGCCACGGTCATCTGTGTCTGCTTCAGCCGGGCAACACCGAAGTCCGTAATCTTGGCGCGGCCCGCCGAAGTGACGATGATGTTGGCAGGCTTGATGTCGCGGTGCACGACTCCCTCGGAATGCGCATAATCCAAAGCATTCGCGATCTGGTTTCCGATGTCGAGTGCTTGTGCTAGCGGAAGAGGACCCTGCCTTTCGTTCACGATATCTTCCAGGGTTCTGCCCGCGACATATTCCATGACGATATAGGGCGCCTTCGTGATCTCGTCTTCGCATACGTCGTGGACGATAACGATGCCAGGGTGAGAAAGCCTGCCGGCAGCTTGTGCTTCGCGGAAGAACCTCTGGCGATATGCCTGCTCCGTTTCGGAGCCGAGCCCACTGAGAGTGATGGTTTTGAGGGCAACGGTGCGGTCGATTACAGGGTCCCGGGCACGGAATACGGTACCCATGGCTCCGCGGCCCAGCTCATCTACTATTTCGTAGCGCCCTAGTCCGGTCATGATGGCAATTCAACAGCGGGAATTGTCTTCAACTCTTCTGAGTGATGCTCAGCATCAGCGTGTTGGCTCCGACGCTAAATTCCGAGAGGTGCTCCAGTTCGCAAGTCGTCACCCGTTCGTTGTTCACGAATGTTCCGTTGCGGCTCCCCAGGTCAATCAGAAACGCATTTGCACCGTGAACTTCCAGGGCACAATGTTGGCGGGAAACCTGTGGGTCTTCGAGCACCACATCAGTCCCCGCGCGGCCCAGCACAATGCGCGGCTTCGCCAATGGGAACACCTTCCCCATCATCGGCCCGCGAGTCACAACCAGGGAGACGACCTTGCCCTCGGGTAGCACGCCGCCGCTGCGGCTCGCTATGGTGCGGTCCACAGTTGGCCGGGGTGCATTCTCTTCAGCGGCAGGCCCGGCTGTGACAACGATGAACCTGGCGTCGCAGTTCGTGCAGTGAACTTGAAGATGTGTTCGTCCGGCAAACTGGCTTTCGTTTAACCGATACTGTTTCTGGCATTTTGGACAACTGACGATCATTGCGGAGAGCTAGTCCTCCTTCATTTCGTCGTCACTTTTTTCCCTTATGATCGGAGTCTAGCATCACTGCATTTGCGGATTCGGCCGGAGTCATCCCGCCTGCGCTTCATCAGTTACCTGGCCGCGCCCCCGCTCGCCGAGCATGCACAACTAGTGACGAGTTCGCGGGCATGCGTTTGCCGCTATTGTTCAATCCGCACTCGCTTCGGGCTTAGAGCCTACTCACGGATAATTGTTGGATTTAGACTGAAACTCCGGAGCCAGTTAAAAATGGCGAAGCCTCTCAACGCCAGGCCCTCGCCATGGGTGCAAATGTGAGCCTACGGAATTTCGTGCTGTCGCTTCCCGGTGACGCCCTGTACCTCCGCGAGCAGGCAACCGCGGCAAAAGCCGTGGCGGTGCGCCTGGGGGTGGGGCTGCAAGTGGTGAGTGCGCAGATGGACCCCGTGCTCCAGAGCCAGCAACTGCTGGACGTCGTGCATTCGCGGGGCGCCTCGCGGACTGATGCCATCCTGCTCGAGCCGGTGAGCGCCTCTGGACTGCCGCGTGTGGCCGAGGCGGCGGTGGCCGCAGGCATCGGCTGGGCGGTCAGCAACGCGCTGGTGGAATATCTCGGAACGCTGCGCAAGAATGCAAAAGCTCCCGTGTTCCTGGTATCCCAGAACCATGTGGAGATCGGACGGATTCAAGGCCGGCAACTCGGGGCAATGCTGCCGAAAGGCGGCACGGTGCTCTATCTGCGCGGCCCGTCCATGAGTTCCGTTGCCTCGCTGCGCTACGAGGGGCTGGCGAGCGGCAAGCCCGCGAACGTCGAGATCAAAAGCGTAAAAGTTCAGGGCTCGACGGAGGAGGATGCAGCCCGTGCCGTAACTTCCTGGCTGGCGCTGTCTCCAGCGAAGCCCGAGGGAATCGAGATGATCGTGTCCCAGAACGCCGATTTCATCTTCGGCGCCCGGAAAGCGTTTGAGAAAAGCGCCGCCGAAGCGGAGCGGGCGAAGTGGCTGGCGCTGCCGTGCACGGGGGTGGGCATTTTGCGCCAGGCGAAGCCGCTCGTGGACCAGGGCGTGCTGCGCGCCGCCGTCCTGACCTCCCTGACGATGGATACCGTGCTGGAAATGATGACGAACGCGCTGGGGCGCAAATTACAGCCACAGGAGCAGACATTTGTGGACGCGCGCTCCTATCCAAGCCTGGAAGCACTCGCCAAAGGGAGAATCGAGCAGAACCGCCGCGAATCGCCAATGGCTTAAACATCCGCTGACACGCCATCTGCCTGCTCCGCAATAGCCAACCGAAAGGCTTCGCGCTTATACGATTCGAGTGCCCTTCCACGCGTTGCGTCCACAAGGGCAAAAGCGCGGGGCCGTGCTTGACGAAGGGAGCAGCTGAGCAGACAATCTCGGCGAACTTCCCGGAGGCAATTATGCGAACTCAGCTCTGCCTGCTCACGCTCCTACTGATGATTTTCCCCGCCGCCGTGCGCGCGCAAGCGCCAAATCCGCCGAGCGAGCGCGCTATCCGCGACATCGAGGCGCGCTGGGAGGCGTCGTGGAATCGCCACGACATCCCCGGCATGATCGGACTGTTCGCCCCCGGAGCGGACATCGTGAATCTGGCGGGCCAATGGTTCCACGGACGCAAGGAATTCGCACGGAGCCTTGAGACCCTCCACGCCGCGAAGGTAAAGGGCGGTGTGTGGAAGACGGAGTCTGTCAAAATCCGCTTCCTGACTCCGAATATCGCCGTCGTTCATGTCTTCTTCCACTCAAGCGGCGAGCGGAACCCCGACGGCACGCCCATCCCGCAACGCCGCGGGATTTTCACCCGTGTCGAGGAGCAGCGCGGCGGCCGTTGGCTTATCGTGGCCTCGCAAGCGACCAAGATCGCCCCTCCCGAAACCGTTGCAATCCCTTCCCGCCTCGAATATCCCGCGGGAGAATGAGCGCAGGTGCATGCGTTACGGTTATCGGCTTGCGGCACCGCTCAGCACTCCGGTAGGATTTCCCGCATGCGTCGAATCCTCGCAACGTGCACAGTTTTGCTCGCGGTCTGGCCGGGAGTGGCCGCTGGACAGGCGCGCTCGCCGGCCCGCCGCCCGGCCAGCAGCACGAACGACAGGCTCGGCCTTTCCTGCGCACGAATCCTCAGTATGAACCCGGCGGAATGGGTTGCGTATTTTCAGAAAAATGGGCCATCGCCCGCGGCAGGCGGAGCTGGGGGAATTGGCCGCGCCACAGCGGCCTATGGACGCTGCTACGATGCCCGCACGGACCGTCTAGCGGTGGCCCTGGCGCGCGCGCGGAAGGGCCCGCCGCTCGCGGCGCGCCGGAATTTCAGTGACTTCGAATCGGCGCTTCGAGATTTCACGGAGAAGGTCGCCGCCACCGACGACGAGCCTTCCCGTGCGGAGAAATTCGCCTACGCGGCGCTTTATGAAAAGCAGTTTCGCTACGCGTTCTATCAAAGCTACGCGGCGCCGGCGAAGAAGGCAGCCGCCCCGCCCTCCGCTCCACCAAGCGCGCCGAAGCCGCCGACGCAAAATGCCGCGCCCGCATCTGGCCCCAGTGAGCCGCAAGCGCAGGAAAATGTCGATCCGCTCACGGCGGCCAAGAACCATTTTGGCGCATTGCTTGGCGCGTTTCCAGACGACCAGATGCACGAATTGCACGCCGCGTTCGGGAAGGTTCTGCAGCGGCGCCCGCCCGGCATTGCGACGGAGCTGGCCGTCTACCGATACGCCAATTTCCTGCTTGCTCCCGCTTCCGAAGCGTTGCCGCCCGCCCCGTTGTTCCAAGCCGCTCGAGCCGTATTCGATCTGCCGCCGCGCAGAGTCCAACTCTTCGGCTGAAATCCGGCTCGGGAAGGCGCGCGGCGCGCAATTCTTCCAATCCGCGGGCCACCGCCGGGCGCCCAATCAGCGCGCCAGAGTCTCCTGCTCATGGCGGCCGTGGACAATGCTGAAGAACACGGGGACAAAAAAGAGAGTGGCTACGGTGGCGAACACCAGCCCGCCTATCACGGCGCGGCCCAGCGGAGCATTCTGCTCTCCTCCCTCGCCCATGCCAAGAGCCATGGGAAGCATGCCGATGATCATGGCGAGCGCCGTCATCAGGACGGGACGAAAGCGCGTGAAGCCGGCCTCAAGTGCCGCTTCCGCGGGCGTCTTTCCAGCTTCGAGGCGTTCGCGCGAGAAGCTCACCACCAGGATGCTGTTGGCCGTGGCCACGCCCATGCACATGATCGCTCCGGTCAGCGCGGGCACGCTGATGGTGGTGTGCGTGACGAAGAGGCACCAGACGATCCCCGCGAGCGCCGCCGGCAGGCTCATCAGAATGATGAAGGGATCAAGCCAGGACTGGAAGTTCACGACAATCAGCAGATAGACGAGCACGATGGAAAAGGCCAGCCCCGAAAGCAATCCCGAAAACGATTCGTTCATGGTCTGAATCTGGCCGGCCACGCGAACGCGCGAACCGCGCGGCAGATCTTTGCGGCTGCGGTCCACGATCGGCAGGATGTCCCGGGCGACAGAGCCGAGGTCGCGCCCATCCACCGAACCGTAAATGTCTATGAGTGGCTCTACGTTGTAATGCGACACGACGGCCAGCTCGGAGCCGCGGCTGAACGAGGCGAGGCTGCTCAAAATCTCCGATTGGCTGGTGCCCGGCCCGGTAATGGGAATGTTTTCGAGCTTTTGCAGGGAATCGGTGAGGTATTGCGGCGTCTGGGTCTCAATGTTGTAACTCACTTCGTTGCGGGGGTTCAGCCAGAAGGTGGGGGCGGTCTGAAAGCTGCCGCTGAGGGAGATCAGGAGATTCTGGGCGACGTCGCGGGCGCTGAAGCCGGCCTGCTCGGCCTTGGTGCGGTTCAAATCAATGTGAATCTTCGGCTGGTTGAACATCTGCTGAATGCGGAAATCCACCGTGCCGGGAACAAATTTCAGCCGGTTCAGAAGGGCGTCGGCGAAGCGCCGGTTGGCCAGGACGTCGCGGCCGGTGATCTGGACGTCAATCGGCGCGGGCAGGCCGAAGTTGAGAATTTTGCTGACCATGTCCGCCGGCAGACTATAGAACTCAAGGCCGGGAAAATCGCGGCCCAGACGGGCGCGCAGTTCGCGGACGTATTCCACCGTCGGGCGGTGCTTGGGAGCCAGTTCGACGAAGATGTCGGCATCGCCGGTCCCGATCGGCGCGGCATCACTGTAGGAAAGATTAATGCTGCTGTAGGGGAGACCGATATCGTCGAGGACAGTAACCAGCTCGGCGGGCGGAATCATCGTGCGGATGTCGTTTTCCACACGGTCGCACAGCGCGGCAGTCTCTTCGATACGCGTGCCGGTGGGAGCCCGCATATGGAGGTTGATTTCACCGCTGTCCACGGTGGGAAAGAAATCCTCGCCGACCTGCGGAATCAGCGCGAAAGAGAGCACGCAGGCGCCCAGAAAAAAGGCGGTGAACATCCGGCGGTGGCGCAGGGCGGCCGCGAGCAACCGATGATACGCCTCGCGGAAACGCTCAAATCCATCCTCGAATTTCGCCTGCAAGCGCACCAGCGGATTCTGCGACGTCTGCGTGCCCTCGCGGCGCTGCTCCTCCGTCTGTTCGGTGAGCATGTACTTGGCCATGGTAGGCACGAGGGTGCGCGAGAGCACGTAGGAAGCGAGCATGGCGAAGACCACGGCCTCCGCCAGCGGCACGAAAAGATAGTGGGCCACGCCGGAGAGGAAAAACATCGGCACGAACACGATGCAGATGGAAAGCGTGGAAACCAGCGCTGGC
>JAJXZD010000129.1 GCA_021780215.1 Acidobacteriota bacterium
GCCATGAAGGTCTGCGTATTCCTCGCGCGGGACGGAAGGCTCAATTTCCGCTGCCGCTGCAGCGGCAGGTCCGCAAGCGCCCCGTTTTCAGCCGCCCAACGTTTAAATTCCACTATATACCGGGAGGCGCGCAGCTTCGACAATGAATTCGCCCGGCGGTTCGGGCACGGCATAGGCGCGGGTGACGCGCCGGACGCTTCCTATGCGCCGCGCGGCAGGGTATGGCGCGGCATGGCCCCGACCTTCTCGCGCATCGAACGCAGCGAAAGCCCGCTGCGCAAAAGCGCCGCAAAACCGAGGAAAACGAACGGAATGGTCAGCGCCAGGAAGGCAAAAATCGAGAAGCCCGCCGCGGTGGTCTTCTCAATCCGAAATACGCTCAGCCCCAAGACGCAGAAGAACTGGTAGGACCCCAGATTGGCCGGCGCGTTCGGCAGCGAAACCCCGAGGTTGATGACCAGCAGCACCACGACAGCCGCCAGAAACGAAAGATGCAGCCCGTAGGAATGCATCATCGCCCAGATGGCCAGGATCTGGCACGCCGGCATCGCCAGCGAGGCCAGCACTGCCGGATAAAAGCTCGGGGCCGTGCCCATCGCGTGCAGCGCGGTGAGCGCGGCCAGTGTCCGCCCCCGCAGCCTGCCCTCGCGCTCGGTGGACTCCGTGAAGGTTTCCAGCTTCGCCTCGAGGTAGAAGACCAGGGCCACGACGATTGCCAGCAGCACCAACGTGACAATCGCCAGCGTGTCCGCTACATGCCGGAAGCGCCGCCGCGGTTCCACCACCAACGAGACCACCGCCAGCGATGCCGTCGCGATCACCAGATCCATGAACCGCTCCACGCCCACCGACCCAAGAACCCGCCCGACCTTGATTCCTTCCGAATTCGCGATCAGATAGCTGCGCAGGATTTCTCCCGGGCGCAAGGGGAACACAAGATTGGCGAACAGCCCGGCGTACACAGCGCGGATCGAGCGGCTCAGGCGCACCCTGGCAAACGGAGTCAGCAGCAGCTTCCACCGCAACCCCTGGATGCCGTAGCTGACTACGTCGAAGGCCATCCCCAGAAGCACCCATCTCCAATCTACTTTGGCGACCTCATGCAAGGCCCGCACGATGTGAAAATCGTGTAGTACCCATGCGAGACACACAATCGCCACCGCATATCCGAGCAGCGCCAAGGCTCTCGAACGTTGTGTCCCTTCCGTTTGGCTTTCGAGGTTCAGCGCGGCCGCCCCGCGAGGTATGGCTTCCTATCCAGCATCGTAGCCCACATACGGGCTACAGCCTACGACATCGCTCCCCTTCAGGCAATCCGGGATTGCGTTCCGCATTCACATCCCGGCTGTGAAATCGGGCGATTCCCGGTTCTTGCGAACCTTTTCGCACGCCGCTGGCCGTTCACCGAAATCCGAGACCGGCGTATAATGTTTATTGAGAAATGACTTCGCTGCCTTCAATAGCCTGGCCTTCGCCCTTCTGCGCATCGGTATGAAAACTCCGCAGTCTGTGAATCGCAGGGAACGCGTGCTCCTGGTCGGCGTGGCGCTCAAGAAACCCGTGCGTGGCAAAGCGGATGCATCCGTCGCGGCCAGCCGCGACTCCATTGCCGAACTGCGGGAGCTGGCGGAAAGCGCCGGGGCGGAAGTCGCCGGCAACCTCCTGCAGGTGCGCGACGCGCTCGATCCCGCGACGCTGGTCGGACGCGGCAAGATCGAGGAGATCCGCGCGGAGGCGGAATCCCGCCATGTTCCGCTCGTGATCGTGGATCACAATCTGACTCCTGTGCAGCTCCGCAACATGGAAAAAGGGACAGGGCGCCGCGTGATTGACCGCACGCAGCTCATCCTCGATATCTTCGCCACCCACGCGCACACCCGCGAAGGACAACTCCAGGTGGAACTTGCGCAGCTGAACTATCTGCTTCCCCGCCTGACGGGGCGAGGCGAAGAGCTTTCCCGGCTGGGAGGCGGCATCGGCACACGGGGGCCGGGCGAGCAGAAGCTTGAAACCGACCGGCGGAGAATTCGCGACCGCGTCCGCAAGATCCAGCACGCCATCGAAATCGTACGCCGCCAGCGGGCCACACGCCGCCAGGCGCGGCAAGCCGTCCCGCTGGGCATGGTGGCGTTCGTCGGCTACACCAACGCGGGCAAATCCACGCTCTTTAACGCGCTCACCCGCGCCAGCGTGCTCACCTCGCCCAAGATGTTCGCCACCCTGGACCCAACCATTCGCGCCATCCAGCTTCCCTCGCGCCGCCGCGTGCTGTGCTCGGACACGGTGGGATTCCTCCGCGAACTTCCGCCAGACTTGATTGCCGCCTTTCGCGCCACGCTCGAGGAGGTGCAGGAAGCAGCTCTGATCCTCCACGTGACGGACGTCTCCAATCCCCGCCACGCCGAGCAGGACGAAGAAGTGCTCAAGATTCTCCGCAGCCTGGGTGTCGAGGGCCAGCCGCGCCTTCACGTCCTCAACAAGACCGACCTGCTCTCCGAGCAGGAGCGCTCCGCATTGAAAAGCCTCGTTAACGGCCGCCGGGACGTCGTCCTCACTTCCGCGATCACCGGCGAGGGGTTCAACGAGTTGCTCGAGCGCATTGATTCCGCTATGCCCCTCGATCCTCTGGTGCACCTGCGGCTGCGCCTTCCTCTTTCCGACGGGCTCCATCTCTCGCAGGTGCAGGCGCGCGGCCGCATCCTTCACTCCGCGGTAGCCGATGGCCACTACGTTCTCGAGGTCGAACTGCCGGAATCCGCCGCCCAGACGCTCCGGGCGTTCGTC
>JAJXZD010000158.1 GCA_021780215.1 Acidobacteriota bacterium
ATAGGCGATGATCGCCGGTGCAACGCCAAAGGAGATCACATCGGCCAGGGAATCAAATTGCTTGCCAAAATCACTGTTGGTGCCCATGGCGCGGGCCACTCGCCCATCGAGCGAATCGAAGATGATGGCAAAGCCGATGGCCCGTGCGGCGTTGTCGAGATCGGCATTCTGACCGTCGAGCGTGGCCAGGATGGCAAAATAGCCGCACAGCAGATTGGCGACGGTAAAGACACTCGGCAGGATGTAGACACCGCGCCGCATGCGGTGGTTGCGGAATGGTCGCCGCGGCTCTTCCTCGTGTCCGATCGGGTCTATGGGGTTGAAGTCCATCGCGCCAGGATGCTCTCGCCGCCCTTTACCTTCGCACCTCGCTCTATCACTACCTGCGCATCAGCGGGAAGCCAGATGTCCACGCGGGAACCAAAGCGAATCAGTCCCAGGCGCTCTCCGCGATCAAGCGTGGCGCCTTCGCGTGTCCAGCATATCACGCGCCGCGCGACGGCCCCGGCGATTTGTTTCACCGTCACCGGCCCTTGCGGCGTGTCCATACGGATGATGTTCTGCTCGTTTTCTCGCGAAGCGGCAGCCCGGAACGCGCCATAAAATTTTCCCGGCCGGTATTCGACGCCTGCGATGCGCCCGGCGACCGGCGCGCGCTGCACGTGGACGTCCCAGATAGCCAGAAAGATGCTCACGCGGTGACCCATCCGGGAATCGAGCGCCTCCTCAACGATCTCGATCACATGCCCGTCCGCCGGCGCCACCGCCAGGCCGGGGTCCTGCGGGATCGAGCGCTCCGGATCACGGAAAAAATAGAATACGAAGAGTCCCAGGACAACCAGCGCGCCTCCCAGCCAGGCGGCGCCATGCCATCTGCCTGCCATCAGAAAACAGACTGCCCCCAAGGCAAGCGGGGGCAGAGCAAATCTATACGCTTCCTTGACCACGCGGATGAAAATGCCTCCGGTTCACTAGGATCGCAAAGAGAACTGTCCGGCGAAGCTGTCCGTCGAACGCACCCACCCCCAGCCAGCCCCCCGCGGAAATACACATCCATTGTACGACACATCTGAGAACGCCAGAGCGACCTAGTGAGCCATCAATTGCTGACGGCTGGCAACAATCCGCTCCATCTCGTCCTTCAAGCGGAGTTTTTGCTTCTTCAGGTTCGTTTCCCGGAGCAGGTCTTCCGAGTTCCGGTAGGAGGATTTGACGATCTGTTCCAGTTGCATTTCACATCTGAGGTGCTCTTCCGCAAGGCGCCGGAATTCGGCGTCTTCGGCCAACAGGGACTGCCGGATATCGTGTGTCGTGGTCGGCACGGGCTCCCTCCTGGATGGGCAAGCGTTCACATGCCTGTAACATCTACCACAATCCCTGAAAGGAACCAATAGGTTGTCTGCCTCGGCCACAGTATGCCGCGGCAATACCACGGCAACGTAAATTCCGAAGGAGGTTGGTGCGTTACAAGGAGTTCAGCAGTTCGACGGAAAGCAGCCGGGCCTTCAACGCAAGGTTTTGGGCGCGTGTCCAATCGCCATTCTTGCTGGCGTCGAGCGATTCGGCCAGGAAGCTGCGAATCTTCTCTACCAAATCCTGCTGTGCCGCGCTCAGTTGCCTGCCGCTGGACTGGTCGAGATTCCGCTGCGCAATGGCAATATCTTCGTTCGTCTTTTTCCGGTAGGCGGACTGGTCCCGTTCGGAAAGCTGCGGAGAAATCTGCGGAGACGGCGGATGGGATGCCTGTTCTCCCGCATCGGGCTCGGTCGTGGACACCTGGCCGAGCTTGCGGCGCGGCGCAGGCGGCAAGTCTGAATCTATCGCTACGGGAGGCGGTTCCGCCGGGGGGGAGGAAACCACGGGCGGGGTCGCGCGGGCCACGGGAGGAGCTGCATCGGTGTCCGGCGCCGTCGTCATGGGCCGCTCGGCTGCCTCTGTCGATGGGGCCGGAGCGGTGGCCGCGGGCGGCGTGGCGCGGACAGTCTTTTGCGCGCAGCCACCCACCGCAAGCGCCAGCGCATAGACGCTCAAAGCGAAAAGAACGTTCTCTCCCACTCGCACGCGCATCTAGCTTTTCTCCGCCGCCAGCGGCTCACTCGTCATCGCAGCCTTGGCGGCTGTCCAATCCGCCGGCCGGGCCAGCGGGATCTCCACACGGAACACCGTTCCGCGATTCCTCTCCGATTCGAACTCGATGCGGCCGTTGTGCAGTTGCACGAAGCGGAAGGCGTTTGCCAAGCCGATGCCGGTGCCTCCCGGCCGGGTAGTAAAAAATAGCTGGAAGATTTTCTGCCGGTCCTCCGGCGCGATGCCTTTTCCGGTATCCTCGACGGCAATCACGGCGAATTCTCCCGCCCGCCGCAGGCTCACGCTGATTCTTCCTCCCGCCGGGGTGAAATCACAGGCGTTCAGCACCAGATTGAGCACCGCCTGATGAATGAGCTGCCGGTCCACATATACGGCGGGAAATTCGGGAGGAAAAGCGGTGTGCAGGGACAGGCTGGATTGGGCAATGGCGGGCCGAGCGGCATCCAGCACCTCGCTGACCAGGGCGCGCAGGTCTGTCTCTTTCAGGGTCAGCTGCACGGGTTTGGTGAAATTCAGAAATGTCTTCACGGCGCGATCCAGGCGGTCAATTTCGCTGTCCAGCATATTGACCGCCTGCTGCGGCTCCGGAGCCGCAGGCATGTTGCCCTTCAATACCTCCAGCCACAGGCGCATGGAATTCAGTGGGTTCTTGACCTCATGCGCCACGCCGGCCGTTACCCGCGCCAGCGCTGCGAGGCGCTCGGAAACTTCGATTTGGCTGCCCAAGCGGGCGCGGGACTCGACATCGCGAAGAGTCACCAAAGTTCCCATGGTCGCGCCATGCTCGCCGATTACCTGCACGCTCAAGCCGGCCCTCTGCGGCCCGGAGCCGCCGTCGAGGATGACTTCCTCCTCTGAAACCGGCTCGATCTCTTCCCCCGTAATCCGCAGGACTGTCCGCAGCGGGTGGCCCTCCGGGAAGATTTCGGATACGCGGCGCCCGGACAGCTCCTCGGGGCCTCTTCCCAGAAACTTCTGGAGCGAGGGGCTTGCCAGGACGGCGCGGCCTTCGGCGTTGAAGAGCAGGAGACTGGCGTCGAGCCCGCTCATCACCAAGTCGAAGTCTTCGCGCAGCGTGCTGAATATCTCGCGAACGTCGCGCAACTGCTTTCCGATGCCGGTGATCTTTGTGCTCACGATCCCCAGCTCGTCCCGGCGCGCCACCACCGGCTCGGAATCGAACTGCCCGGCGGAAATGCGGTCGAGCTGGGCTGAAATGCGCCCGATAGGAGCCAGTGTGCTGGCGCTCACCAGAAAAGCCAGCAGGGCTGAAAGCAGCACCAAACCCAGGGCCCAAAGACCCGCCGATTTGAGCCCCGGGGTGATTTCATCCCGAATCAGAGCCGAGGAAAGCGCCACGCGGATGTCGCCAAAAGGCGCCGCGCCCAGCTGGAACGGCAGTGAAAATTCGAAGGTCTGCGCAGGCCCATAGAGTTCGCGAAGCTGCTCAAACAGCCCGGCATGCACCAAATTACGCAGCGGCAGGCGCATGGCCAGCTTCTGTCCGCGCTTGGTGGCGTCGCTTGAGACAAGCACGATTCCGTTGACGTCGCTGATCGTGATCTCATAGATAGTCGGCGAAATACCCATGTCGGATTCGATCAGGGAGTTCAGCGTGCTGCTGTTGTCGAAGGCCCGGCTCACGTAGTCGCGGACATCGGCGGGGGCGAGGGAAGCGGGAGTCTCGCCGCGCTCGTTGGCTTCCTTCAACGCGTCGTCGCACGCATCGTAGACCTGCTGCGCCACGAAGCTAGCATTGTCGCTGGCCTGCCGGAGGGTCTGCCGCATCAGACGGCCCAGATAGAGTCCCGACACCAGGGCGACGACCGCCAGAAAGAGCAGCGAGGTGGCCAGCGTAAATTTAGTCTTCAGGCTGAGATGCATGTTTCCGTCCCGCTTCGTACTCCTTCAGCTTGTTGTGCAGCGTCTTCAGGCTGATGCCCAGGAGCTCCGCAGCGCGGGTCTTATTCTGGCCGGTGCCGGCGAGCGTTTGCAGGATCAGCTCGCGCTCGGCCGCGTCCACCGAGGTCCCGATCGGAAACCGGATGCCTTCGAGGGTCTTAAGCGTGGCGGGGGCACGCCCAAAATCCGGCGGCAAATCGCCCCGCGCGATCGTCCCGGATTCAGCGGCGATGGCCGCTCGCTCAAGAACGTTCCGAAGCTCGCGGACATTTCCCGGCCAGGGATATGACCGGAACAGTTCCATCACTTCGGCCCCTGCCCCGAAAACTCTCTTGCCGTGCTTGGCGGAAATCTCCGCGAGCAAATGCTCGACCAGCAACGGCAAATCCTCCTTGTGATCGCGCAGCGGAGGGAGATGAATCTGGAAGACATTCAGCCGGAAGTAGAGATCCTGGCGCAGTTGGCCGGCGGCAATGGCCGCCTCGGGATTCTTGTTGGTTGCCGCCAGCACGCGCACGTCCACCGGCGTCTCAACCTTGCTGCCAATCCTGCGGATGGTCCGCGCCTCGAGAACACGAAGAAGTTTGGCCTGCGTGGGGGCGGCCATTTCGCCGATTTCATCGAGGAGCAGGGTCCCGCCATCCGCCAGCTCGAAGCAGCCGATGCGGCGCTCGGCGGCGCCGGTGAACGCCCCGCGTTCGTGGCCGAAAATCTCGCTCTCCATCAGCGATTCGGGAATGGCCGAACAGTTGATGGCGATGAATGGGCCATTCCCTCTCGGTGAGAGCATGTGGATGGAGCGGGCCACCATTTCCTTCCCCGCCCCCGTCTCACCGGTGATGAGGATCGATGCGCTGGACGGCGCAGCGATTTCAACCTGCCTCATCACCTCGCGCATAGCGCCGGAGGTTCCCACGAGCACACCCAACTTCCCTGCTTCCCGCAGATCGCGCCGCAAGGCAGCCACGGCTTGGCGGTCGCGCACCCGGCCGAATGCCCGGCTCAGCAGCGCGCGCAGGACCGGGGGCTTCAACGGCTTTTCGATGTACCAGTAGGCTCCCGCCTCGATTGCCGCCACCACGCGCTCGTCGCTGCCCCGCCCCGTGATGATGATGACCGGTACACGCTCAATTTCCTCGCCGAGATGGCCGAGCAGCTCGAGCCCGTTCATCCCCGGAAGCTCGACATCGGCCAGAATGACGTCGGGTTGGAATTCCCCGAACGCGGCAAGTGCATCCTCGCTGCTTCCGACGCCCAACACCCCATAGTTCCACTTGCGCAGGAGCGCTTCGTACCCTTTGCGGGCGTTTTCCTCGTCCTCGACGATCAGGATGCGCTGTGGGGCTGGGTTTTCCATGGACGTTGCTCTTCGATTGGGCCTGTCAATTCAATCTATCAATTGTCGCCGAGATTTCCAAGCGAGGCAGGAGCGCGACGCAGCAGGAGCGAGCCGCGGCTTCGCGTTAGAGCGGAAGAAGCGGCTGCTCCGCCCCGGAGGACCAGCAGCGCGCTTCGCGCACCGGAGCGTAGGAAAAGCGGTGAAGCGGGGAGGGGCCGCAGCGTCGCAGCGCCTCGAGATGATCCGGCGTGCCGTAGCCCTTGTTGCGGGCCAGTCCGTATTGTGGATAAAGCTGGTCGAATTCTTCCATCTGCCGGTCCCGCTCGACTTTGGCCAGAATCGAGGCGGCCGCGATGGAAATCGAACGCGCGTCGCCGTGGATCAGAGCTTTCTGTTCGATGGGCAGATCTAGCTCGATAGCGTCCAGAAGGAGATAATCGGGAGTCGGGTGCAACTTCTGAATAGCGGCCATCATCGCCTGCCGGCTCGCCTGATAGATGTTCCAGGCATCAATCCGGCTGGCGTCAATTTCAGCGACGGCCCACGAAAGCGCATGCTCGCAGATTCGCTCGGCCAGGATGGCGCGCCGCTCGGGTGACAATTTCTTCGAGTCATCCAGGCCGGC
Source organism: Acidobacteriota bacterium (assembly GCA_021780215.1). Lineage (GTDB taxonomy): Bacteria > Acidobacteriota > Terriglobia > Acidiferrales > UBA7541 > Palsa-295. The sequence goes on from JAJXZD010000158.1 coordinate 5,955, forward strand.
AATCCGACGCCGGGGATTCAGCATCACCGCGCCCGCCATCACGGGCCCGAACAACGCGCCGCGGCCTGCTTCATCGGCGCCCGCAATGCGTTGCCAGCCGCGTTGCCTTGCCTCGCGTTCGTAACGTGCTGAGCAGAGCCGTCCCATCGGGACGGGATTCTATCACAGCCAAATTCCGCGGAGGAGCAACGCAAAGCCAGGAGACTGCTTTTTGGATGCCGCAGGACGTGCGCGCAGTGAGCCGCGGGTCAGGAGGAGATGAGACCTGCGCTGCCTGGAAATATGGCCCCTCCCAATTTCTGATCCAAGATGGGGTAAACCGCGGGCCGCTACTCGGTGGATTCGACGCTGGTGGGCTTTTCGGCAGCCTCGACCCGCTTGATGCGCGCGGCCTTGCCCTTCCGTGCGCGCAGATAGTGCAGCTTGGCGCGCCGGACGCGGCCGTGGCTGACGACTTCGATTGAGCTGATCATCGGTGAATGTACCGGGAAGATGCGCTCCACGCCCACGCCGAAGCTCACCCGCCGCACCGTGAAGGATTCGCCCAGGAGTTCCCCGCGGCGGCTCATCACCACGCCCTCAAACGGCTGGATCCGCTCCTTCTCCTTTTCGCCCTCGCCTTCCTTCAGCCGGACGTGCACGCGAACCGTGTCTCCCGGGCGAAACACAGGGTGGTCCTTGCGCACTTGAGATTCCTGTATCTTGGCAATAATTGGTTTCATGGCTGTCTTCCCAGGCAGACCCGCTCAGGTGGGGTCACCGCTTCCCGCACAATCTGCCATTATAAACAAGATTCGCCCCTCTGCCTATTCGAATTTGCCGGAGGCGCTTACGCTGGCGCAGCCCGGCGCACCCGGCAATTCTCTGAAAAATGCACGGGCCCGCAAGGCGCGTACGCGGCAAATCGTTGACGGGAAGATGCGCCACTGGTGTAGACTCTCGCCTTCGCCGGCGGAACACCGCCCGGACATGCGGGGGTCGAGGCATCCAGTCGCAGGGGGAAAAACATGATGAAAATGAGGCCGTTCATCTTGGCAGCGGGACTTTCCCTGGCCTTCGCCGCCGCTGGAAACGCGCGCCCGGCCGGACTTCCTGAGGCGGCGCCGGGCGTGGCCGCGTCCAGCCAGTGCGATCGCGCGTGCCTTTACGGCTTCCTTCATCAATATTTGAAGGCGCTCGTGGCCAAGGATCCGTCGAAACTTCCGCTGTCTCCCGCGGTAATGTTTACCGAGAATGACGTGCCCCTGAAGGTGGGCGATGGCTTGTGGAACACCATCTCCGCCCTGGGGCCGCACGGCCTCGAGTTCGCGGACACAACCAGCGGCGAGGTCGGCTATCTCGGTGTCGTCGAAGAGACGCACACCAAGTCTCCCTATGCGATGCGCATTCAAGTGCGCGGCGGCAAGATCACGCAAATCGAGACCGTTGTCGCGCGGCCGGCGGCTTCCGCCACTCCCCAGCCGAATCTGGACCATTACGTGGACAAAGCCGTGCTGAAGAAAGACCTGCCGCTTAACGAACGAAGCCCCCGCGCCAAAATGATTGCGCTGGTGGACGGCTATTTCGATACCCTGCAGCGAAACGACGGCACGCTGCACACGGACTTCGACAAGGATTGCAACCGCGAGGAAAACGCCATGCAATCCACCAACAATCCCAGCAACAAGATTTTCCCGGTCACGAACCTCGGCTGCGCGGACCAGTTCCGCGTCGGCTATTTCCGCTACGACGACCGCGCCCGCGACCGCCGTTTTCCGGTGGTGGATGTGCGCCGCGGGCTCGTGCTCGCCGCCATGTTCCTGGACCACAGCGGCCGCCTGGGCGAGTACAAGCTGACCGATGGGCGGACTCTTGAATCGCCGATGCGCACGCCCAGCACGCTTTGCATACTCGAACTCTTCAAGATTCGCAGCGGAAAGATTCTGCAAATCGAGGCGGTGATGGCCAGCGTGCCCTACAACATGCGGCCCGCCTGGCCGGCCCGGTAAGATAGTGCGCTTCGCCATTTTTGAGCGAACCTGCGGTCGGCCCGCAAGGCGCAAGAAAAGGGAACAACGCGTGCCAAGGCCTATGAGGATTGCATCCACTTTGCTCTTCGCGGCGCTGCTGCTTTCCCTGACCAGTGCTGCTCGAAAACGCGACGAAAACCGCGCGCCGCGCCGAGCGCCCTACGGCCAGATCAACCGCGCGGTCCTTCTCGCAGCGGACCGCCATCCTCAAAGCTGGCTGACGACCGGGCGGGATTTCGGCAAGGGGCATTACTCTCCTCTCAACCAGATCAATACTCGCACAGTCTCCCGCCTGGGCTTGGCCTGGGAGTACGACACGCACACCACACGCGGACTCGAAGCCACGCCGATTGTCGTGGACGGAGTGCTCTACACCACCGGGCCGGTGGGCCAGGTCTACGCCCTCTTGGCGGCTACGGGAAAGGAACTGTGGACCTTCGATCCGCAGATCAACCCGCGTGTGAATCAGCGGTCGTGCTGCGACGAAGTCAATCGCGGCGTGGCCGTCTGGAAAGGCAAAGTGTACGTCGCATCCTTTGATGGCCAGCTTTTCGCGCTGAACGCGCGGACCGGATCGGTTCTGTGGAAGGCCGACACGATCGTGGATAAGAAGCGCGGCTACACGAGCACGGGTGCTCCCGAAGTCGCCGGGCACGTGGTGGTCATCGGCAATTCGGGGGCGGAGTTCGATGCCCGTGGCTACATCAGCGCCTATGACCTCGACAGCGGAGAACTTGTCTGGCGGTTTTACACGGTTCCGGGCGATCCCTCCAAGCCCTACGAAAATCCCGAGCTGCAAATGGCTGCCAAGACCTGGGACCCGAAAAGCAACTGGGCCATGGGCGGCGGCGGGACCGTCTGGGACGCCATGGTCTATGACCCGGAGCTGAACCTCCTCTATTTTGGGACCGGCAACGGAACCTTCCGCGACCAGGCCAAGCGCAGCCCTTCGGGCGGCGACAACCTTTTCATCGCCTCCATCATGGCTCTCGATCCCGATACTGGCCGCATGGTCTGGCATTATCAGGAGGTCCCCGCGGACCAGTGGGATTACGACGTCACGCAGCCGATCATCCTCACCGATCTGAAAATGGGCGGTGCAGTCCGCAAAGTATTGATGCAGGCATCGAAGGACGGTTTCTTTTACATCCTGGAGCGCCGCACCGGCCGGCTCCTTTCCGCGCACGCCTACGTACCAATCACCTGGGCCAGCCATGTGGATTTGAAGACGGGGCGGCCGGTTGAAACCCCCGAGGCAAGAAGCTTCACGGACGCTTCCAAGCCCGGAAATCTTGTCTCCCCGTCGCCCATGGGCGGGCACAACTGGGATCCGATGTCGTGGGATCCGCAAACCGGGCTCGTCTACATTCCCGAAATTGAAAACGGGCAGACGTCGCTTTTCTCCGGCAAGGCGTTCCTCCGCGCCTGGAATCCGATTTTGGGGAAGACGGTGTGGGAGGCCCCGATGTCGGATTGGTGGGATCATGCCGGCGTGCTGGCAACCGCCGGGGGGTTGGTCTTCCAAGGCACCGGCACGGGACATTTCTGCGCCTACGACGCAAGGACCGGAAGGAAGCTCAAGGACATCGAGGTGGGAACAACGATTGTGGCCGCACCGATGAGCTACGCGATTGACGGCGTGCAATACGTGGCGGTGATGGCGGCGTGGGGCGGGGGCGGATGGAATTTCCTCCATCCGCAGAGCGCCTTCTACCAGCGCGGAAACCAAGGTCGAATTCTGGCGTTCAAGCTGAGCGGCGGGCCGGTGCCGATTCCGCCGCTCCTGCCGCCAGTTGGCCCGATTCCCGAGCCCCCGGCGCAAACGGGCTCAGCGGAAACAATCCAGCACGGAGCGGCGCTCTTCAGCGCGCATTGCGCCTCCTGCCACCTCAACCAGCCGGGAACGCTCGCCCCGGACCTGCGCCGGATGAGTCCGGAGACGCACGCCGCCTTCCAGCAAATCGTTCTCGGAGGGATATTCGTAAGAGAGGGCATGCCACCCTGGGATGATGTTCTTACGCCCAGCGATGCCGACGCCATCCACGACTACTTAATCTCGCTGTCCTGGAAGGCATATAAGGAGCAGCAGGCGGCGTCCCAACACTAAGCCGTCCATCACAAAGCCGGAGGAGCGGCCCTCGCGCCGCGTCACTTCGCGCCGTATTCGCGGGCGTACCACTCCCAGGTGCGCCGAAGCCCTTCCTCGAACGTGACTCGCGGCTCATAGCCGAGAATGCGCCGCGCAAGCGAGATGTCTGCCTGGGAGTGCAGGATGTCTCCCGGACGAGGCGGATCGTAGCGGGCCTGGATCTTCTTCCCGGTGATCTTTCCGAGCAGCGCCAGCACCTGATTCAGCGTGATGCGCGCGCCCGTGCCTCCATTCAGGACCAATCCCGAAGCGCCCGCGGCCTCGCAGGCGCGCAGCGTCACGTCTACTACGTTGTCGATGTAGGTGAAGTCGCGGGACTGTTCGCCATCGCCATAGACCACCAGTGCCTCGCCTCGAATTACCGCCAGCATGAAACGCGAAAGCACCCCCGAATACTGCGAGGAGGGATCCTGCCGCGGCCCGAATACGTTGAAGTAGCGCACGGAGACGTTTTCCAGGCCATACACGCGCCCAAACACTTGCGCGTAGAGTTCGCCCGCATATTTCGTGACGCCGTACGGAGAGATGGGCTGCGCGGGCATGCTTTCGGACTTCGGCAGCGTGGGCGTCTCGCCATAAGCAGAAGACGACGCCGCATAGACGAACCTGCGCACCCGAGCCTCCCGTGCGGCCATCAGGACGTTGAGCGTCCCGTCTATATTCACGCAGTTGGTCGAGAGCGGGTCCTCCACGGATTTAGGGACCGAAGTGCGCGCGGCCAGGTGCAGAACGTAGTCCGCGCCC
>JAJXZD010000096.1 GCA_021780215.1 Acidobacteriota bacterium
TCTCCGTCACGGAGACGGGTGGTTGTGGCCGGCCGCGGACAACTCCTGATCCACCACGTGCTGGAGGGTGTCCAAAGATTGAGCGCCCTGCAGATAGATGCCGTCAATGAAAAAGCTTGGCGTGCCTAGGACTCCGGAGGCCGCCCCTAAGCGCTGATCTTCCTCGATCTGCGGTTTATAGCGGCCGCTATCCACGCAAGAACTGAATTTTCCCTGGTCAAGTTTCAGGCTGGCGGCGTCCTCGATGAGAGAGGAGCGGTCCTGCTTTTCCGGCGGGTTGCTGAAAAGCAGGTCATGATATTCCCAGTACTTTCCCTGTTCTCCCGCACAGCGAGAAGCCTCGGCCGCCAGCTCGGCTTGCGGATGAATTTGCATGAGAGGGAAGTCCCGATATCCGAACTTCACCTTTCCCGGATATTTGGAGAGCAGCGCCGCGACGGTGGGCTCCGCCTTATGGCAGAAAGGACAGGTGAAATCGGCGAATTCAACGATGGTAACCGGCGCGCCGGGATTTCCGCGCAGGCGCGCCGGATCGTAGCTCATGGCCACCTTGGGGGGACGCAGCAAGATCACTAGATCGCCGTCCCCGATCGCGCGTTGAACCAGGCCCTGGATATACGTTTGACGCGCCTGATCTATTTTCTGGGACTTCAGCCCCTGCCGGATTTCCTCCTTGACGTTGTCCAACGGCTGATGGATTCGGGTCTGGTGCGCTTGGTAGTAAGCGCTCACTTCGTCGTCGGAGGGGTCTGTCACGTGGCCGTCCACTTCGCGCTGGAGAAGCTCCGCCACGCTGAGGCCCTTTTTCCTGGCCTGCTCCGCCAGCAATTTCTGATCTATGACGGTTCCCAAGGCATTGCGCCGGACCATGTATACCTGCTGCTCCATCCGCTGCAACTGGGCTTGCGCCGCGGGCGGGATCTGGCTTTCATCAATGGGCTGTCCGTCCACCATCGCGAGAGGGGCGCTCGCCGGAGGCGAGTTCGCGGCTTGAGCGGTCAGCGGAGCGGGAATCAGAATGGAGGCAAGCAGGAAAGCGCCGAGGGGCCAGGAAAGAACGCGAACCGAGCTCCGCCGTGGTCGTCTGGGCAACATGGCGTTACGTGTGACCTCTTGGCAAGTGCGGCCTCAGGAAAGGCGGGGAGGCGGCCGGCCAAAGCCCGTGCCAGCCTTGGTCAGCCGCCTGTGTTCCTGTCCCGCGCGTCCTTATGGGGTCGGGACAGGTACGTACCTTACCCAAGGAGTTCCTTTGCTCAAATCCACCGTGTTTGTCGTTCCGATGCGCGGCGCGCTCAGAACGCCGGCCAAATCAATAACCGCGAGCCATTTTGGCCCGTAGTAAAGATAGGGATAGGTGCCGAGATCCCCGTAACCCACCATTACAGCGTACGATTTGCCGTCGTTCGGGCTAGTGTACGCCGTTACCGTGTGAGGGTCGTATCCAGCGTTGAATGGCATGCCGTCGGGTGTAGCTGGCAGCGACGCCGCGTACGCATAATCCACAAAGCTTGGCGTTCCGCTGCCGGAAGCGGACGGCAACTGCAAGGCTGCGAACGAGCTGCCTCCGAATTCCCCGGTGACCACGGCCAAGTGGCCCGACCCCGGCGCGGACGAAATTCCGCAAGTTCCGGCGGCAAAACCAGAGAAAGGATAGCTCTCGTTGGCGCTTAGATCCACAAATTGGCCAGGCGCGGTCCACGTTCCGGGCAGGCCTCCCGAACCCGCCGTGAAAGCTGCTTGCGTGAGATCCGTGATGTAGACATCGTTGCTAAATTCATCGGAAGCCAGGGCGATCCCGGTGGTGCAGTCCTCGGCCGCCGAATCGAGCTCTCCTCCGACAGAATTCGTGTACTCCGTCAGCGTATCGCCCGTTCCGATTTGCAAAAGGTCATATACGCCATATTCGCTGGGAGACAAGATTAATTTCCTGGTTGGATCAATCGAGATATCCTCGGAGACCTCATTCTGCAGACTGAACGGAGGGTCAAAGGTGTTATTCGAAAGATTGAGAACCTGCAGGGCAGTGCTACTGCTTGACGGAGTGTAGCCCATCGCAATTACAGCCGTGTTGTCGGTAGCGTTGATCCCCACGCCACAATTGTTGCAAGAGCCACCCGAAAAACCGGCATAGGTGTTGCTCCCGCTGGTCAGCGTGGTCAGCGTGGTCCCGTTGATCAGATCAACGGTGGTGTCGTTCTCCGTACAGACTACTTCGCCGGTCACCGAGTTCGATGCGCATGAGTTCACCTGTCCGGCCGCCGTGAAAGGGGTGGGCGTGCTGCTGCCTTCGAGTGGCACCTCCTCAATTCCCGAGTGGCCGCCCTCCCACCAGGCAAACGGAACGTAGGCGTTGACGTTGGGCCCGGCGAAGACAGCGAGGGAACTCGTGGGCACGCAAGCGGCCAGCGTGGCGCTCGAGGCCGTCACTTGGATCTCGGAACAGCTTGGGGTATTGAGCGTGTTGAACGCCGTTGTGCCCGCGGTGCCCAAAACCCACGCGTAATACGTGCCGGGCTTGAGCGAAGACGGAATCAGGAACTCGAAACGGCGCAAAAAGCTCTCGACCGCCACTTTCACCACCGGCGTTTCGGCGACGGAAGGGCTCGCGCAACTATCTCCAAATTCGATTGTGGCGCCGGTAATGGTGCCGGCCGGGAAACCCGAGCCAGTGAGATACGAATAGTTATAGCCGGCGACCCCGCTTGGGGGATTGGCGCTGGACGTCAAGCGCTGCCCCCAAGCGACGGCTTGCAGCAGACCCATGCAGGCCACGGCGACCGCCATTTGCACGGCCCTTTTAGCTAAAGTTTTTCTTCCGCTCCCCATGTTGTCCCCTCCTCGAGAGTTCCTGCGTAGTTCCAGAGGCCCCCGCACACCTCGATCGCGGACCCAATTCGTTCCCGGAGATTCGCCCTTCGGCGCCTGCTTCCCCCGCGAGCGCCGCGGCAAAGAGTTATCCGTGCCTGGCCCTTAAGCCGTCATCGGAGAAGCTTTCGCGCTCCGCCGCCAGGATTTCCGCCTGGCCATGGCCAAGGCAAGAAGCCCCATGCCCAGGAGCGCCCACGTGGACGGCTCCGGTGCTGATACCGTAGCCGACGTCGTCCCGCTAACGCCGGTCGCATAAATGATCGCGGAATCGCACCCGGCCAGGAGCGTCCCGCCGGTGCAGTTGACCGAATCCGGGGTGATCGTGGTGGAGAAGTCGGTGAGTATCCCGGTATCGCCCGCCGGCAGTCCGGTCAGGCCGGTCGTGGGGCTCAAGGTCCCGTTCAGCACCGCGCTGACAATGTTGTCACCGAACAGGTTGCAGGCAGAGTTCGTGCAGTTTACGTCACCCGAACTGTCCACTACCGAGAAATCGCTGCCGGGCAAGGTGAGCGACGAGCCGCCCGAAAAATTCACGACCAGGCTGGTAACCGTAATGGACACCGGCGTGGTTATCGGGGCGTCTGGCGGGAACGCCGCCGTTCCCGTCAAATCTGTAATGTCAAATTGATCCGTACTGCTGGAAGTCGCGTCGTAGGTCAAATCCCCCACCGCGACGCTATCGGCGAAGGCGGCCGCGGGAAAAACCGCCAGCGCCACTAGCAAGATCGGGGAAAGCTTCATGCCTCTGTGCATTTAGGCCTCCGTGACTTTCGCGCTTGTATGTTCACTGATGGTGCCGATCCTTTCACTTTCTCCGCTCCGCTACAGCTACAGGCGCGGAATTGCCGCCGCCGCAGGAGTCTCCCCTCGCGCGGTGGTACTGGCAATGCTCCACCGCGCGGCTGGGACCGGGCAGCGGAAGAAGCCGGCAAATTCCTGCGCCCAAATCAGCGCCGAGCATGCGCGGGGCATGCGGGAGACGGACACCGCAAAGGTAATACCTTCAACCCCCGGGAACGTCCGCTCCGGCGAAAGTCTCCGACCGATAGGCATCGCGCGCCGGAATCCCTGGAACCGCATCCGATTTGTAAACGCTCCCGCTCGCGTTCCAGAGTGGCGAGGAGCCAGCGCTCGAAATCCGCTGGCGAGGCGATCGCGGAACCTCCGTGCTCGTCGCCGACGATCCGCTGTTGATTTGCTTTCCGACTGGGTTGCACAGCACGCTTCTCCGCTCTCTTGGCACGCCGGCTACCAAAAGGCTGGCGGGCGGCGTTTCAAGGCGCGCATTCTGTTGCTCGATTTGCCACCGCGTCAATGACTGGGCGGCAATTTCCATCTAAATTGTTTCTAAACGCGGAAACTAGGGTGTCTCAAGAGGTAGCCGCTGTGGCTGATTTTTTTACAATTTGCCCCTTGGCGAATGTAGTATGGTAGCCGAGAAGTTATTTGGGCCTCTTTGATGAGCGAGCCTTCCCAGCCCCGGCGCGTTCGCCGATTTGGCGTCTTTCAATGCGATCTGGACGCCCTTGAATTGCACAAGAACGGAATAAAAGTGAAGATTTCCGACCAGCCCTTTCACCTGCTGGCCGTTCTTCTCGAACATCCCGGGGAAATGGTCACCCGCAAGGAGCTGGGAGAGCGTCTGTGGCCCGCCGGCACCTATGTCGGGTTTGACGATAGCCTGAACACGGCCGTCAACAAACTGCGTGCGGCCCTGGATGATGAGGCGGAAAACCCGCGCTTTATCGAGACGATTCCGCGCCGGGGCTATCGCTTCATTGCCCCCGTCGAGGATGTGCCGGAGACTGCCCGCAGCGCCCGGCCTGCTCTCCAGCCAGGGCCTGTCACGGAGCTCCAGGCTAGCCGGCCGATGGCGTCAGTTTCCTCTCCGCCAGGCCGCCTGCGGCAAGGCGCGGCCATGCTCGCCTTGCTCCTATTGGTCGTCGCCGCAGGGGGCGGCTACGCGTGGTGGCGCATCCACGAGGTCGTGGCCACGGCGGCGGGGCCTCCGATTCGTTCGCTGGCTGTGTTGCCTTTCGCCAACTATTCCGGGGATGCAGGACAGGATTATTTCGCCGATGGCATGACCGACGAATTGATCACCGATCTGGCGCAGGTTGGGTCCCTGCGGGTGGTTTCTCGGACCTCGGTGATGCGTTATAAGGGCACGCACGAGTCGGCCAGGCAATTACGGCGCGACTTGGGCGTGGACGCGGTCATCGAGGGGTCGGTGGTGCGCTCCGGCGACAGCGTGCGCATTGATGCCCAGCTGATTGACACGTCGGACGACCGCCATCTCTGGGCGCAGAGCTTCACGCGCAAGGAAAATGACCTCGTGGCCCTGCAGGACGATGTGGCCGAGGCCGTGGCCGCGCGGGTGGCGGTGGCCGTGAATCCCGCCTTGCGCGCGCGCCTGGTGAAGGCACAGCCAGTGAACGCCGAGGCGTACGATGCCTATCTTCATGGGATTTCCTATCTGGTAAATCATTCCGACGCGGACCTGCTCACAAGCCTCAAGTATTTCCAGCAAGCCACGGCGATTGATCCCACGATGGCCATCGCCTACGCCGGAACCGCCCAGGCCTATTGCAATTTGGGCGACTACAGCGTGCTTCCGGACCGCGTCGCCTGGCCGCAAGCCGAAATGGCCGCGGAGCGGGCCATTGCCATGGATGATTCCATCGGCAAAGCGCATGCCGCGCTCGCCTATGCGCTATGGCGCTACGAATGGAACTGGAAGGATGCCGGCCCCGAATTTCAAAGGGCGCTGGCGCTCAATCCCAACGACTCCAATACGCATCATCTTTACGCCCTGTTTCTGGCCACCCAGGGCGACTTTCGCGGGGCCGAAGAGCAATTAAAAACGGCCGCGCAGCTCGATCCGCTCTCGCTGATTATACGCACCAATGAAGGATGGCTCGGCTATTATCAGCGCGATTTCGCCAAGGCCATCGCGGACTATCAAGCGGTGCTGCAGAGGGATCCCGGCTTTGCTCCCGCGCATCAAAAGCTCTGGATTGCCTATGCCCTCGAGGGGGACACGGGCCGGGCCGCCGATGAGCTCGGGGAAGTATTCCGGCTGTTTCACCATGACGCGCTGGAGCAACACGTCTCCATGCCGGGCTTGCCCGCCAATACCTCCGTGCGGTTTCAGAGCGCAATTCTTGCCTATGCCAACTCCGGGTACGTGACCAGTTACGAAAGGGCCCGGATGTTCGCGGTGATACACCAGGATCGCGCCGCGCTCGAATCCCTCGAGGAAGCTCGATCCCGTCGCGACACCTGGCTGGTCTATGCCGGGATTGAGCCGGCCTTCGAATCCCTGCACCGGTTCCCGCAGTTCCGGCGCCTGCTGGCGGATGTCGGTCCCCCCGGCAGCAGCCCGAGCCACTGAGCGCGCCGGGATGCCGCCATTGCTCCAGGGGGAATTCCTGGCGGGATGGGCGAAGCGGTGCAAAGCAGACGCGGCGCTGGGTTTGCAGGGCTTGAAGACGGCCACAAACTCCCGGCCGAGAATCCTTCCCCGGCCTGCTATACTTGCGAGGATGTTTCGGCGGGTGCCGGGCAAACGCAGCGCTCAGTCCTGGCAGATGCCAGATTAAATATATAGAGTATCGGTAAACAACCACTCCGGGGTGGTGCAATTGGCAGCACTCCAGACTTTGGATCTGGCTATCCTGGTTCGAGTCCAGGCCCCGGAGCCATTTTTATAGCGCGGGGCACGGGGCGTGCCTGCTGGCCGCGCGAGACCAGCGAACCAGCCATCTCTCCCTCCGCCCGCGACATCAGCAAGACTTCCAGCACCTGCTGGAGGGCGTGTTGACGTCCCGGCGCGCGGCGCGCTAGAGTCGTTTCGCCATGGCGCGGACCAATCTTGTCACACTCCCCACGCACTCCGAGGCCCGCGCCGAAACGCGCCGGCGCCTGCTCGAAGCCGCTGGGGAACTGTTCGCGGAAAAGGGGTTTCACCTCGCCGCCACGCGGGAGATCTGCCGCAGAGCGGGCACGGACATTGCCGCGATCCACTACCACTTCGGCAGCAAGGAGAATCTGTACGAGGCCGTGCTGCGCCATGCCGATACGCTCCTGACTGACCCGCTTCCGGCGCTGGCATCGGCGCGCACCAGAGAAGCGCGCCTGAAGGTGATCATTGCCTGGGTGCTCGAGCAGTGCTTTGCCGAAGGGCAGCCGGAATGGCGATGGCGGTTCATCGAGCAGGCGACGATTTCGCTCACCCCCGGCCTGCGCGCCTTCTTCAATTCCCATATTCTTCCCCTCTATCGCGCGCTGGACTCGATCTGCGGCGAATTTCTGGGCCGGCGCGCCTCGCGCCAGCAGGTTCGTTCCGCCACGCGGAGCATCCTGGGGCAATGCTTCTACTACCGGCATTTCCGCGTGCTGATTCGCGACGAGGGGGAGGACTTTTCTCGGGAGCATCTGCGCGAACTGACCGATCATATCCATGAATTTTCACTCGCCGGCCTTCGGGCGCACGCACGCAGGCTGGCGAAATCTCCCGGGCGCGCGGCGGCGCGCAGCGCGGGGCGCGCGTCGTCCGGCAAGCGGCTGTATCTCGAGGGGCAGGCGCGGGGCGCGCGGCCTCCGGCTCAGGGCAGCGTGAAGGCTACGTAGGCGTTCCCGGCGGTTTCGAAGACGTACTGCTTTCCGTCCAGTTCATAGGTGATGGGATTCGACCGGATTTCGTGGCCCATGTAGAAATTCCAGAGCGGTTTTCCGGTTTCCGCGTCGAGCGCGAAGAAGTTCCCTTCATCGCTTCCGGAAAAGACCAATCCGCCGGCAGTAGCCAGGGTTCCCACCCAGGCGGGGGAGAGCAGGCGGAACTGCCACTTGCGCTTCCCGGTGGTGGCTTCCAGGGCGCGGATCGCTCCGTAGGATTGTTCACCGGCGAGCGCGCGGATACCTCCTCCGCCCACGATTCCGCGCGGCCCTTGCCCGCCTTGTTCGATTTTCCCCGTGCCCTTGATGTAGTACGCGCCCGTTTCGTGCGTGCTCACGTAAAAGAGGCCGGTGATCGGGCTGTAGCTTGGGCTTGACCAGTCCACCGCTCCGGTAATGCTCGGATAGACCAGCGTGCCGGCGCCAAGCGTCGGCTGTTGGTTCGGCTCGAGAATTGGCCGCCCATTGGCGTCCAGCCCTTTTGCCCAGGTTTCCCTGGCAAAGGGAACGCCGGTGATGAATTTTCCGGTGAGGCGATCGAGGACGTAGTAGAACGCGTTGCGGTTCGCCAGCACCACCAGCTTGCGCGGCTTCCCGGCAATGACCGCGTCCAGCAGCACGGGAGGCTCGGCCGAGTCCCAGTCGTGGTTCTCGTGCGGAGAAAACTGAAAATACCATTTCATCTTGCCGGTGTCCGGATCAATGGCCAGCAGCGAGCAGGTGTAGAGATTGTCGCCGGGCCGGTCGTCGTCGTTGAAGTCCGGAGCGGGGTTCCCGGTGCCCCAGTAGACGAGGTTCAGCTCGGGATCGTAGGAGCCGTTGTTCCAGGTTGTTCCTCCGGCGCTTTGCGCCGCGCCCGGGCCCCAGGTGTCCGCTCCCGACTCTCCCACGCGCGGCACGGTCCACAGGCGCCAAAGGCGCCGGCCGGTCTTCGCGTCGTAGGCGTCGAGCAGGCCGCGCACGGCAGCCTCGCTGCCGCCGGTTCCGATCAGGATTTTCCCGTTAATTGCCAGGGGCGGGCCGGTGATCGCGTAGCCCATCTTGTTATCGGCCACCGGGACGTTCCAGCGGACCGCACCGGTCTTGGCGTCGAGCGCCACGAGATGCGCGTCGGCCGTCCCGATGTAGACGGTGTGGCCCAGAATGGCCACGCCGCGGCTCGTCGCATACAGCCCAATCGAAACGATGTGCTTTGGCAGGACCGGAGACCAGCTCCACAGCCGCAGGCCGGTGCGCACGTCGAGCGCTGTCACGGTGCTGGGGGGCTCGGTGATGTACATGACGCCGTCGGCCACGATCGGCACGGATTCCAGATTGGCCACCGGCCGCACCGGCTGGTAGATCCAGGCGACCCTCAGCTGGGCCACGTTGCCTCGGTTGACCTGTGCAAGCCGGGAGAAGCGCTGCGACTGATAATTTCCTCCGTAGGTCAGCCAGCTTTGCGGTTCGCGGTCGGCGCGCACGATCCTTTGATACGGCACATCCTGCGCGCGGCTCCCCGCGCAAGCCCCGGCGAGCAGCGCGGCAAGGATCCACTGTCTCATTCTCATGGCGTTCCCTTCAGGCTCGCCAGATACGCGGTCAAATCGTCCACCTGAGCTTCCGACAATTTTCCGCGGACGCTCGGCATGACGCTCTTCCCCGGCTCGCTTTTCAGCTCGCGCAGGATGCTCTTTTGGAGCGAATGAAAATTGCCGCTCGCGTCCTCGATCACGATGCGGAAGGAATCTTCCGCCACGCGCGTACCATCCACGGTCTGGCCTGATTTGGTGACCGCGTGGACGAACAGGTAGTCGAGACGGCCGCCGCTTTCGAGGAAGGAGTGTTCCTGTGGCAGATCCGTTCCCGGATAAAGCACCGCATTGCGGAGGTAGCCCGGCCCGCGCAGCGCGCCGACATTTGTCAGCTCAGGGCCCAGGTCGCCGCCTTGGCCGGCGATCATGTGGCACGCGGCGCATCCGCTCGAGCCGTAGACCTGCTTGCCCTTTGCCGGATCGCCGGTGACTTTTCCGGCGTCTTTCGGGGTGAGCGACAGCAGATACGCGATAATCCGCTGGATTTGCGCGGGGCTGAGCTGTCCGGCGAAGGCAGGCATGCCCCCTCTGCCCGCGCCGTCGCGAATAATGCCGCTGACCACGTCGGCGCCCAGCCGGAAGGGAATCCCCTGGATGTTCGGTCCCATGGCTCCTCCGGCATCGAGTCCGTGGCACGCCGAGCAGTTCGTTTCAAACTCCCGCCGGCCCTGTTCCACATCCGAGGGCTTGGCCTGCGCGAGGGCCGATTCCTGGCCAGTGGGAGCGGAGAGCGCCCGGCCCGGCAATCCCGAAGTCGCAACAGCCAGCGCAAGGATGCACGCCCCTCGCGCCACCAATGCCTTGGCTCCCATGGAGTCACTGGCCATCATTGCTTGGCCGTCCGCTCGCGCAGCAGCGGGATATCTTTCAATTTGGGCGGCTCCGGCAGGGAAGAGAGGAAGGCGAAGATGTCGGCCAGGTCCTGATCCGAGGCCACTTTGGCGGTGAAGGGCGGCATGTTGCCCGCGGGATGCCGCACATAGGACAGCAGCGCGGAAAACGGTATGGGATGCGGGCCAAGCATTGGCCCCGTCCCGCCCTGCGCGGCTCGCCCGTGGCATTCGTAGCAGCCGTAGCTGGTGAACAGCTTCTTGCCTCGCGTCACATTTCCGGAAGGAGCCTGCGCTGCTTTGGGTTCACGCCCGGCAGCCCGAGCGGTTCCGGGAAGCGCCATAAAAATCAGGGCTCCCGCGAGCGCGGCGGCAAGGGCCACAGCCGCGGCCAAGCCTCCGCGCGGCTGGGCGTGACCCCATGAAATGGATTTTTCCGGCGCGAGCAAACGTGCGTCTCCCATGGTCGCTCCTTCTCAGCGCGGCTGTGTGAGGACGTCCACCAGCGCCGGCTCACCCCGCTTGACCACTTCGATTGCCTGCCGGAGGGCGGGGGCCAGATCTTTCGGATCGCTGATGGGCCCCGTTCCGTACATTCCAAAGCTCTGCGCCAGCTTCGAGTAGTCAATCGCAGGGTTCAGCAGCGTGGTGCCGATGCCCGCCCGCGTGATTCCGCGCTCGTGCTGGTTGGCCATGATCTGCACTTCCATCACTTCCTGGTGATAGGCCCGATTGTTGTGCATGACGATCAGCAGGGGGATGCGATGGTGCGCGGCGGTCCACAGGACGCCGGGAGCGAACATCAGGTCGCCGTCGTTCTGAATGCTGACCGTGAGCCGGCCGTGTTTCCGATCTGCCACCGCCCCGTCCAC
>JAJXZD010000067.1 GCA_021780215.1 Acidobacteriota bacterium
CGTCTGGCAGGCGCGCCGCGAGAGACTCGGCAATTTCTCGATGCTCGCGTCACATGTTCTGGTGCCGCCGGCGATCCGCACGCTGCTCAGCTCGCCACACAACCGGGTTCAGGGGTTCATTGGCCCAGGGCACGTCTGCACCGTGATGGGCTTTCGGGAATATGAAGACCTGGCCCGCGAGTTCCGTGTGCCGATTGTGGTAGGCGGATTTGAGCCCGTGGATTTGCTCGAAGCAATCCTGATGCTGGTCACCCAGCTCGAAGAAGGAAGGGCGCAGGTGGAAAATCAATACGTCCGCTCGGTGACCTACAAGGGCAACCGGGCGGCCCAGAAGATCCTCGCGGAAGTCTTTGAAGTGTGCGATCGCAAGTGGCGTGGTATCGGCGGAATCCCGCAGAGCGGCCTAGCTTTGCGGAAGGAGTATGCGGAATTTGACGCCGACCTTCTCTATGGGACGCAGCAGGTGACGGTCGAGGAATCGTCGGAGTGCATCAGCGCAGCCGTTCTTCAGGGGTTGCGGAAGCCTACCGATTGCCCCGCCTTTGCCACACATTGCACGCCGGAAAACCCGTTGGGCGCTCCGATGGTCTCCTCGGAGGGCGCCTGTGCGGCCTATTACCAATACCGGCGCCATACTGTGGGAGCTGGGGCGGGAGGACGCTGATGGCGGACGGCTCGAAATTCGCAAGTGGACTTCTCTGCCCTGTTCCTGCCCCCCATCATGACGCAGTGCTGCTCGGCCACGGCAGTGGCGGCAAGATGAGTGCCGAAATCCTCCGCGACATTTTTCTGCCGGCGTTTCAGAATCCGGCGCTGGCCCGCCTGAACGATCAGGCCATCGTCGAAGTGAACGGCTGCCGTCTTGCGTTCAGCACGGATTCCTTCGTGGTCAAGCCGCTCTTCTTTCCCGGCGGAGACATCGGCACGCTGGCGGTAAACGGCACGGTCAACGACCTGGCCATGGGCGGCGCCGTCCCTCTGTTCCTCAGCCTGGCCTTCATTCTGGAGGAAGGCCTTCCGATGGAGACCCTTCGCCGTGTCGTCGAATCCATCCGCGTGGCCGCTTCCTTGGCCGGGGTGACGGTCGTAACCGGCGACACCAAGGTCGTGGAAAAGGGCAGCGGCGATGGCCTGTTCATCAACACTTCGGGAATTGGCGTGGTGCCCGCCGGATTGTCTCTCTCCGCAGACCAGGCGCGCCCGGGCGACGCGGTGCTGCTCAGTGGAACGATTGGCGACCACGGGATCACCATCCTGTCGCAGCGCGAGGGGCTCGAATTCGAAAGCGAGATCCAGAGCGACACGGCAGCGCTGCATTGCCTGGCGGCGGACCTCCTGGCCGCGGGCGGAGAAATTCGCTGCCTGCGGGATCCGACGCGAGGAGGGCTTTCCAGCTCGCTCAATGAGATCGCGGAGCAATCTGGAGTGAGCATCGAGCTGCGGGAGGACGCGATTCCGGTGCGCGCGGAGGTTCGCGGAGCATGCGAGATGCTGGGGCTCGATCCGCTCTACGTGGCCAACGAAGGCAAGCTGGTGGCGATTGTCGCGCCGGACGCGGCAGGCCGGGCCCTCGAGGCAATGCGGCGGAATCCGCTGGGGCGCGAGGCGGAATGGATCGGAACCGTCGGCGAAGCGTCCTCCTGCCGGGTGACGATGCGGACGCGCCTCGGGACCTCGCGCATCGTGGACTTGCTGTCCGGCGACCAATTGCCGCGAATCTGTTAAGGAATGCCGATGCACGAAATGGGGATTGCCTGCTCGGTCCTGGATGCTGTTCGCGCGGAGTCCCTCCGGTTCACTGGTCGGCACATCTGCAAAGTGGGCGTACGCATTGGCGAGTTGGCGGGCGTGGACCCGGAGGCGATGCGTTTCTGCTTCGATGCGCTTGTCCGGGGCACGGATCTGGAACCGCTCGCTCTCGAAGTGGACTACTGCCCGCGTCGGCATGAATGCGAAAGCTGCGGCTGCCATTTTTTCTCTCCTCTCGATGGCATGCCGTGTCCGCAATGCGGCGGAAGCACCTCGCGGCTTTCGGGCGGAGAGGAACTCGAGCTTGCCTATCTGGAGGTGGACGATGGAGCGTGTGCCACTGGAACGCAAAGTCCTGAATGAGAACGACCGCATCGCCGGGGAGTTGCGCGCCCGGTTCGCCGAACACGGCATTGTGTGCTTGAATTTGATCAGCTCGCCCGGGTCGGGCAAAACCACGCTGCTCGAACGCACGCTCCAAACCATTCCGCCGGAGGAGCGTGTCGCTGTGCTCACCGGCGACATTCAGACGGAAAACGATGCCCGGCGCCTGGCGCGATTCGGCTTTCCCGTCAAGCAGATCACCACGGGAGGGACCTGCCATCTCGACGCCCGCATGATTGAGCGGGCCATCTCCGGCTGGCGGCTGGAAGATCTGGACCTGCTGCTCATTGAAAACGTGGGCAATCTGGTTTGCCCGGCGAGCTACGACCTCGGCGAAGCGGCGAAGATCGTTGTGCTGAGCGTCACCGAAGGCGAGGACAAACCGCTCAAGTATCCTTCCATCTTCTTCAAGTCGGAGCTTCTGGTGCTGAGCAAGATGGACCTTTTGCCGCACGTGCGATTCAGTGTGAATGCTGCCGAGGAAAATGCGCGCAAGATTCATGCCGGCATGCAAATTGTCCGCGTCTCCTGCGAGACGGGCGATGGCCTCAGCGAATGGCTTCGCTGGCTCGACGGCAAACGGCAAGTCAGAGCGGCCGCCACTCTGGGATCCTCCTAGTCCGGCCATGCGAGTCCGCCGGGAGGTCCGGGTTTCCGGGATTGTGCAGGGAGTAGGCTTCCGCCCCTACGTGTATCGCCTCGCCTCGGGGCTCGGCCTGACCGGCGCCATCCGCAATACCCCTGCGGGAGTGGCCATCGAGGTGCAAGGAGCGCCGGAGGTTGTCGCATCCTTCGTCGCGCGCCTTCCTCGGGAAGCACCGGCCCTGGCCCGCGTCACGGAAATCGCCATTCGGGAAATCCCTTGCAACGGCGGCAGCGGCTTCCAAATCCTCGCAAGCCGCGTCGGCGAGCCGGTGCGCGCGCTGATCGCGCCGGACGTGGCCATCTGCGAGGATTGCCTGCGCGAACTCTTCGATCCCGCCGACCGCCGATATCTCTATCCCTTCATCAACTGCACGAATTGCGGGCCCCGCTTCACCATTGTGCGCGATATTCCCTACGACCGTGCGCGTACCTCGATGGCTCGATTCCCGATGTGCCCGGCGTGCATGCGCGAATATGATGACATCCGCGACCGGCGCTTTCATGCGCAACCGAACGCCTGCTGGGACTGCGGCCCGTGCCTCACCTTGTGGGACTCGAAAGGTGATCCAGTCGCCGGGAACGATCCTGTTCGGGAAACCGCGCGGCGCCTGGCGGCCGGCGAAATTGTGGCCATCAAAGGTCTCGGCGGCTTTCACCTGGCGGCCGACGCGGCGAATTCCTCCGCGGTCCGGGAACTTCGCCACCGCAAGCGCCGTATCGAAAAGCCCTTCGCTCTGATGGTCCCGGACCTCGCGGCTGCTTCGAGGCTCTGCGAATTGGACGAGGGCGCCTGCATGATCCTGCAGAGCCGCCAGCGGCCCGTCGTCCTGCTGCCCAAGAAGTCCACGGCAGAGATCGCCGCCGAAGTAGCGCCCGGGCAGGCCGACTTCGGGGTCTTTCTGCCATACACGCCGC
Organism: Acidobacteriota bacterium; assembly: GCA_021780215.1. Taxonomy (GTDB): domain Bacteria; phylum Acidobacteriota; class Terriglobia; order Acidiferrales; family UBA7541; genus Palsa-295. Next base: position 3,694 of record JAJXZD010000067.1, read on the forward strand.
TGCACTACCTGCTCTTCGCCGCGGGAAAATTCCCCGCCCTGGTCATGACCAGCGGCAATCTCAGCGAGGAGCCCATTGCCATAGACAATCGGGAAGCGGTGAGGCGCCTCGGAGGCGTGGCGGATTCCTTTCTCGTCCACAACCGCGACATTCTTCTCCGCTGCGACGATTCTGTCGTGCGTCCAGCCGATGGAAACCTTCGGCAGATTCGCCGCTCGCGCGGCTACGTTCCTGCACCGGTCGAGCTTCGCCGCGACGTTGCGCCGATCCTTGCCGTGGGAGGCGAGCTCAAGAGCACCATCTGCCTCACCCGTGGCAAGCTCGCATTCCTGAGCCAGCATATCGGCGATCTTGAAGATGCGGAGAGTTTCGGATTCTTCCGGGAGGCGGTGGAACATCTCTCGAAAATCCTCGACATCGAGCCGCAGACGATCGCCTACGATTTGCATCCGGGCTACCTATCCACCCAATGGGCGCTCGAACAGCGGGGGCCGCGCCGCGTGGGCGTGCAGCATCACCACGCACACATCGTTTCCTGCATGGCGGAGAACGGGCTGGAAGGAAAAGTCATCGGGATCGCTCTCGACGGAACCGGATATGGGACCGACGGTAACATCTGGGGTGGGGAAATCCTGCTGGCGGATGCGGAGCGGTTCGAACGCGCCGCCCACTTTGCGTATATCCCGATGCCCGGCGGCGAGGCGGCTATCCGCGAACCGTGGCGCATGGCGGTGGCATATCTGGCGCAGGCGTTTGGAGATGGCTTCCTCGCCCTCAATGTCCCGTTTGTGCGCGGCTTGAGCCGCGAAAAAGTTCGCATGATCCTCCGCATGGTCGAGCGCGGGGTGAATTCCCCGCTCACTTCCAGCTGCGGGAGGCTGTTCGACGCCGTGGCCGCCTTGATCGGCTTGCGACAAACAGTGAACTATGAGGCACAGGCGGCGACGGAACTCGAAGCAGCGGCAAGAAGATCCGATGACGCGGATGCTTATGCGTTCGACCTGGAACAGCAAGACGGCTGCTGGCGCATCGGCACGCGAACCCTTTTCGAGGCAATACTCGCGGATTTGCGCCGCAATCTGCCCGAAGAGCAAATCAGCAGGCGCTTCCACAATGGCCTGGCCGCGGCGCTTGCCCGCCTGGCGTCTTTGCTGCGCGAGCGCAGCTCGCTCAATCAGGTCTGCCTAAGCGGCGGCGTCTTTCTTAATGGGCTCCTCACGGCGAATCTGGTTCGCACTTTGAGAGACTCCGGGTTCGAAGTATCTACGCACGCACAGGTGCCAGCAGGAGACGGCGGCTTGAGCTTGGGTCAGGCCATCGTCGCCTCGGCTGCACCCGATATCGCAGTAGAAAAGAAAAACGCCCAAACGACTTCAGTTGCGTCTATATTTCAATGACAGCGTGAGCGAGAGAATTTACCGGCGGAAAGCAGGCCAATTCTCTCAAGATGCAGATGCTAAAGGATTTGTATTCCTATAGAGCGTAATTTTGAGATAGAAATTCCTTCAGCTCAGTATCTGAAGAGGGGAGAAAAAGAAACCATTTGTGGTCTTGCTGCATCAAAATCCATATGAATAATCATAAGCGCAAGGGACATGGAAGGCTGATTCCGACCCGGCCGACGGGGGTCGAATATCGTGTCGAGTATGGCTTGGATATCCTTCCGGAGGGGCCGCAGCATGGGCGAGGGATGCGCCCGCTGAGATGGACGAAGTGTCTCGTCCGCCCCGCGAGCACTCACAGGATTCCCGACGGAACCTATTTTCTCCACGCCGACGAGGGTGGGGTCTTTCAGGTGAAGTATACAGGGAAGATCTGGGAGTATCTCGCAGCGGCTTGATTTTCGCTTATCCCCCAAACGAAGGCAATTACCTCACGAAGCTTCACGACCTGCCGGCCACGGCGGAATCGGCCGGAGGCTGATGTGTGCCCTGGATAATCGCTGCTCGCCAGGCTGAACTCCACAATAAGCAGCCGGCCCTCCTTCAAATAGACCGATGCCCCGGACACAACCTGGGGCTTGCCCAATTATTCGCCATGTCTCTCAATTCAGGCGCGGATTGATTCCAAGGCTTCTGCTCAGAGCATTGAGGCGCGGGATTCAGAGGTAGATTCGGCGGTGCGCCCCGTGCGCCGGAGGCGGTTTTCCATGCTTGCGCGGATGAATGCGGCAAAGAGCGGATGAGGCTGAAGCGGCTTCGATTTGAATTCGGGATGGAACTGGCAGCCGACAAACCAAGGATGGTCAGGAACCTCGACGATCTCGACATACACGCCGTCCGGCGTCTTTCCAGTGATGCGCAGTCCGGAGCGCACCAACAACTCCTCGTATTCCCTGTTGAACTCGTAGCGATGGCGATGGCGCTCGGATATCTCGGCCTGACCGTAGGCCTGGAAAGCAAATGAACCGGGATCGAGTTTGCAGGGCCACGCCCCTAGGCGCATGGTCCCGCCCATTTCATCCACTCCCAAAAGTTCGCGCAGCTTATAGATGACGCGATGAGGCGTCGAGGGATCGAATTCCGTGCTGTCGGCGCGTTCGAGCTTACAAACCCGTCGCGCATACTCAATCGTGGCGCATTGCATCCCCAGGCAGATGCCGAAAAATGGAACCTTATTCTCGCGCGCGTAGGTGATGGCATGAATCATGCCGAGAATACCGCGCTTTCCGAAACCGCCCGGAACGAGAATGCCATCCACATTGCGCAGCACCTTCTCGGCGGTGGACGGAGAATCAATCTCCTCTGCCTCGATCCATTCGATGACTGTCCGTTGCCGGCTGGCGAGACCGCCGTGGACAAGCGCTTCGCGGAGGCTCTTGTAGGCGTCTTCGAGTTGCACGTACTTGCCCACCACGCCGATGCGGACCTCGCCCTGCGGATGCTCGAGAGATTCCAGCATGGCCAGCCAGCGGCTCAGGTCGCGCGGAGGCACGTCCATGTGCAACAGGCGCAAAAGCTGTTCGTCAAGCCCCTCCGCGGCGAGGGACATGGGCACTTCGTAGATATTGGCAACGTCCGTGGCCGAAATGACGCAGGACTCGGCGACGTTGCAGAACAGCGCGATTTTGCTCTTCAGGTCGGTGGCCAGGGGCCGGTCGCTGCGGCAAATCAGGATATCAGGCTGGATGCCGATGCCGAGCATTTCCTTGACGCTGTGCTGCGTGGGCTTGGTCTTCAGCTCCCCGGCAGTGGGAATAAACGGGACCAGAGTGAGGTGCGCAAAGACGGTGTTGTCCGCGCCGAGCTCAAGGCGCATCTGGCGGATCGCCTCGAGAAACGGAAGCGATTCGATGTCGCCCACCGTCCCGCCAATCTCGACGATGACGATATCCACATCGTCAGCCACCTTGCGAAAGGCGGCCTTGATTTCGTCGGTGACATGCGGGATAACCTGCACCGTCTTACCCAGGAAGTCGCCCCGCCGCTCCTTGGCGATGACCGATTCGTAGATGCGACCGCTGGTCCAGTTATGATCGCGGGTCAAATGCGCCGAAGTGAAGCGCTCGTAGTGCCCCAGATCGAGATCGGTCTCCGCGCCGTCGTCTGTGACGAACACCTCGCCATGCTGATAGGGAGACATCGTCCCGGGATCCACATTGAGGTAGGGGTCGCACTTCTGGAGGGTGACTTTCAGGCCGCGGCTTTCGAGCAGGCAGCCCATTGAGGCCGCCGCCACGCCTTTACCCAGGGAAGAGACCACGCCACCGGTGACGAAGATGTACTTCGGTCCGGTCCGCAAGGTCCTGGAAATCCTCCGAGGAATCGCTGCCTGGTGAATTATGGGGGTAATGCGCGCGCGTGTCAATTCAGGATTGCGGGCCATCGCAGGCGCAACCTATGAAATTTTGCGAAGGATTTCCTCGACGCGCTCGACATCCGCGGGAACATCCACGCTGACGGCATCGTAGGCGGTCTCCACCACCCGGATGCGAAAGCCGTTCTCCAGCCAGCGAAGCTGTTCGAGCTGCTCGAGGCGCTCGAGATCGCCGGGAGGCAAGGTGGGAAATTCGAGAAGCGCATTACGGCGGAACGCGTACAGCCCCAGATGCTTCCAATGGTGCGCCACCACGGCGTCCTCGCGGCCGCGCACCCAGGGAATCGGAGCGCGGGAAAAGTAGAGAGCATTGCTCTCAAAATCACGGACCACCTTAACGATGTTCGGGTCCATGATGTCGCCCGGCTGTGCAATCGCGGTGCAGGGCGTGGCAATGGAGACTTCGGAATCATCGAGGAGGGCAGCAGCGAGAGCGTCCACTGTCCCCGGATCAATCAACGGCTCGTCCCCCTGGACATTCACATAGATTCCGGCTTCCAGGTGAGCAGCAACTTCGGCAACGCGATCGGTTCCCGAGCGATGGTCCGAACGCGTAAGCATCGCCTCTCCCCCAAACGCGCCCACGGCCTCTCGAATGGCCGCATCCTCCGTGGCCACGATGACGCGAGAGACGAGCTGTGCCCGCCGTACGCGCTCGTAGACGTGCTGAATCATGGGGCGCCCGGCAATCGGCGCCAGCGGCTTGCCAGGAAAGCGCACCGAGGTCTGGCGCGCGGGAATCACTGCCAGGATGGTTTCGGGAGCGGGATGTGTCATGGAATGCCGGCGCGCGGCGCCGCCACCATACTAGCACGGCCGGCTATGCCCGACGGCGCGCTCGTCCCGCGGGATGCCAGTTGCTAAGCGTCTTGTCAGTGGTAAAATGCTGGGCACGCGGTTCGGGGGCATTGGGGATGGACCGTGCGGCGCATCCACGTTGGCATTGGGCGCCTGCGGCGGTTGGCGCAGCGCTGAGCATACTGCTGGGTTGCTGGCCTGTCTCCCCTGCCTCGTGTCAAGAGACTTCCTCCGGACCTCAGCCCTCCCCTCCCGCCACCGAGCAGAAGCTGTCCGCAGGGAAACCCATCCGGCTGGAGACCGACCTGACTCTGGTCGGCGTGTCGGTTACCGATCCGATGGGCCGCCTGGTGACCGGCCTTGAACAAAGCGATTTTCGCGTTTTCGAGGACGGGGAGGAGCAGGAAATCGTGCGCTTCATAAGCGAAGACGTCCCGGTTTCCATCGGAGTCATTTTCGACATGAGCGGGAGCATGTCGGACAAAATCGAGAAATCGCGCAAGGCCGCGGTGCAATTTTTCCGCACGGCAAATCCCCAGGATGAATTTTTCCTGGTGGATTTCAATGACCGGGCGCAGCTCGACAGCGCCTTCACCACCCGCGTGGACCAGCTGCAGGACCGCCTGCTGTACACCGCCGCACGCGGACTGACCGCGCTCTACGACGGCGTCTACCTGGGCCTGAGCCAGATGCATACTGGACACAACACGAAGAAAGCTTTGCTCATCATATCGGACGGGGGCGATAATCACAGCAGGTACACGGAAACGGAAATCCGGAAATTCGTCCGGGAAGCGGATGTCCAGATTTACGCCATTGGGTTGTTCGAACCGGACGGTGGGCCGACGCCCGAGGAACGAGGAGGGCCAGCCTTGCTCCATGACCTGACGCAGATGACCGGAGGGCGATTGTTCGTGGTGCGTAATCTCAGCGATCTGCCGGACATCGCGACCAAAATCAGCATGGACCTGCGCAATCAGTATGTACTGGGATACCGGCCGAGCAACCATGCCCACGATGGAAAGTGGCGAAAAATCAAAGTCAAGCTGCACCCGCCGAAAGGCCTGCCCCCGCTCACGGTGTATGCCCGGAGCGGATACTACGCGTTGGGACATCTGTAGATTGCGCGCCGCTCTATTCACACTGCTTCTGCTGAGCGCCGCGCTGATTCCCTGCTCGGCCGAGGCACAAGATGCCTTGCCACCTCTGCCTTCTCCGGACCCTCCGCCGCCCAGTGCATGGGCCATCGGCCAGCAGGCTGCTCCAAGCCACGCGCTGAAGGCGCAGGTGGAGCTTGTGGCGCTGCATGTGACGGTGACCGATGCGCACGGCCAGTTCGTTCCCAACCTCACCAGGGATAATTTCGAAGTGTTCGAAGACAAGGTCCGCCAGAAACTCTCCTTCTTCTCCAATGGTGACATTCCTGTGACCATGGGACTGGTGATAGACAACAGCGGCAGCATGCGCGAGAAAAGAGCGCAGGTCAGCGCCGCGGCCATGGCCTTCGTCAACACGAGCAATCCGCAGGATGAAGCCTTTGTGGTCAACTTCAACGATGAGTATTACCTGGACACCACGGGAGCTTTCACGAGTGACCGGAAAAATCTCGACGAGGCCCTTTCCCGCATTGACGCGCGCGGAATGACCGCTCTCTACGACGCGGTGATCGGCTCGCTGGACCACCTCAAGAAGGGCCACAAGGACAAGCGCGTTCTCCTCCTGATCACCGACGGAGACGACGATGCCAGCCGCGAGACGTTTGCGGACACCATCAAGGTCGCCGAAAAATCGGACGCCGCCATATACGCCATCGGAGTCTTCAGCCAGGAGGACCGCAAGAGCGAGGGCAGAATGGTTCGCCACTCCGTAAAAATCCTCACGGAACTGGCTCAGGCAACCGGAGGGCGCGCCTATTTCCCGCAGACACTCGACCAGGTGACGCCTATTTGCGAGCAGGTGGCACGCGATATCCGCAATCAATACACGCTCGGGTACTATCCCACCAACGAGGCTCGCGACGGCACTTTCCGCACCGTGCAGGTCAAGATTATTCCTCCCAAGGGGATGAAGCACCTGACGGTGCGCACTCGCGTCGGATATTACGCGCCGAGCGCATCCTCCGCCGATTGAAGGATCCGCTCACTTCCCCAATTCCCGCTTGAATTATCCGGGCTTCGCGACGCCGGCCAGCCGCATCCCTTTCCTGCGCTTCCGCATATCCCGGCGGCGCATTCGCCTCTTTGCAGCAGCGTTGTAACTCACGCAGCGGCAACCTCGCGGAGAAAACTTATCCCGTGCGGGAGCGTCCCCCCGAAATTTTCCGCCACGGTTTGGCCCATATCGGCAAGCGTAGTGCGCACGCCCAGGGCGACCCCATGCCTCGCCGCGGGGCCATACGCGAGAATCGGAACGTACTCGCGGGAATGGTCCGTGGTGGGAAAGGCGGGATCCGGATCGCAGCCATGGTCGGCGGTAATCAACAGAAGGT
>JAJXZD010000241.1 GCA_021780215.1 Acidobacteriota bacterium
GACCGCAGCGAGCAGGCGGCCGTCCGCGACAATCGCCGCGGCGGCATTGGCATGATACGCATTGATGCCCAATATGATCATCGAGTCGTCCTGCTGGCGCGCCTGGCGCTCCTCATGCGGCGGATATCGCCATGGGCTTGGCTCTGCCCGCTGCGTCCGGCTGGGCGGCGCGAACATTTCGCTTCACCCATTCGTTCAGAACGTAGAGGCTCCAGGGGCGCGACCACGTCGTTCGGCCGCGGAGAAAATCGCTCCACACCGCGGCGGCGAAGCTCCCGGCGATGTGCGCGTCCAGCGCCGGCGACCAGTCCCGCAATCCGGCAGCGACGCGCCCGCCCAGTTCACCGCGCAACCATCGCTCCCACGGGAAAGTGAAAGTTCGCTTCGGCTGCGCCAGAGCCTCCTCTGGCAGCAAATCGCCCAGCGCCTGCCTGAGCAGCGTTTTGGGCCGCGAGCCATCAAGTTTAGCAGACTGCGGAAGCGCAAGAACGCCTTCGACGAGCGGCGCGTCGAGAAACGGAACGCGCACTTCAAGGGAGTGCCGCATGCTCAGCGCGTCGGTATCTCGCAGCAGCGTGTTCAGAAGGTAGAAGCGCAATTCGAGCCAGGAGACTCCGGAAAAATTGTCCCTCTCGCGCACCGCGCGCGCGCCATCTTCCATCCGGCGCCACCAGGGTTGCGATCGCCACGAAACGGCTTCTCCGCGGTGCGCAGCCAAGGCTACGCGCGGCGAGAAAAGCAGGCGCGTGAAGAAATACGGGTGCGGGAAGGAGTCCGGATCGAGGCACGCCGCGGAAACCTTGCGCCACTTTTCCGGAGATCCCGTCCACCCCCCGCGCGCCAGAATCCCCGCCCCCGCCGCGCGCACAGGCCGGGGAAGAAGCCGCGCCAGAGATGTCACACGCCCTACAGCGGCAGTTGCCCGAAACGTGGCATACCCGCCAAACAGTTCATCGCTGCCCAGGCCGGAGAGAGCAACCTTCAATCCTGCCTGGCGAGCCGCCCAGGAAACAAAATACGTATTGACTCCGTCCATGCTGGGCTGGTCGAAGGCGGCGACGGATTCGTCCAGACGCGCCGTCATCTCCCGGTCCGAGAGGGTCATTTCGAGGTGCTCCGTTCCCAGATGGCGGGCAATGCGGCGGGCGCTTTCCGCTTCGCTGAACTGCGCTTCAGGAAACGCCACGGTGAAGGTGTGAATGCCGCGGCGCGTGCGGCTCGCGAGGGCGGCAATGGCCGCGGAGTCCAGCCCGCTGCTTAGAAAGATGCCAATCGGAACATCGGCGATGAGATGCGAGCCGACGGCGTCATCGAGAAGCTTGCGGACGTGCTGCGCAGTCGCGCGCTTGTCTCCCGGGCGCTGCGTGGCATCTGCGAAGCCTTCGGGCTCGGGCATGGCCGTCCAATAAGGGACCGGCTCAGGAGATGATACGGGCGCGCCAGCGGAAATCCGCATCGTATGGCCCGGCGGGAGCGCTGCGATGCCCTCCACGATGGTGGAGGGTTCCCCGACGGACCCGAACAATAGATAGGAGGCGATGGCCGCGGAGGAGAGTTGTACCGGCAGGATGTTGGCGGCCAGCAGGGCGCGCACCTCCGAGGCAAAGAGCAGCGCGCCGCCGGAGACGGCATAGTAGAGCGGCTTGATGCCCAGGCGGTCGCGCGCGAGGAAGACCGCCGCAGCCCGTCCGGAGCGGCCCTCCGGCAATTCCACCACAGCGAACGCAAACATGCCGCGCAGCCGACGGACACAGCCCTCGCCCCAGGATTCGTAGGCGTGAACGATTACCTCGGTGTCCGAGTGCGTGCGGAAGCGGTGGCCGAGAGCTTCGAGTTCGCCTCGCAGCTCGCGAAAATTGTAGATTTCCCCGTTGAAGACGACCGCGAGCGTGTCCGTCTCGTTCCAGACGGGCTGGCTACCTCCCGGCAGATCCACGATGCTCAGCCGCCGCATTCCGACGGCGGCGGGCGAGGCCAGCAGGACGCCTTCACTGTCAGGGCCGCGATGCACCATGGCGGCCATCATGCGGCGCACCACTATCTCACTTGCTTCCCGGGGTTCGATGCCTATGGCGCCGCAGATTCCGCACATAACGCTTCCCAAGCCTTTCGATACGGAAACCGTGCTCTCCGGACGCGCGGCAGGCAATTCTGTCTTTCCGGCCGCGGATGGGGTTGATGCCGCTTCGAGCGCGAGATTTTTATCCCGCGGCGGCCGATTCGCGAACCACGCCGGAAGCGCCCCTCTCGCGGGCCATGTACTGGTCGTAGATCCAGCGATAAGTCGCCTCAAGGCCCGCCCGCAGGGGCGTGTCCGGTTCCCAGCCAAGGTATTTCTTGATCAGCGTGTTGTCGCTATTGCGCCCGTTCACGCCCTTGGGTGCGTTCAGGTCGTAATTTCGCTTGAGCTTGATCCCGGCGAATTCCTCTGCGAGGTCCACCAATTGATTGATGGTGACTGCTTCACTGGAGCCCAGATTGATGGGTTCCTCGATATGTGAATGCATGATCAGGTCCATGCCTTTGAGACAGTCATGGATGAACATGAAACTGCGGGTCTGATTTCCCGGGCCCCAGACTTCAATCTCGTGCCTGCCGGAAATCTTGGCCTCGATGACTTTCCGGCAGATGGCTGCGGGGGCTTTCTCGCGCCCGCCATACCATGTGCCCCATGGCCCGTAGACATTGTGAAAGCGCGCCACGCGCGTGTAGAGGCCGAAATCCTCGGAAAAGTGCCGGCACATCCGCCCGGA
>JAJXZD010000031.1 GCA_021780215.1 Acidobacteriota bacterium
AAGGTCGAGCAGTTTCCCGAGGGCTCGAATGAGGAGATTCGCGGGCGCATTGACAAGGCCGAAGCCGATTTCGACGCCGCCCTGGCGGACGATCTCAACACCGCCATGGCCCTGGCCGCCGTCTTCGACCTGGTGCGCGATGCCAATACCGCGATGGACCGCGGCACCTTCCGCCAGCAGGATGCGCCGCGCGCGGTTGCGGCGATGGAAAAATTCGATAGCGTGCTGTCCCTGCTCGCCGACGACGACGAGGAAAAGCTCCGCGCCCTCGGATTCGGGGCGACCAGGCAGGCGTTGCCCGTCTCGCAGATTGAGGCGCTCGTCGAGGAGCGGCAGCAGGCGCGGCGGCGCCGCGATTTCAAACGCTCCGATGAGATTCGCCAGCAACTCGCGGACTCTGGTATCATGATTGAAGACACCAAGGACGGCGGCGTCCGCTGGAAGTACAAATGAGGAATTCCCCATCGCACGAGCAGTTTCCGCACGCGCAGCCGTCGCGCGAGCGCCCCAGCCTCTTCGGCGTAGATTAATCTCTCCCCAGGCTCTGATACCCGGACTATCCCCGGCGGCGCTGCGCCCCGGGAAGATTCCCCTTCTGGGAGGACGCCATGCAGACCGCCGAACACAAGCTTCCACATCTAATCACCGCGCTGCCCGGCCCGCAGGCCAGCAAAATCATCGAGCGCGACCGCGGCGTGATCTCGCCTTCCTACACGCGCGATTACCCGCTGGTGGCTCGCAGGGGCCGCGGGGCGCTGGTGGAAGACGTGGACGGAAATGTCTTTCTCGACTTCGCCGCGGGAATCGCCGTGGTGGCCACGGGCCATTGCCATCCCAAGGTGGTGGCCGCGATTCAAAGGCAGGCCGCCGAGTTGATCCACATGTCGGGCACGGATTTTTATTATCCGGGAATGGTCGAGCTGGGCGAGAAGCTGGCAGCCATCGCGCCCGGCGCGGGGCCAAAGCGCGTCTATTTCGGGAACTCGGGCACGGAGGCAATCGAGGCGGCGCTGAAGATGGCTCGATACCACACCCGCCGCGACAAATTTCTCGCCTTTTACGGCTGCTTCCACGGACGCACCCTCGGCTCGCTTTCCCTCACCGCCAGCAAGGCGGTCCAGCGAAAGCGCTTTGGCTCGTTGCTCGCGGGCGTCTTTCACGCGCCGTATCCGGATACTTATCGCGGCGCGCGCGGCGTCCGGCCCGAATACGCCGCTGCCGACGCGCTCGCGCACATCGAGGACGAGCTCTTCAAGCGCATCGTGGACCCGGAGGAAATCGCCGCGGTGGTCATCGAGCCAATTCAGGGCGAGGGCGGCTACATGGCCGCGCCCGCGGAATTTTTGCGCAGCCTCGAGCGCCTCTGCCGCAAGCATGGAATCCTGCTCGTGGCGGATGAAGTGCAGTCCGGCATGGGGCGCACCGGAAAATGGTGGGCGGCCGAGCATGCCGGGATCGAGCCGGACATTCTCTGCACAGCCAAAGGCATCGCCTCGGGCCTGCCGCTGAGCGCGGCCATCGCCCGCGCGGAGGTGATGGACTGGAAGGCCGGCGCGCACGCCTCCACTTTCGGCGGCAATCCCGTGGCCATCGCCGCATCCCTGGCCACGCTCGGCGTGCTCGAGGATGGCGCCATCGCCAACGCCGCACGTATCGGAGAATTCATTCTCCAAAGGACCGCCGATTGGCGCGAGCGGCATACGACCGTGGGCGACATTCGCGGGAAGGGTCTGATGATTGGCATCGAATTCGTCCGCGATCAGAGGACCAGGGAGCGGGCACCCGAGCTGCGCAACCGCGTCATCGAAGCGGCATTCCGCAAGGGGCTATTGCTCCTCGGCGCCGGAGAGAACACTCTGCGCATCTGCCCGCCGCTGGTGATTGACGAGGAGCAGGCCGACTTCGCGGTGCGTACCCTCGACGCGTGCATCCGCGAAGCCGAAAGCGCGCTCTGAGAGCGGGCGTGAAGGAGAGAATGTTGCTGGCTCGCGTGATGTTCGGCATTGTGAATTTTGCGGCCCGCAAAGGACTGGCCGAAGCCGGCGGGGAGGCGCCGCGAATGCGCGCCCGGCGCGCGGGCATTCGCGGAGAAACCTACGCCTACTGGTATCTTCGCCGCCAGGGATACGTTATGGTGGCGCGAAACTACACCGTCCCTGGAGTCAAAGGGGAAATTGACATGGCCGGCTACGACGGTCCGGTGCTGGCCTTTGTCGAGGTCAAGACGCGCTCGGCCACAGGGCCGGGACAGCCGCGGCCTGAGGATGCCGTGGACGCCGAGAAGCGGCGTCACCTGGCGCGCATGGCGCGGCAATTTCTCCGTTCGCGGCGCATCGGCACCGCAGCGTGTCGCTTCGATGTGCTGGCGATCGAGGCTCGCCCCGGAGCTCCACCCGAGGTGCGTCTGCACAAGGGAGCATTTACTCCTGATCTGCACTGACCAAGGCAGGAAGCGCGTGGTCGGTTCTCCGTAGTAGAATGCGTTGCAAGGCGGGTGCAGGCGCGCGGGGTGCACGCCGGAAGGGAAGCAGGGGTGCCGGAACTTCGCAAGGATCCCATCACAGGACGCTGGGTGATTATTTCCACGGACCGCGCCAAGCGCCCGACGGACTTTGTGCGCGAGAGTGTGCAGATCAAAGGGATGAGAGCGTGCCCTTTCTGCCCGGGAAACGAAGGGAAGACTCCGCCGGAGATTCTTGCCTACGGCCGGAATGGGTCGGGAAGGAACACACCGGGGTGGTCGCTGCGC
>JAJXZD010000093.1 GCA_021780215.1 Acidobacteriota bacterium
GTCAGCTGGACCTATCATGGGCCCTACCAGGCTCATGCCGGCTTCGGGCCAAACGGTGCGCTGGCTGATGTGAAGCCCGATTCGGCGCTGGTGATCTGCTCGACGCAGGACGTCTACTCCACGCGTAACACGCTGGCCCGCGTGCTGGGGCTGGCAGCCAATCAGGTGCGCGTGCAGTATTACGAGGGATCCGGCACCTACGGGCACAGCTGCTATGACGATGCCGCGCAGGCAGGCGCCATTTTGTCGCAACTCGCAAGCCGGCCGGTGCGCCTGCAATTCATGCGCTGGGACGAGCACGGCTGGGACAACTACGGCCCCGCGCACGTCGGAGAAGTCCGCGCCGCCGCCGATGCGCAGGGGAAAATCATCGCCTACGAGTATCACGGCTGGCACCACAACTGGTGCGCCGTCGAGACCTCCGAGCAATTGGCGCTGGGAAGGCCCGCGGCGGAATGGCGCCTCGGCATGGCTCAGCAGGTGAATCCGGCGGACTGCGGCGGGATGTACACCATTCCAAGCGTGCGGCTGGTGAATCATCAGGTGCCCGGGGTGAAGTACCTGAAGGCGGCGTGGCTGCGCTCGCCGCTCGACTTGTCGTTCTCCTTCGCTTCGGAGCAGACCATCGATGAGCTGGCGCGGCAGGCGGGCCTGGACGCGTACGAGTTCCGCCGGCGCAATATCGCGAATGACCGCTGGCTTGGAGTGCTCGACGCGGTGGCGCATGCCTCGCGCTGGAACGCGCGTCCACCCGCGTCGAAGCTGTCGAGCGCGACCGTGGTGAGCGGGCGGGGCATCGGCCTCGGCACCCATCTCACTTCCTACGGCGGAGCTGTGGCGGAGATCGAGGTCAACAAGGCGACCGGGCACATTGCCGTGAAGCATCTATACGGCGCGATTGATGCGGGACTGGCTGTGAACCCTGCGTTCATCGAGAATCAGATCAGCGGGCAGCTGGTGCAGACCGCCAGCCGCATGCTGCACGAGGAGATCACCTTCAACGCCACGAACGTCACCAGCCTCGACTGGAACAGCTATCCCATCCTGCGCTTCGAGGAGTGCCCGGAGGTTACCCCCATCGTCGTGCAGCGATTGGACCAGAGATCTACCGGCGCTGGAGAGGAAGTGATGGCCGCCGCAGCCGGGGCCATCGCCAACGCGTTTTTCGACGCCACCGGCGTGCACATACTCGAATTCCCCATGACGCCCGGCCGTGTGCTCGCCGCCCTCAACCGCCGCTCATGAAAGTTCGGGCGGCGGTGGCGCGCGAAGGGCAGGGCGAATTTTCCATCGAGGAACTGGAACTTAGCGAGCCGGGACCGGAGGAAATACTGGTCCGGACGGTGGGCTGCGGGCTTTGCCATACCGATGTGAAGGCCCGCGACGGGGCCATGGGCGTTCCCAAGCCGGCCGTTTTGGGGCACGAAGGCGCAGGGATCGTCGAGTGGGTGGGTGAACGTGCAGGGAAAGTGCGTGTCGGTGATCCCGTCGTGCTCACATACGATTCCTGTGGTGCATGCCAGGCGTGCCGCGGCGGGAATCCGGCGTATTGTGCGGAGACGACGGGGCTGAATTTCACGGACGCGCGATGCGGCCTCCCCGGCACGTTTCACAAGGGTGGCGAATTGGTGCACGGCCACTTCTTTGGCCAATCGTCGTTCGCAACGCATGTCGTTGCGCGCCCGCGAAACACGATTCCCGTCCGGCGTGACGCACCGCTCGAAATTCTTGGCGTGCTGGGATGCGGCGTCCAGACCGGAGCGGGAGCGGTGATGAATGCGCTGCGACCGGAGCCGGGCGAGACGATCGCCATTTTTGGTGCCGGGCCGGTAGGGTTAAGCGCAGTCCTCGGCGCTGTGGTGTCCGGCTGCCGGGAAATCGTGGCCATAGATGTCGTCGCATCGCGCCTGGAAATGGCCCGTGCGCTGGGCGCCACGCGCGTCCTGGGGACGCGTCCCGGAGATCGCACCGGCGAAGAGATTCGCGATCTCACCTCCGGAGGTGTGCATTGCGCGCTCGATACCACCGGTCACGCCGAAGGCGGTCGGCAGGCGCTTGCTTCGCTTGCGACCAGAGGACGCCTCGGCTTCGTGGCCATCCCGCCCGGCGGGATGCAGCTTGATATGCGGATGGTGATGCTGCGCGGCCTGAGCGTCCGCGGCATCGTTCAGGGAGACAGCGTGCCGGACGAATTCATTCCGCGCCTGATTGATCTGCACCTGGCGGGCCGCTTCCCCTTCGACAAATTCATTTCCCGCTATGATTTCGAGCGGATCAATGAGGCAGTCAGCGATCAGGCTGCCGGCAAAGTCGTGAAGCCCGTGTTTGCCATGTCCGCGTAAGAGCGCGGCGGGATCCACCTGCGCGTACACTCACTTCAAATAGGTCCGAACGATTTCGATCACATCGTTGGCCGCTTCCTCGGAGGACTTCGAGTTGTGCGGCATGTGGTTGCGGATGTGGTCCTCCAGTAATTCGCCCATGAGGCTGTTGATGGAGCCGCGCGCGGCGGCGAGGCGCTGCAACACCTCCGCGCATTGTTCCTCTTCGTTCAGCGCGCGCAGGACGCTTTCGAGCTGTCCGATCACCTTCTTGGTGCGGGTGAGGAGATCCAGCTTTTCTCGTGATAAGTGCGACATTTTCCTTGATTACCCTAGGGGGGTATGGTATCAAAGCCCGAGGCCAAAAGCCACGGCCACTGAGGCATTTTGAGTATATGGAACCCGTAAGCCAGGAGCCAGAACCTTCCGGCGGCGTCCGCCGCCGGGGATTCCGCGAAGAGCCAGCGTAGGACCGGACATTTTTCCTGTCTCCCGCCTGCTCTCGTGGATGGAACAACTCGAGAGAGCGGGAGTCTTCCCTGCCAAAGAAAGATCCCCATCTCACAAACGGAATGCTTTGCGCGAGGCTATGTGTAGCCCGCTCGAAGCGGGACCATTTCGCGGAAGAAGGGGAAGATGCGCGACACGACGAAGGCACCGATCAATTTCACCGTGCGGCAGGAGCTATATTGCACTTGGGTGTGGGCCGATGAGGCTGAGGGCAATTTTATTGTGGGGCGCTGGGTCCTTTCGATGCCCCACATCCTTGAATTACCCGAGAAGGAGCCCGTGACCACGGAAAGAGCGACAGACGAACCGCGGCTTGAAGCCAGCGTGGAAATCGTCTGGCACGGGCGCTGGACCTGAACATGACTTTTCCAGGGTGCCAGACTGATTTCATCTCGTACCCTCGTAGCGAGGGCTTTCATTGCGCTACTCACGGTTGCCAGCGAGTCCCGCGAGAAAGGCACTGGCCTATCGAAGGGATAGACGCGATCCCAAACCGGTATTTCAGAGCGAATTACATTTTATTGACACCCCGTTACAAGAACGATAGCTCTCTTTTGTAGTGAAAATGCGTTGCATCTAGGAATTAGCGATTCTTACCTCATGCCTAAGTATTGTAGGAATGTCAGCACATGTCTCAAATTCTGGAGGGCGCCATTGGTTCTCAAGGCGCTCTCCCTGGCCCTCGCTTTGGTTTCGGTGGCGCCTTTTATGGAGGCACAGGGCGAACCGCCAGCGCCTGCGGCGAGCGCGCAGGTCGTGAATTCTTCGGCTGGGGCGGAATCGCAGGCTGTAGTTGCAGCTTCCTCAGATGACGATGGCGTCGGCCCGTCCGGCGCCGACGAGCAAGGCCGACTTACGCTCCTTCCACACTCAGACACAGCGCGCTACTGGATTTCCGCCCAGGCCAACGTCATTTCGCAATGGCATCCTTCATTCCCGGCGGCCTACAGTGGGCCGAACAGCCTCCAGCCGGGCGCGGAAGACGCCACCTCAGAGGTGTACACCGTCTATCTCGGGTACGAACTCACGCCGACGACGGAACTATTTCTTGATACGGAAGCCGCCGAGGGAGAGGGGCTGAGCCATACCCTGGGCGTTGCCGGATTCCCGAATCTGGACGTGGTGCGCAATAGCGCTCTCAGCTCGGCGCCCTATCTGGCCCGGCTGATGATCCGGCAGATCATCCCCCTCAGCAGCGAGCGGGTGGATGCCGAGCGCGATCCGCTTCACCTGGCCACTTCCCTGCCCGCGCGACGAATCGAGATTCGCATCGGGAAATTCTCTCTGCCTGATTTCTTCGACCAGAACTCCTACGGCTCGGACAGCCATCTGCAATTCCTGAACTGGGCGATTGACGACGACGGCGCGTATGACTACGCCTCCAACACCCGAGGGTACACCGATGCAATCCTCCTCGAATACGACGACCGCTGGTGGACCGTGCGCTTCGCTGAGGCCCTCATGCCCAAAGTGGCCAATGGAATCTATCTGGATGCCAATCTGGCCCGCGCCCGCTCGGAGAATCTAGAGTTCGAGGTTCGCGGCAAACGCATCGCCCATCGCCCGGGGGTCGTGCGCCTCCTGAGCTATCTGAACCACGCCGATATGGGCAATTACGAGCAGGCCATCGCCGACTATCGTGCCGGAGAAACGCCGGTGCCAGACATTGTCTCGACGCGGCGGCAGGGGAGGCACAAGTACGGCTTCGGCCTCAATTTTGAGCAGGAAATTGCCGCGGATGTGGGCATTTTCGGACGGCTGGGATGGAGCGATGGGCGCAACGAATCCTTCGCCTACACGGAAGTGGATCGCACCGGAGAACTCGGAGTGTTCACCAAAGGCAATGCCTGGCACCGCCCGAACGACCGCGTGGGCACAGCCTTTGTCGCCAACGGCATTGTGGCTGCTCACCAGCAGTACCTGGCTCTCGGCGGATTGGGATTCATCCTGGGCGATGGTGGACTCACTTATGGCCCGGAGAAAATCGTCGAAAGCTTCTATACCGCGCACCTATGGCAGGGATTCTTCGCGTCGTTCGACTTCCAGCACATCAACAATCCGGGCTATAACAAGGTCCGCGGCCCCGTGATCGTCCCCGCCGTTCGCCTCCACGTAGATTTCTAATCCCAGACTGTGGCGGCTAACGATTGACTGGATTCAATCCGTCTGCGGCCGGAAGAGCCGCCGAGCCCAGCGGCTCCTCCGATCACAGCGAGAAGACTTACTTGGCCGGCTTCGGGGCGGCCGGGCGGGAGGGCGCCGCGCCCGAGGGAGGCGGAGGTGGGGGCGGCGGGAATAGCGGCTGCTTCAGGGTATCGAGCGCCTGAGGGGGCAGCTTGTTCGCGTTGGCCAGCAAGGCTGCAATCTGCCACATTTGCTCGTCCGTGAACAGTTTTTCGAAGCTGGGCATTCCCGTCATGCGAATTCCATTCTTGATTTTCCAGTAGGTGACGCCGACCGGGTCATCAGTCACGTAACCGTCCGGGGTAAAGAGCTGTGGAGGAGGCGGATACATGGCCGGTTCCGGCCGCACGCGCGTCACTTCAGGAAGACCGTGGCACCCGCCGCAGCCTTTGCGGTAGGAATCCGCCCCGGCGATGATATCGGCAGTGGTAAAACTCGAAAGATCCCGCTTCGGTGCATCGCGGTGAATGTGCGCCCCCAAGGCAACGCCTGCAATCAGCCGTTCAAATGGAAACGGATGGTCCGTCACGGCCGCCGGCGCGCTGCCACTCAGAAGGTAGATCGCTCCAAGCACCGGAAACGTCAGCAATCCAATCAGCAGTCCCCAGCCAAATTTCCCCATCGCCGCCTCTCCTTGTGTCTGCCGCAAATCTCGGCCCAAGTAGATTACACACAATGCCGCTGGCATGCCACGATTTCCGCAACGCCTGCCTACTAGGATCGTTTCATTCTTGACACGAGGGAATGTCTGGCGCTGGAGGCGGACACCAGCAAGGGCAGCCGCCGAGTGATCCGCGTGCTCGATGGAATCATCGCCGGGCGCGTGTGCCGGAGGACCTGATCCGGCTTTGGCTCGGGCACTCGAAACAGACTGTGATCGTCCTCTACGCGGTAGGGCTAGAGAACGACGAAGTGTGGAGACGGGAATGGTGCGAGCGTGCCGGGCTGGGATTCAGGCTCGTTGGGCTACTTAGGCTACAAAATGCAGCACCGAGGGAAGCGGAAAGAGCCGCGCAAGCCCAATGCGGGGCAGAAATTAGAGTGGCGCGCCCAAGGGGACGATTTCAGAACTCTCGTGAGTACGACGGGTGTAACTGTTGCCATGCAACCATCCATTCGCGCCACGGCTGCGCTATGGTAAGCCCTCCGAAAAAACTGGACACTTTCGCGCCGGAGGATATTTCAATATTTCACCTCAGCGAGAACTTGCCTTGTTCAACCCTCCGGCAAACAGGCAGAGACGCAGACGTAACCTCAAAAAAATCGGAACCTAAAGTCCACAAGACAACAAACTCCGAGGAAGCGTTACCTCCGCTTTCGCGTGCCCCCTCAGCACGGTACCCGATGATATTGCCCTTTGCGTTTCTCTTGGTGCTGAGGCTGCGAATTTTTGAGAGTCTTCCAATTTCTAGATCGAAATACCGCTTGGCCTGTTCTGGGGAGCTGAATTCGCTGTTCTTTCTAGTGGCTTTCACGCCGTTCGGAGCCAGTAAGGTGATGAATCCCAAGGTCGTAACAGACCTACCCGAAGTCAACAAGCCTAATTTGGTCCCGGCTTCGTCCGTTATTTCGCCCGTCGCAACTAGTTTGAAAACCGAGCGCTCGCCTCGTTTCTGCGAACCCGCCGCCGTCGCGGCGGACTGAACTTCTTTACCAATCAAGTGCTGCCCACATGCAGCCAGCGCCAATACTGTCACAAGGACCGCTAATCGGTATCTCATAAGCGCCTCTTACCGCTATTGCTGTGAGCCAAGTGATTCATGAAATGCAGACTGGCCCGCTTATTGCTTCTGATAACAATTCAGCAGCTTAGCGCCAGGTTCGTTCGACTGTCCGGCGGGCCGAACGTCGAATGCGCAAAAGGCGGTCCGATAACGTTGTTAACTGTAGAGTTCCTCCCAAACTTTTTGTTGCCAGCGCTCAGAATTTCCGGTTCGCATGGTTGCGGTCGTTGAATGATGTCGGGGCCGGACCACTGGCCCAGATTGAGCGGCAGCGGACCGTCGTTCATTGGAAGGGTGGCGAAATAATCGACAGTGGCCCAGTCGGTGACGGTCCATTGGTATGTATTCACCACCGTGCTGACGAAAATACCTCCGATGGCGGGGTTGAACGCGCCGTCGCTGTCCGAACCAACGCTGAACGACCAAGTCTCTTCGTACCACGACTCCAGCTGCATATCAAGGAGGCCCAAGGACGGAAGGTTGCCGCAAGACAACCTCCGTTCCGCAATGGCCCCACGCTCGGCAATCGAGCGCGGGGCACCCAGAAAATCAAATGCAAAGCGCGGGCCACCCGGCGCGAAGCGCCGCTCTTCCGGGCGCTCCCCGTTAACCAGCGGCAACCGCCTCGCCGGAGCCTGCCGGATCACGGCTAGCGGTCACACCGAACAGCAAAAGGCGCTAATCCCTCACTTCAAGCGACCATCACTTATCTGGCCGGGCATGAACGGCTTCGACCGAATAAACGGAGATTAGGCCACCCCCAACGGCGATCCGGTCGCCCGAAGCAGACATGCGCACCAGGATCGGCGGTGTCATAGATCCCCATGCCAGATTCATAGGCAGCCCGCCAAAATCGTATTCTTGGCCGAGCCTCTCGGATGCATATACGAGCTTTCCGTTCGGAAGGGTCCAGAGCAGGAGCCGAGATCCTCCTCTGGGCTTGTCCCTGTCAAGTCTAACGTCCGTAGGGTTGAGCCAGAAGGCAGCTACGGCCAAAAGTTCTCCATTCGCGGAAAGCGAAATGCCTCCGCGAAGACCATATTTCGGGTAGCCAAGTTTCTGTTCGAGTTGTCCCGTTTTCAGGTTCCAGAGTTTCGCGGCGTCCCCGGGTTCAAAATCGGAATAGATCGGCATTGTAATCAGTGCCGTATCCCCGCCGACGAATTGCGCATTGCCCGCGGCGGAGCCCGAGTTGAATGCCCGGACGATGTCGCCGGAATTCGCGTTCAGGATGAGTATATTGTTAGCTTCCGGGGGAATCGCTCCCACACCCCAAGGTGCTGGGTTATTTGTAAGGGCCAAAAGACTTGCATCCGGAGAAAGGGCGATGCTGTGGCTAAGGCCGGGTCTGGTCCAGTCCGCGACCAGTTTGCCTGTATGAAGATCGGCGATCTTCACCTTGAGGGAGCAGCATTTAGGAGAGTTGTGACTGATCTGCTCCAGGATCGCCAGTCGGTTAGCTGCCATCGCGAAGCCCTCGACGAACATGTGCCTGTACAGGGTCTGCTCCGTAACCGGACCAACCCGATCCTCAAATGAATACAGAACCTTCAACTCAGGAAAGCTCAAACCAACCAGGCTCGGCCCGGTAAGAACTAGCAACTCCCGTCCGTCAGGGGAGAATCGAATATCTTTCGTCTGCCAAAGGATCGGGCCCGGAACCGGAGGCCGCGACTTCAGTCCGTAGTACAGTTGCTTTGGTTCGTCGTGCTCGACCTCCTTGGTCGCTATCAGGCGCTGACTCTCGATATCCCACAGAGCCACCCAGTCCGTGATTCTCTTGTCGGGCTCCCTCGTCCCGAACTCCACTGCAAGGGTTTTTCCATCGGGCGAAATGTCGAAGGCACCCGTAGCGCCGAGAGGGTGATTCGGCTGGGATAGCTCGGAAGTCTGGGGAACGAAAATTTCCCTCAGGTCGTAACCGGATTCCCCTGGACCACCCGCTGGGACCGGTAACGATAGAGCAGTGGCTACTGCCACAAGAGCAGCCGCTTTCGCTGTGTATCTTGCCCAATGCAGTTTCATGGGCAAGGTCCCGCGCTGTGTGTGAGCACGTAGTCTAGGTGCGAAATCGGGCCGAACGGAAGCACATCAGGGTTGCCCTGGTCGAGATGCACCTGAGCGATATCGAACAACGTGCCCGTAGTATCTCCGGGCACAGTGCCAACATAAAAGCTCACAACGTGAAGTGTGGATCCGGTGCCAGATGTCCCTCCTCCAAATCGGCCTGCATACACCTGGCCAGCGGGAAGAGTACCCAAAGCGAAAGGCACAAGGATGTTATCCGTTACATTACCCAGTCCTCGCGCGCCCAAATCAGTGGTGCTTGACAGAGGGGCGTTTGTGCCGAACTGCGAGTTGAACCGGCCAAGAATCTTCTGATCGCACGGCTCGCCGTTCTTGTCTGTCAGCACCTGCGTCGCATACGGCGTTCCGCCGCCGTTCATTGGAAGGGTGGCGAAATAATCGACAGTGGCCCAGTCGGTGACGGTCCATTGGTATGTATTCACCACCGTGCTGACGAAAAAACCTCCGATGGCGGGGTTGAACGCGCCGTCGCTGCCCGAACCAACGCCGAACGACCAAGTCTCTTCGTACCACGACTCCAGCTGCATATCAAGGAGGCCCAAGGACGGAAGGTTGCCGCAAGACAACCTCCGTTCCGCAACGGCCCCACGCTCGGAAACCGAGCGCGGGGCACCCAGAAAATCAAATGCAAAGCGTGGGCCACCCGCCGCGAGTCTCCCGACCGGGCCTGGATGCGCTCTGGGCTATGCCCTGGTCCGGCAGCCGCGCTTCTGGCCTCACGGATAGCAGGAAGCTGGGGGCCTCGGGACTGCGGGGAGTTCGGCCCTTGAGGTTCGAGCCGCTCTGTCAGGAACAGCGTCAAGCGTGAATGTAAATTTGGCCAGCATAGGATTGCCCTGCCGATCCTTCCGAGCGCTCCACGCTATGTCCGTAAACCGCATGGTAATGAGCATCCCTCGAAGCCTGAAGTGCCGGTCAGTGCTGTACTCCGGGTATGCGATACACTTCCCGCTAAGCTGGTAGGACATCATGCGGCCCCGGTTCCACCAGTCGGTGCTCAACTCATCCTTGGTGTTGGCGGCGAGCAGGTCGCCGCTGGTAAGCGCTTTGTCCTTGATTGCAAAAAGCGCACACTGAAAATCTCCTGAGAAATTCATCTCAGACTGATCGTCATAGTTTCCGTTGTGGCATTCGACCTTGTAAACGGGAACGCCTCGCGTATCCCTGATGAGCGCCAGAAACGGAGCATCTCCGCCGTGCTCCCCTGGGTTGACGAAGGTGTGTACTTCGCTTAGGGGCCTAATAGCCGGCCAGCCGTGCGCTTGGGCCAGTAGGCTAAATGCCCCGACTAGCCCAATGATTGCGTAGCTGCCAGCCCAACTCCAAATCTTCAAGGGTCGTCTCATCACGGCACCTGCGTCGTGCCAGCGGGGCAGGGCATGGCTGCGGGAATCGTTAGCGTTACGGCGGTAACTCCATAGTCTTTCGACGCCCCGGGCAACTCCAAGATTAGGTCGCCGGGATTCTTGCTCATCAGGAAGGCCTGAACGTTCGGAACCGTCGTGCTACCTATTACGTCAACCACACTTTGGAACGAGGCGTTCGCGTTGGGAAAGACTCCGCTGATTTGGCTCAAGTAGGGCCGCAACGCCCCCTTACCTCCAAACTGGCTGGGTATGACCGCCGCGCCGTTCGCAGTGACGAGGATGTTCCCTACGGACGGCCCCGAAAACCCTCCAGGTTGTCCTATGGTGTTAGCGTTGCCCTGAAGGACTCGCGCCTTGCCTTTGCACTTCTTCATTTTCTGGGTGGTCTTTTGCGCTTGCGGCGCATACGGCGTTCCGCCGCCGTTCATCGGAAGGGTGGCGAAATAATCGACAGTGGCCCAGTCGGTGACGGTCCATTGGTATGTATTCACCACCGTGCTGACGAAAAAACCTCC
>JAJXZD010000197.1 GCA_021780215.1 Acidobacteriota bacterium
GGCTGCGGCGAGCACTGGAACCTTACCCGGCCGGAACGTGTTCTGGCGATTCAGCGGAATTACGTAGAGGCGGGCGCCGACTGTCTGATTACGCAGACCTTTGGAGCCTCCTCGATCAATCTTGAACGCCACGGCGTGGCCAACCACACGGAGGAGATCAATCGCGCCGGCGTGCGGATTGCCCGGGAAGCCTTTGGCAACCGCCCCGGATATGTTTTGGGGGATATCGGCCCCTTCGGGGGGTTGCTGAAGCCCTTTGGCGCGGTTTCCGTCGAACGAGCACGCGAGGCGTTCCACCAGCAGGCCAGGGCGCTGGTGGATGCCGGGGTGGACGGCATCATCATTGAGACGCAGACCTCGCTTGACGAACTGGGCCTGGCGATTGAGGCCGCGCGGGAGGCGGGAGCGCGGTGCGTCATCGGCTCGATTGCCTTCGATGTGATGCGCAACGGCCGCGACGTACGCACCATGATGGGAGTGACGCCCGAGCAGGCGGCGAGATTTCTGCAGTCAACGGGCGCGCACATCGCCGCCACGAACTGTGGCAAGGATATTGATACCGAATGGATGGCAAAAATCGTGGGCCGCTTCCGGGCCTCCTGCGATTTGCCCCTGATGGCCAAGCCCAACGCGGGCAAGCCGGTGCTCGAAAACGGGCGATGGGTTTACAAGCAGACACCGGAGGAAATGGCGGCGGGAATGGGCGGCATTCTCGATGCCGGGGCGCGCATCGTGGGGGGGTGCTGCGGCACCACGCCGGCGCACATCGCGCTTCTCCGGCAGCGCCTGGATCAGCGGCTAGCTTCTCCGATACTGCCCGCATAGGCGCGGGAGGCGGTTGGCCTCGTGGCGGTTATAACTTCAGCTTTCTGATGTCTACCGACGGCGGCGGGAATTTCATGTGCATGTCCTCGAGTGTCTCGGCGATGATGTGCGAGACGGCCAGATTGCGGAACCATTTCTTGTTTGCCGGGATGATGTACCAGGGCACCTCCGGCGTGCCGCAGCGGGTGAGAGCGTCCTCGTAGGCTTCGCTGTATTCACTCCAGAATTTTCGTTCCTTGAAATCGGATTCAGAGATTTTCCATTGCCGGTTCTTGTCGTGAATGCGCAGCTCAAACCGCTTTTTCTGCTCGTCTTTGCTGACGTGCAGGAAGAATTTCAGGATCCGGATGTTGTTCTCGTGCAAGATCCGTTCAAACTGGTTGATCTGCTCGTAGCGGCGCGACCAGACTTCCTGCGGCACGATGTTGTGGACGCGCACAACCAGCACGTCCTCGTAATGCGAGCGGTTGAATATGCCGATATCGCCATAGGGAGGGACGGCGCGGTGGATGCGCCAGAGAAAATCGTGCGCCAGCTCCTCGGCGGAAGGTTTCTTGAACGAGGTCACCCGGCAGCCCTGCGGGTTCACCCCGGACATCACGTGGCGGATGGTTCCGTCCTTGCCCCCGGCGTCGAGCCCTTGGAGAACGATTAGCAGGGCGCGTTTGTGCTCGGCATAGAGGAGATATTGGAGCGCGTCAAGCCTCTCGATGGTGCGCGCCAGGCTCTGCTTCATCTTGTGATCTTTCTCCCAGCCGAGTGTGTCCTCGGGATCCCACTGTGCGAGCTTGACGCGCTTGCCGGGGGTGGCCCGGAGCTCCTTGCTGAAATTCGTCGCCATGCGCTTTTTTCCCTCCGCCATGCGAGACATGCTTCACTACGCTGCCACGTCGCAGCGGCGAAAGCAAACATCCGCGCAGCAGCCCGGCACACAATCCGCGTAGCCGCCTGGGCTTGCGCCAAGGATTCCTGTGGTCCCCGGCGCCGTAGCGAATTTCATTTGCGGCATCCCGTGGCGACGGCGTCTGGCATACACTGGCAGGGGAGTTCAGGGTGGGCTGGCCTTCGGCTGCGCGGGCTCTGACGCGCGCGACTTTCGCGCTGCGCTTGCATTTCCGCGCGCGGCCACTAACATGGGAGGGGGCTTTCCTGCCGCGCGGGAGCTGCCGAAAGGACTTTCTGATGAAACTCGCAGTGCCGATTTTGCTGCTGGCGTTTGTGGCAGGACCGGGCATGGCCCGGCAGGCGGGCGCACCGCAAGCACCCGCACCGCAGACTCCTGCGGGGCAAGTGACACCTCCGCAAGCTCCCGCGGCATCGGGTGGGGCGCCGGCGGCTTCCTCGTCGCTCACGCAGCCCGTGCCGCCGAGCGTGGTCGCGGCGAGGAACGTGCTGCAGGAAATCACCAAGGGCCAATTCGACGCGGTCGAGGCGCAATACGACGCGCGCATGGCCGCGGCACAGCCCGCGGGGCATCTAGCGGCGGCCTGGGCCGGCGTGCTTGAGCAGATGGGCTCCTTCGATACGGTGGTGGGGATCCGGGCTGGAAAAGTCCAGATGTATGACGTGGTCATCATGACCTGCAAGTTTGAGAAGGCGTTGATTGACGCGGAAATCGCGTTTGGTCCCGAGGGAAAGATTGCCGGCATCCACTTCATGCCGCATCAGGTGCCTCTGCCTCCGTGGAATCCACCGAGCTATGCCAATCCCAGCACTTTTACGGAGCAGCCGCTTACGCTGGTGAACGGCAAATTCGAACTGCCCGGCACGCTCACCATGCCCAAGGGCGCCGGGCCGTTCCCCGCTGTAGTGCTGCTGCAAGCGTCGGGGCCGCACGATGAGGACGAAACCATCGGGCCGAACAAGCCGCTCAAGGACGTGGCCTGGGGGCTGGCCAGCCGGGGCATCGCCGTCTTCCGTTATGAGAAGCGCACGCAGAAATACGGCGCGCAGAGCAACGAAGATCCCGCCAAGCTGACCGTGGACGATGAGACGATGAGCGATGCGCGCGTGGCCGTGAGCCTGCTTGCGAAGCAGGCCAGCGTGGATCCCAAGCGCGTCTTCCTGGTCGGGCACAGCATCGGGGCCTACCTCGCGCCGCGCATCGCGGCGAACGATCCGGAGATTGCCGGAATCGTGATG
This sequence comes from Acidobacteriota bacterium, assembly GCA_021780215.1. Taxonomy (GTDB): domain Bacteria; phylum Acidobacteriota; class Terriglobia; order Acidiferrales; family UBA7541; genus Palsa-295. The sequence goes on from JAJXZD010000197.1 coordinate 2,968, forward strand.
TTGGCGGGGAACACGCAGCCGCTCGAAAAGCTCCTGGTGGAAGAAGTGCGCTACGTGATTACCTCCGGCGGAACTCCGACGGCGCCGGCCGTCCCTTCCCCCCAGGATCAAAAGCGGCTCGAGCAGGTTGAGGATTCCGCCGCCAAGATCGAAAGCCCCGATCTCAAGCCGGGTGATACGGTGCAAGTTCTCGATGGCGACATGCCTGCTTCCTACTGGCTGGACCTGCGCGCGTATAGCCCCGTGAACGTGGCCAAGGCCCTGAAAATTCCGGTCCTGATTCTTCAGGGGGGAAGAGATTTTCAGGTTCCTCCAGCGACGAACTTCGCGGAATGGAAGACCGCACTCGCGGGCAAGAAGAACGTGACCTTGAAACTGTATCCGGACCTGAACCATCTGTTTATGACCGGGACGGGGCCGTCGTTGCCGCAGGAATACAGCACGCCCGGCCATGTGGCCGAACAGGTGGTCATTGACATCGCATCCTGGATCTCCGCGGATGGGCGGCCGCCACACTTGGATTCGGGCCAATCCCGATGATGATGCGGAAGACGAGCGCCGCTGATGGGACTCTGCGCGAGAGGGCCGCGCAGCCGGCTGGCCCGCGCCCGTGACACCCCGCCGGCGGATCGCTGACAGAATTCTTGCGCCTGCCAGCCTGGTGTTGGCGGCTCTTCTCGCGGCGGGTTGCGCGGTGAGCCGCAAGACCGCTGTTCCTCCGACGAGCCGGCCGGCACCCTCGCAAACCGCGTCGAAGGAAGAACTCATCGCCCGGTTCAATCAGCAGGCTCAGGCGATCGCGTCCCTCAACGCGGCGGTGAAGATGACACTCACGGCCGGGTCCGCCTATACGGGAGTGATCGAGCAGTATCACCAAGTGGGAGGATTCATTCTGGCGCAGCGGCCGGCGAACATCCGGGTGATCGGGCAGGCGCCCGTGGTGGGCACCGACATTTTCGACATGGAGAGCGACGGCGAGACCTTTCGCGTCTTCATCCCATCGAAGAACAAGTTTCTGGTGGGGCCGGCGCACCTCGAGCGCCCTTCGGCCAAGCCCATCGAGAACCTGCGTCCGCAGCATCTGACCAGCGCGATTTTTTGGAGCGCCATTCCGGCAGGGGCGCCGGTGCTCATCGAGCAAGCGGAGGAGCGCACGGCAAGGTATTATGTGCTGACCGTGGTGCGGCCAGCGGAGGCGGCGGCCGCCGATTGGGAGATCGACAGGAAAATCTGGTTTGACCGTGCCGACCTGCGTGTGGCGCGGCTCGAGTTGTTCGAGCCGGGCGGGGTGATCGGCACTGATATCCGCTATGCGGATTGGGATACCTTTGGCGCGGAGCAGTATCCGCGGACTATTTCCGTGGCGCGGCCGGCGGGAGATTACGACTTGCAGATTCAAATTGTGCGATTGACGCTCAACGAGACGATTCCCGCAGAGCGTTTTGTCCTGCAGCAGCCCGAGGGGACGGAGCTGGTGCGCGTGGGAGAATCCTCGCCGGAGACGAATCCAAAGGAAGCGGCGCCGGCGGAGAAGCAGCCTTGATCGGCCACCTGATTGTCCGCAACATAAGCCACCGCCCGCTGCGCACGGCGATCACCGCGATTGCCATTGCCGTCGAGGTGACGCTGGTCATCATCGTGGTGGGGCTGACGAGCGGGTTGCTGCTCGATGCGGCGAAACGCACCGAAGGAGTGGGTGCGGACATCATGGTGCAGCCTCCCTCAGCCTCGATCTTCATGGCCTTTAGCGGTGCGCCGATGCCCATCAGCATCTCCCAAAAACTCCAGCAGCTCGCGTACGTGCAGGCCGTAGCGCCGGTGCTGGTGCAGTTCAATTCGGTCAACGGTCTGGATCTGGTTTATGGCATCGACCCGGCGACCTTCGCGGCGGTTTCCGGGGGGTTTGTCTTTCATAAGGGCACCGATCTCCATAATCCGGACGATATTCTGGTGGACGACGTCTACGCGCGGGCGAAGGACGTGCATGTGGGGCAGACGGTTCACATCCTGGAGCACGATTTTCACGTCGCCGGGATCGTCGAGCACGGCAAGGGCGCGCGGCTGTTCGTGCTGATGTCCACGCTGCAGGAGATGTCCGGGACGCACGACCGCGCCTCCGTCTTCTTCATCAAATGCGACCGCTCGGATCACACGCCGGCCGTGCTCGATGAGGTGCGCGGTCTGCTCCCGCGCTATGAGGTGCGGCCGCTCAAGGAATACATCTCCCTGATGACCTCGTCAAACCTGCCGGGGCTGAGCGTGTTCATCCGCGTGATGATCAGCATCGCTGTGGCCATCGGCTTCCTGGTGATTTTCCTCTCGATGTACACCACGGTGATCGAGCGCACCCGCGAAATTGGGGTGCTCAAGTCGCTGGGCGCGTCCAAGCTATACATTGTGCGCATTGTCCTGAGCGAGACAGCCTTGCTCTGCGCGGTCGGAGATGCGGCGGGCGTCGGCCTGAGCTATCTGATGCGCACGGTTATTCTCGCCGTGTTCCCCTCGCTCACCATTCTGATCACCCCCAAATGGATTCTCCTCTCGGGAGTGATTGCCCTCCTCGGAGGCTTGCTCGGGGCCTGCTATCCCGCCTGGCTGGCCAGCCGCCGCGACCCGGTGGAGGCCCTGGCCTACGAGTAGCGGGCACACTGCCGCAGAGCCGGGACATTCCGCTTTCGCGCGAACCGGGCCCGCCATACTAGGCAGACGCGGAAAACGCGGCTAGAATCGCTTTATCTTTACAGATAACGGTGCGGGGGGGGCTTTGGAGCCGATACTCAAGACGGAAAATCTGTGGAAGGTCTATCGCAGCGGCAAGGTTGAATTTGCGGCCCTGCGCGGCGTCAGCATTCAGATCTTTCCGGGCGAATTCATCTCCGTCATGGGTCCTTCGGGCTGCGGGAAGTCCACGCTGCTGCACGTGATGGGCGGGCTGGCGCAGGCGACCAGCGGGCACGTCCTGCTGGACGGCAATGATTTGACCACAATGGGCGACGCGGCGCGGACTTTGCTGCGGCGGCACAAGGTCGGGTTCGTTTTCCAGAGATTCAACCTGCTGCCCACGCTCGACGCCTACCACAACATCACGCTGGCGCAGCATATTCACGGAAACGGCTTTGACCCACACCGCTTCGAGCTCATCGCCCGGCTGCTGGGATTGACCGACCGGCTGCACCACAAACCCTCGGAGCTATCCGGCGGGGAACAGCAGCGCGTGGCGCTGGCGCGGGCGATCATCAGCGAGCCGAAAATCGTCCTGGCGGACGAGCCGACCGGAAACCTCGACACAAAGAGCTCCGAAAGCGTCCTTTCGCTGCTGCGGCAGCTCAATAAAGACCTGGGCCAGACCATCGTGATGATTACCCACAATCCTGAAGCGGCGACCTACGGAAACCGCGTGCTGCACATGCGGGACGGCGTGGTTGTCAACGGCTCATCGGGCCACTGAGATGCGTTCATTCTGGAGAGGTGTCGGGCGCGTTATCTTCTGGTCCTATGAGCGGATGAGCTGGCCGTACGACGTGATGGTGGTTGCCATCGTCGCGTTTGTGCTGCTGGCTCCGCGAAGCTGGTTCCGCGACCAGCCGCGCGCGAAGGCCGAGACCGGCATCCGCCTGATTTCGAATGATCCGGGCAGCCACACGCGGACCTACCGGATTGGGGCCGGCGAGCTGCCGCGGGATTTGCGGACGGCGAAGCCCACGCCGGACCTGCAGCAGCGCGCCCAGGAAATTCTCGGCGGCGAAGCCACGGGGCTGACGGGGCATAGTTATCATGTGGTCAGCATCGAGCCGGTGCTGGCGCGCGACGGCTCGGTGCAGTCCTACGACGTCACCGTGCAACAGGCCCCGTAGCACCCGGCCTGCGGACGGGAATTGATTCAACGCGCTGATCGTGTATGATTGCCGCTTCGCGCGCGACGCGCGGCGGTCGATTTCCGGGCCGCTGACGATTCGCCCGGCGAACAGGCGCCATCATGGCCACCAAGCCCTTTGTTCCCCCAGCGAGAGAACATCTCGAAGCCGCAATCCGAGAGCTGAAAGCGCAGCTTGGCGAGCGAGCGACCACGGCGGAAGCGGTCCGCGAGCACCACAGCCACGGCGAGTCCTACCACGAAGCGGCGCTGCCCGACGCGGTCTGCTTCCCGCATTCCACCGAGGAAGTCAGTCAGATCATGCGCATCAGCGCGCGCCACGGGATTCCGGTGATTCCCTTCGGCGCGGGCACCTCGATGGAGGCGCAGGTGAACGCCATCCACGGCGGCATCACCCTCGACATGCGCGAAATGAACAGAATCCTGCTCATCAGCCCGGAGGATTTGCAGGTGACCGCAGAGGCGGGAGTCTCCCGCATGCAGCTCAACCGCGCGCTGGCCAACACCGGATTTACCTTTTTTATTGATCCCGGGGCGGATGCCACTCTTGGGGGCATGACCTCGACGCGGGCTTCCGGGACGACGGCGGTGCGCTATGGCACGATGCGCGAGAATGTGCTGGCGCTTACGGTGGTACTGGCCGACGGGCGGGTGATCCACACGGGCACGCGCGCGCGGAAATCCGCGGCGGGCTATGATTTGACGCGCCTGTTCGTCGGCGCGGAAGGGACGCTGGGCGTCATTACCGAAGTGACGCTGCGCTTGCACCCGCTGCCCGAGGCCGTGGCGGCAGCCAGCGCCACCTTCGAGACCATTCGCGATGCGGTCGAAACGGCCATCGCCACCATCCAGCTCGGCGTGGCTGTGGCACGCATCGAGCTGATGGACGAGTTGCAAGTAGACGCCTGCAACCGTTATTCGAAGACGAATTATCCGGTCGCTCCCATTCTGTTTCTGGAGTTTCACGGCGACTCGACCCGCAGCGTCACCGAACAGGCCGAAACCGTGCGGCGCCTGGCCGAAGAGCATCGCTGCCGCGGCTTCCAGTATTTCACCTCGCCCGAGGAGCGCGAGAAACTCTGGAAGATGCGCCACGAGACGTACTTTGCCACGCTGGCCATTCGTCCCGGCGCAAAGATGTTCACCACGGATATCTGCGTTCCGATTTCGCGCCTGGCGGATTGCATCGTGGAGTCGAAGAAGGACGCGGCCGCGGCTTCGTTTCCCGTCACGGTCGTGGGCCACGTGGGAGACGGCAATTTTCACATGGCCTTTATTCTCGATCCGGCAAATCCGACGGAGCTGGCCGAGGCGCGCAAGGTCGAGGACCGCATCATCCGCAGGGCGATTGAGTGGGGCGGCACATCCACGGGCGAGCACGGCATTGGGACGGGGCGGAAGAAGTTTCTCACGGTAGAGCATGGAGCCGCGGTCGAGGTGATGCGCGCGATCAAGAACGCCCTGGACCCGGACAACCGCATGAACCCGGGCAAGATGGTCGAGCCGCGGGCGCTTTACGGCGGGCCGGATTCTCATTAGCAGCCCCCTCACACCGGGAAGATTGCCGCGCCCGGCATCGGCGAAGGCGCGGCACCGGCAGCCAGAACATTGAATATTAGCCCCACGGCAAAGCAGCCTCCTTCACCCTCCGCGCGAAACGGCGGAAGCGTTTCTCTTCGCTACGCTTGGTACGTTGTCCTGGTGCTGATGCTGTGCTATGCCCTGTCTTTTGTGGACCGGCAGATCCTGAGCCTGCTGGTGGGGCCGATCAAGCACGATCTTCGAATCAACGACACACGCATCGGGGTGCTGCAAGGCTTGGCCTTCGCCGTCTTTTACACACTGGCCGGCCTGCCCATCGGACGCCTGGTGGACACCTACGGACGGCGCACGCCTATTGCCGTCGGCATCTTCCTCTGGAGCCTGATGACCGCGGCAACGAGCGCCGCGCGAAGTTTTTGGTCGCTGTTTCTGGCTCGGATCGGCGTGGGCGTGGGGGAAGCGACGCTTTCACCGGCTGCTTTTTCGCTGATCGCGGATTATTTTCCGGAGGAGCAGCTGGGGCTGGCTATCAGCGTGTACACCATGGGGATCTTTATCGGTTCGGGCATTGCGCTGGCCGTGGGCGGAGCCGTAGTGGACATGGTGGTGCGGCTGCCGGAGATGCATCTGCCGGTGCTGGGCACGCTGGCGGCGTGGCGGCTCTCGTTCCTTCTGGTGGGCTTGCCGGGAATTCTCGCGGGGCTGCTCATCTTCACGGTCCGCGAACCGGAGCGGCGCAATCTTCTCCGCGACGCCGAAGGTCGCGCCGCCCGTCTCAGTGTAGCGGACGTTATCAGCCAGCTCCGCGGCCGCTGGCAATCGTTTACCGGGCTGGCCGTGGCCATGATTTTTCAATCTTTGGCCAGCTACGCCTTTCTTTCCTGGGCGCCGGCCTTCTTTCAGCGACTGCACGGATGGACCGCTGGTCAGGCGGGCCGCGCCCTGGGATTCAGCGTGCTGGTGTTCGGATGCCTCGGAATGTATGTGGGAGGGGCACTGTGCGACCGCTGGCAGCACGCCGGAGTTCACGAAGCTCCCTTGAAGGTGAGCCTGCTGAGCGCGGCCGGGGCGTGCGTGTTTTTGGGGGTTGCGATGATCCTTCCCAGCGCGCGGCTCACGCTTCTGCTGATTGCTCCGGGGCTCTTTTTTCAGGCCATGCCGATTGGCAGCGCCTACGCTGCCGTGCAGTTGATTTTCCCGAATCAGGTGCGCGGACAGGTCTCCGCATTCTTCATGTTCATCCTGAATTTGGGGGGCATCAGCCTGGGGCCGCTGCTTCCCGGCGTGTTCAACGACTATCTGTTTCGCAACGAGAGAATGCTGGGGCCGTCCATCTCGCTGACCATCGTACTGGCTTCGCTCGCGATGCTGGCGATTCTGCCGCCGACCTGCCGCTACTACCGGCGGGATTACCAGCGGATGCACGCATCGGGCGGGGAATGCTGAGCGGCGCAAAGCCTCAGGAAATGTGCGCGCGCCAGTGCGCTGGATAGTCCACGAACGACCGGTTCAGCTCAGCCACGGAGGCACATCCGAGCAGCGCCAGGGTACGCTCGAGGTCCGCGCGCAGAATCGCCAGCGCTCGCGCCACTCCCGCTTCTCCCGCGGCGCCGAGGCCATAGGCGTAGGCGCGCCCGATCAGCACGGCCCGCGCTCCGAGGCAGATGGCCTTAGCGATGTCGCTGCCCCGCCGCACGCCGCCGTCCAACAGCACTTCACCCCTCCCGCCGACAGCGGCCACAACCTCGGGCAAGGCGCGCAGCGAGGCGGCCACACCATCGAGCTGGCGCCCGCCGTGATTCGACACGATGACTCCTGCCGCGCCTTCGTCCAGGGCACGCCTCGCGTCGTCGCCCGTGAGAACTCCCTTCACGAGGATTGGACCGCGCCACGCATCGCGCAGCCAGCGCATATCTTCCCAGGTGACCACGGAGCGCCCCAGCTCCGTCTGGGTTTCAGCGAGAGGAAGTTCCCCGCGCCCGGGAACGATGACATTTGGCAGAGTCAGCATGCCGCCATCCAGCAGGAAGCCCGCCAGCCAGGCGGGATGCATCAGCAGTTGCGGAAGGAAGCGAATCATGGCCGGCGTATCGCTGCCCGCGAGGGCCCCGGCGCCGTTGCGAATGTCGCGCTCGCGCATGCCGAAGGTGCCGGTGTCAATCGTCACCGCCAGGACGGTGAATCCGGCGCGCTGGGCGCGCTCGAGGGCTGCTTCGGCAGCATCGCGTCCGCCGACGAGATAGAGCTGATACCACCGCGGCCTCGAGGAGGCCTGCGCCACGTCCTCGAGCGGGCATCCGGAAATGGTGGA
>JAJXZD010000200.1 GCA_021780215.1 Acidobacteriota bacterium
GATACAGGTGGCGTCGGCCGGTTCGCCGCACGGACGCGGGCCGCCGACGCCAACCCCCGGGCCGCGGGCCGGGTCGGGGCCGTCACCACCCACGGCCCCTCTCGGCTCGCGGCCCGGGGTTATCCTCGCCCTCCCACGGATGGGACCGTCCATGCGTCGCGCCGTTCTGCTGTCGGCCGGCGAGCAGTCTGCGCTGTGCGGCGCCTCGGCTTTTACCTTCCCGGGTCTGGGTACCGCCTACTTCCCGCGCTCTGACCCCGGCGTGTTCATCATCTCGCTCAAGGCCCCCACGGGCACCCGGATTGGGACCACGGAGAAATATGTGAAGCAGGTGGAGGACATCGTCAGGAAGACGGTTCACCCGGGGGATCTGAACACCATTGTTTCGAACATTGGGGTGAACGCGGATTTCTCCGCGCTCTTTACGCCCAACGCCGCCATGCACACCGCGTTCGTCCAGGTGGGGTTGAAGCCGGAGCACAAGGTCAGCAGCTTTACCTACATGGCCCAAGTGCGGCAGCAGATCGCCTCTCGGATGCCGGAATTGCGCACCTATTTTCAATCCGGCGGACTGGTGGACTCGGTGCTGAACCAAGGCATGCCCGCCCCGATTGACGTCCAGGTGAGCGGAATGGACCTCGACGCGGCGAATCGAATCGCCCAGCAGTTGGCGGGTCAGATTCGCGGCCTGCCGGGCATCTCGGACGTATACATTCCGCAGGATATGGACTATCCCGCTGTGCAAATGAACGTGAACCGCACGAGGGCCAACGAGCTGGGCTTGAGCCCGCAGGAGGTGGTGGATAACGTCATCACCGCCCTGACCTCCGATGTGATGATTGCGCCCAGCTACTGGATTGACTCCAAGACCGGAAATAACTACTTCGTAACTGTTCAGTATCCGGAAAATCAGATCAAGACACTCCAGGACCTCACCACCATGCCCTTGCGGGCGCCGGCCATCAAACAGACCACGTACCTAAGCCAGGTGGCAGACGTCACGCCGATTTTGACGCCGACCGAAGTGGACCATTATCAGCTGGAGCGGACCATTGATGTGTACGTTGCGCCATCCGGCGAGGACCTGGGCAAGCCAGCAAAGGAAGTGGAGAAGATCGTCAGCGGCGTGACCCTTCCCCGCGGCATCCGTGTGGATATCCGCGGGCTGGTCAACACAATGAATACGTCGTTCAAGAGTTTTGGCCTGGGGCTTTTGCTGGCCGTCCTGCTCGTATATTTGGTGTTGGTGGCGCAGTTCTCCTCGTTCATTGACCCGTTCCTGATTGTGCTGGCGATTCCCACCGGGCTGGTGGGCGTGATGCTGACGCTCGGCTTCACGGACACCACGTTGAACATTCAATCGCTGATGGGCATTGTCATGCTGACGGGCATGGTCGTGTCCAACAGCATTCTGATCGTGGACTTCGCCAATAAACTGCGCACGGACGAGGGATTCGCAGTGCGGGAGGCGGTCGCCCGATCCTGCCGCATCCGGCTGCGCCCCATCCTGATGACTTCCCTCGCGACGATCGTGGGGCTTCTGCCGATGGCCCTGAAGTTCGAGACCGGGAGCGAGGCCTACGCGCCCCTGGCCCGCGTCATCATCGGCGGCCTGATCGTCTCCGTTTTGTTGACCATTTTTGTTGTCCCAGCCGCCTACCTCTTGATTTACCAGCGCCGCGCCCAAAGGCAGGGTCTCGCGGCAGCGGAGGAAACTCGATGAAAATGCCGAAGCGCCTTTGGCTTTGTCTGGCCGTGGCCGCGATGCTTCCCACCGCGGCGCGTCCGCAGGCCGTCCAGCAACTCACTCTGAAGCAAGCGGAAGCCATTGCCCTGCAGAACCATCCGCAGATTCAAGCGGCGGTCAGCCTGGCGTATGAAGCCAAGGCACAAGTTGCGCAGCAGCGTTCGGCGTACTATCCGATAGCCTACGGCAACGCCACGGGAGCGACCGCCGAAAACGACAGCCGGGTCACAGCCGAAGCGCTCAATAACCCGCTCATTTACGAGCGCTTTGGCTATGGCGTTACGATGACGCAGTTGCTCACGGATTTCGGGCGTACCCACGAACTGGTCAAGAGCTCCGGTGAGCATGCCAAGGCCGCCCAGGAGAGCGTGGTCACCTCGCGAGCCGACGTCCTGCGCGCGGTGGACCATGCCTATTTCGGCGTGCTGAAGGCCCAAGCTGTTCTTTCGGTCGCCGAGGAGACGGTGAAAGAGCGCCAGCTCATCTCCGATCAGGTGACCGAGCTGATGAAGAACAAGTTGCGGTCCGGTCTGGACGTCAGCTTCGCCAACGTGGACCTCTACCAGGCCCAGCTTCTTTTAGTCCAGGCACAGAACAATGTGGACGACTCGTTCGCGGAGCTGACTCGAGCTCTCGGCTACGCCGACCAAAAAACCTATCAGCTCGCCGAAGAGCCTCTGCCGCCTCCGCCTCCCTCGGATTTTCCGAGCCTCCTCCAGGAGGCCATGCGGGACCGGCCGGAACTGATCAGCCAGCGTTTCGAATCGGATTCGGCCCATTCCTACGCGACGGCGGAACGCGACCTCTGGTTTCCCAAGCTGACGGCGGCTGGAACGGCCGGTTTGACCCCCTATGGCGCGGATCAGCTGGCGCCTCGCTACGCGGCGGCAGGATTCAACCTGAACATCCCGATCTTTAACGGCCACCTGTTCGGCGCCCTGCGCAATGAGGCGAACTCCCAGGCACGCGCCCAGGATCAGTATCTCCGGGATTTGCAGGACCGGATTACGCGCGATGTGCGTACCTCCTGGCTGAACTCCAACCTTGCTTACCAACGGCTCAAGCTGACCGATGAACTTTTGGCCGAGGCAAACCAGGCGCTGGACCTGGCGACGGCGCGGTACAAGCTGGGCCTGAATTCCATCGTCGCCCTGACCCAGGCTCAGCTGAGCCAGACCCAGGCTGCGATAGAGCAGATTAGCGCGCGGTATGATTACTCAACGCAAATCTCAGAGCTCAACTTCCAAATTGGAGCGCTACACTAAACAGCAGGCGGGCGGTAGTCGCTTTGCGTTGGTTGAACGCGCCGCGTGGGGCCGGACCAGACGGGCGAGGGTACACTGTTTTGGACGAGAAAACTCGCAAGACCGATGCGGAATGGCGCGCGGCTCTGACGGAGCGGCAATACCTCGTCACGCGAAGAAGGGGAACCGAGCCCCCTTTTACCGGCGAGTACGAGAGTACGGAGACCCCGGGGACGTACACCTGCGTCTGCTGCGGCCTGCCGCTCTTCAGCTCTGAGGCGAAATACCATTCCGGTTCCGGCTGGCCCAGCTACTGGCAGCCCGTGGCCGCCGAGAATATTTTCATGCACTCCGACCTTTCGCACGGCATGGTACGCATGGAGGTGTCGTGCGGCCGATGCGATGGCCATCTGGGCCATGTCTTCGAAGATGGCCCGCCGCCCACGGGCCTGCGCTTCTGCATCAATTCCGCGGCCTTGAAGCTGATTCCCGCCAAGACAAGCCGAAAGAGCTAGGGTCCGAAGAAGATCACTTCGGGATGCTGGTTCCCCGGGTCGCTTGGAATAGCGCGGATACTTCCGGGTGAAACAACGTAGAAAATCCAGTTGGTGGGAAACCCGGCCGGCACGGTTCCTGTGGTGGTCATGGTGCCGCGCCCGCTCGGAGCCAGGCTCCCTGGCGTGACGGCGGCGGTGAAGGATTGGTCGAGATGCGCCGTCGTCCCCGGAGAGTCTACTTCGTCCACAGTGCCGGAGAGATCCCCGCTGCCGTCGGCGAAGATCTGCCCGAGAAGATTGTTCACCCCAGGCTCTGCCGCGAATGGCGCGGCCAGTGCATACTGGCCTGCCACCGATGAGTCGGTGAAGCTGGGGTCGGCAGTCTGCGGCTCCAGCAATCCAGTGCTGACGGTGGCGTCGCTGCCGATGAGGAAGCCTTGGCCCGGCGCGACCAGATATGCCGCCGTGAACACGGGAGAAACCGCCGGTGCCGGTGCCGCGGGCTGAATCCAATTGAAGGACACGCGGCCGTACGGAGAGACAGTGCATGTTTCAGGAAGCGGAAGGGAAGTGACCGTGCCCGCGTCGTTCAGGTCGTAGGTAAGCGTGGTTTGGGTGCTCCCATCGCACACTGCGGAGGGAAGCTGGCCTGCATAGACGCGGGCGTTGCCGGCGGAATCCGTTCCGGCTCCCGAAGCGATCGTCGCGCCGGACAATGAACTTTGCCCGAAGGAAACGCTGGTCTGCTGCAATAGCATTTCGCCGCTTAGCCGGTAGTTTACGGGAAGATTGTTCACATTGTCGGTCTCGACAAAAAACAGGTCCCCCGGGGAGACAAACAGATAGACAAACTGGAGCCTTTCCTGCGTCTTGGCCGCCGATTCAAAGTCGAGCTCCGCCGTACCAATATTCCCCGCTGCGTATGTGAAATTCCCCGAAAGTCCTTGCGATCCAGAAGCCCCTGCGTCGTTGAAGTCGCAGTAGCCGGGAAGCAGAGATCCCACGCCATCCGCGTGGAGGTTTCCCGCGAAGGCGGTGGGTTTTCCGGACATGTCTACTCCGGTGAATTCGAAGGCGTAATTTCCCTGGAACGTTGACGTCCCATAGGCCGCCGTCGCCACAGGCTTGATAATCCCCTCGCCGTGCGTGGAGTAGGTGTCCGGATTCGAGGGAGCCGGAGATGGATGGTCTTGGAAGAAGCGGGCTGTGCCGTCCGGCTCCAGGACAAGCTGATAGTCGGAGGTGAGCAAGTTTTGCCCGAGAGTGGCGGTCATCTGTAGTGTGCCGCGCCCGTCGCCGTTTGCATCGATGGTGTATGTTCCGCTCAGGGAGCTCCCGCCCACCACTCCGGAAACGCGGTTGATCTCCTCGGTCCCCGAAGTGATGTTGCCGTTGCCATCACTGGTGAAGGCTCCCGCGATGGCGACAGTTCCGTCCTTATCGAACCCCTGAAAGAGGAATGAGTATGTTCCGCCGGGAAGGAGCCCGTTGAGAGGCGTGCCGCTCGCCGGTGCTGAAACGGCGATGCTATAAGTAGCGGTCTTCGAGACCGGCGGGATCTCCGAATCCGTCACCTGAACCGAGAAGGTGGCCGGGATTCCTGTAGGAGTCGCGACCAGCGGAGTGCCGGATATATTGCCAGTGCCGTTGTTGCCCGTGCCCGTATAGAAGGTCGAGAGCATCAAACCGGAGGGAGGTTGTCCCTGAACGACGGTCCAGACATAAGGGGGAGCACCGCCCGAAGCCTGCAAGTAAGTGGAATAGGGCGTTGCCGCGATTCCCGACGATAGCGGGCCCGAAGGGGTGGTGACGGAAAGAGGAGGGGGCGCTTGGACCAGAATCGAATAGGGCTGCTGAACCTGTTGCGGATTCGGAAGCGCAGAATCGGCTACCTGAATTGTGAAATTGTATGTGCCGTTGTCTCCGGACGAGGGGATGCCGGCAATGATGCCCTTCGCGGGGTCCAGGGTAAGACCCGGTGGCAGACTCCCGCTGACAACGCTCCAGGTAAGCGGCTGCACTCCCCCCTTGGCAGTAAGAGCCTGACTGTACGCCGCATTCAGCAGCGCAGTCGGCAAGGGGGCGTATAGGATGGAAAGCGTTGGAGGGGGCGATACGGTGATCGTGTATGCCTGCAGTACCGGAGCGGCCCCTCCGGTGTCGGTCAATTGAATGGAGAAATTGGATGTGCCTGACCCACAGGGCTTCCCTCCGATCGAAGTGCTGGCGATGGTGGTTTGTGTTGCGCTGAGCTTGAGGCAGGCGGGCAAACTGCCGGAGGCCACCGAAAAAATATAGGGCGAGACGCCGCCGGATATCTGAATTTGCTGGTTATAGGCCACTCCGTTGGCGCCGCCGGGCAGGCCGCAGGGCGAAGTGACGCCCACGGGAGTGCACGAGGTCGTCGTGAATGTCGGGGCGGGCTGCACGGTGATTGTGGTCGTGGACGTAACAGAAGTTGCCGCGACGGAGGTAGCTGTCAGGGTCACGCTGAGCGCTATCGAAGAGGGCAGGGCCGGAGGGGCCGTGTAGGCCACTGAGAACGGCGCATTGTTCGATAGCGTCCCGCATCCAGAACCGGAACAGTTTGTCCCCGTTAGCGTCCACGTGACTCCCTTATTCTTCAAATCCTGTGCCAGTGCCGCCGTGAACGTAATCGGCTGGGCCGAACCGACGTCCACCGAAGTGCCCGTGGCCGGGGGAATAATCTCGATGGTGATAGGATTGCCCGCGCCGCCATGGCATCCGCCCATCAGGGCGATGGCGAGACAGGCCAGACAAAGGGTCGCGGCGAGTCGATGGATTTTCATCCGGCCACCGGATTTCGGCTCATCAAGATTGTTCCATCTTTGTAGGATTCGAGACAAACTGCCTCCCCATCGTCCTGGCTTCGTACGTTTTCCCATCGGATGCGCCCGAGCCGGCCCATGCCGGGCCTGTCGGGACCTTCTGGCGAAGACAGCCAATCGAGTTGAATAACAAAACCGTCAGGGAGTGTCAACGCTCATCTCCTAACCCTGGCATTTCCCGCCCGATGGGTTTCGCCCTCCCCATTGGACTATCTTCTGCCCATGCCACGCCATTGCGCGGAGGCAAGCCGGTAAATGCTGGCGCACACGCTCCTCATGAGATTGCCGAAGGATCCGGTCATCTGGATGTCGCGCAGACCTGCCTTGTTGCCTGCGGACAGCCAGTTGCCCAGACATGGCGGTCACCCCGGATTCACACGATAGGTCCAATCCGAATGTGCGGGCGCTGCGCTCTGTCCATTTCTATTAATTCTGGCCAGAATGGAGTCAACGATGAGTCGCCGGGGAGATTTTGAGCAGACTGGATCTGTTTGCTCAGCATTCCCGGCGACAAGCCATGCTTGACAGCGGCATCCACCGAAATCCAGGCCGCGCCGGTCACAGCTCTTGCATGGCTCCGGCATCCAGCCCTCGCCGCGGAACCTGCGGAACGCTTCAGAGTTTTCCCAGATGTCGCGCAAGGGGCGCTTCCGGAGGTTTTCGAACGTCATGCCGGGAATCAGCTGCGCGGCGTGGCAAGGCAGAGCATCTCCGGCCGGTGTGATGAGAATTGCCTTTTGCCCCCAGCCCCCCATGCATGCCTTGGGGTATCGAGCGTAGTAATCAGGCACGACATACTCGACGCGTGTTTTTCCGCGCAGGCGTTCCTCGGCGGATTTTATTATCTCCAGCGAATGATCGAGCTGTGTGCGTGTCGGAAGGAGCAAATCGCGGTTGGCGAATGCCCAGCCGTAATACTGCACGTTGGCAAACTCGACGCGCTCCGGCCCGATTTCCTCCGTCAGAGAAATCATCTCCTCGAGTTGATCGAGATTTTGCCGGTGCACCACAAAATTCAGCGTAAGCCCGATGGCACGCTGCCGCGCCCAGCGGGCCACGCGCAACTTTTGAGCTTGTGCCGGCACGCCTGCGAATTCGATGGGGCTTTCTTCGCGTGCTCCCTGGAAGCTCAGTTGCAGATGGTCAGTTCCAGCACGGACGAGTTCTTCGAGGCGCCGCTCATCGAGCGACAGCCCCGAGGTGATGAGGTTCACGTAAAGGCCCGCCTCTCGTGCCGCCCTTACAAGTTCTGCCAAATCGGGGCGGGCCGCAGGTTCGCCACCCGTAAAATCGACCTGCAAGACACCGAGTTCCGCAGCCTCCTTCAGGGTGCGCGCCCAGATCTCCTTTGGGAGTTCTTTGTTCTTCTGCACCATCTCCAGCGGGTTCGAGCAATACACGCAGTGCAGGGGACACCGATGAGTCAACTCGGCAATGAGTGTGAGCGGGGGCTGAAGGGCGGAGGTCATTGTCTTTTGACAGGCTGTAACCTCAGAATTTGGTTACTCGAAATTTATGGCGCGTTTATCGTGCAACAGCTTCAGGTACTCTAGAATATCTTGCTGAACCTTTTCAGGCACCGCTTTCGAATACAGAAGCTGCAGCTCCGAGATGATCTGCTGTATCGTGCGTTCCCCATCGCATCGCTCGACAATTTCGAGGCTCGGCCCGTTTAAGCGGAGAACGCGCTCAGGCATCAGGAGCACGCGTGGCGCTTGGCTCTTCTCGTTCAGGCGGCAGCCCGGAGCAAGCCGCGGCCGCATGTGCAATGCCGGTATCATTCAGTTTGCTCGAGCGGACGAAATGCCCCCGGTGGCGGCCATCCGGGTTCAACGTAGGCAAAATAGAGCGCATCGAGTTGCGCCCACAGGATGTCGCACTTTGCCCGCAGAGCGGCGAGTGCCAGCTCCTGGTCTATGCGTGTGCGGGCATGCTCCACGACCCATGCCAGGGCAAAGGTGGAGTCCTCGGGCGCCTGCGTGAGCCGGGCCTGGAAATAGTCCAATCCCCCCGCCATCCATGGATAGTGCTGGCGCAGCTTATCCACACGCAGGGTAATGAGCGTCGGGGAGAACAGCTCCGTCAGAGAAGAGGCCACCGCCTCCAACATGGAGCGGGAACGCACCAGATGAATGTATGCTTCCACCGCATAGCGGGTCGCCGGCAGGATGCCGTCGGCTTGGAGGGCTTTGCTCCTCGGAAGCCCCGTGGATTCGACCAGCTTTAGCCACTTTTCGATTCCACCTGGTGTCACGCCGTCGCCGTCGTGGTCAACAATGCGCTTCCGCCAGACCCGGCGGAAGGAGGGGTCTTCGCTGCGCGCGAGGATGGTGGCGTCCTTGATGGGGACGCGGCTCTGATAGTAGTAGCGATTCAAGGCCCATGCTTGGAGCTGGCCGCGCGTGAGCTTCCCTTCGTGCATCCTCAGGTGGAAGGGATGCCGATGGTGATATCGCTCTTCACCGATCCGGTGAAAGCGCGCCACGAATTCTGCTTCGTTAAGAGGGGATTCAGAAGCGGGTTCGGTCACAGGTCGAACTCCATTCCATCGAGAGCGATTTCCCAACCCGCGTCTCGCATAGCGCGGTGTTCAGGGCTGTCTTCGTCCAGGATTGGGTTTGTGTTGTTGATGTGGATAGCAACGCGCCGTGGGCGGGTAGTATCTTTCAACTCTTGCAGAAGCCCGTTATCCCCAGAAAGTGGCAGGTGCCCCATCTCGCGAGCTGTCTTGCTGCCGCATCGGAAGCGCGGCAATTCGTCGTTGCTCCAAAATGTTCCGTCCAGGAGCGCGAGGTCAGATGCCAGAACGAAGCCCTTCCAGCTCTTGCTCCGCGGGGAGAGCCCCGGAGCGTAAAACATTGCTTTTGGACCGGCTGAAATGGACAAGCCAATCACGGCTTCTTCCGACGCGAGTCCGCTTTTCAGCTCCTGGTCCACGTAGTCCGGATACTCACCGTCCAGGCCAACAGCAATACACCTGAGATCGACTTCCACTCCGGTTGGACGGCTTGCCTGAAGAACAACTTCTTTGCCGAGCGGCAGGTCGCGCCATTCGACTGGCGGCATCGACCGGTCCAGCGCTCGGAAGAGCGTATTCCCTTCGGTCAGGACGCGCCTCACACCCGCCGTAGAATACACGGTCAAAGGATGGAACTCGCGGAGGTGCAGAAGGCCGATCACGAAGTCCACCTCTGCGCTCGTCAGCACAACTCCAACAATTGGACTCCCGCGCATTCGCCCGGTAGGGGCGAACTCGGAAGCGGTCAGAACTTGCTGACGAAGATCAGGGGAAGCGTTGAGAAGCCACCACACCTGGTCATCGGCGGTGATAGCCAGTTGAGCCTGGGTCCGGGGGCGTATGTTGGGCAAACCATTGCGTACGCCCATGCAATTAGGGCAACCACAATTCCATTGCGGCAAACCGCCCCCGGCAGCTGAACCCAGGACCTTGGCCCTAATCAAAGCGCTAGAGTTCTGCGTTTGCGTAGGAGCTAACTTCGCAGCACAGGTCAACTTCTTCGTGTTGAGGGGTAATCCATTCCATCGGCATGCCTCCGAGCATCAGGATTTTGCAGCTCTTACTCGCTCTTCCGACTAGCATAGGTATTTTAGCACGGCCCAGAATGCATGCAAATGGCCTGTCACCGGCCCGCGCGGCAACTTACTGCCCGCACGCGGCATCGAAACTAAGCCTTTCGGTTTCTGCCAGATGTGCGGGGGGATTTTTCAATTTGGCGTTATTTCTGGTATAAGAGACTGCCCCAAAGGGTGCCGGCGTTCCCATCATCCGGATGTAATTTGGCAGGAGGGTTGCGTTGATCGAGGTTCAGAATTTGACGAAGTCCTACGGGCCGACGACGGCCGTGGACCACGTTTCCTTCACCGTCCACAAGGGAGAGATTCTCGGCTTTCTTGGCCCAAACGGCGCAGGCAAGACTACAACGATGCGCATCCTGGCCGGCTATATCCCGGCGACGTCGGGGACAGCGCGCGTCGCGGGATTCGACGTGCTTCAGGACTCCCTCGAAGTGCGGCGGCATATCGGCTACCTGCCGGAAGCCCCCCCGGTCTACCTGGACATGACGGTCGAGGCGTATCTGGAGTTCGTCCTGCGGATCAAAAACGTGGGGGCCGACAAGCGCCCTGCGCGCATCGCCGACGCCCTCGAAAAAACCAGTCTCGGGGACAAGCGCGGCGAGCTGATCAAGCGGCTCTCACGCGGCTATCGTCAGCGCGTGGGTCTGGCGCAAGCTCTGGTTCATGACCCGGACGTCATTATCCTCGACGAGCCCACGGTTGGCTTGGATCCCAAGCAGATCATCGAGGTCCGCCACCTGATCAAGGCCCTGGCCGGCA
>JAJXZD010000026.1 GCA_021780215.1 Acidobacteriota bacterium
GCGCGAACGACCGGATGACTACCTTCGTCGTGCGCCTGGACGATTAGCCATGGACGATTCTCGCCCATGAGCAGCGCCCCGGTAATCTTCGAGCCCTCGCGACTCCTGCTGCGCGGCAGTCTCACCAGCATTGCGGGATTTCTTGCGTTGCTGGCCTGCGCTTTATTCGTAGCTCCGGAAATGGCTTCACCTGCGCAAGAGCCTTCGGCCCTGGAGCGTGTTCGCAGCGCCACGATTGTCCTCCCGCCGCGGGTCATGGCGGGACATCCAGCCACTCTGGCCGTCTTCGGCGCCGATGGGAAACTCGCACCCGGCGTCACAGTGGCCCTCAATAATGGGCTCACCGTGACAACGGACGCGACCGGTCGCGCGCTCTTCACCACGCCCTCTGCGGGCCCCTATCTGCTGGCCAAAGCCGCCGGAACGACGGCGACGGCGCTGGTGGATCCGGCCGTAGGATCGAGCGAGCCGGCGGCGCCGACGGTCCCTGCTGTGGCATCGCTCCGGGACCGCTTCTGGTTCTGCGCCGCGGGGCTGCAAGGAAAAGCCGACACGAATGAAGTGCGCATCGGTGGGCAGCCCGCACTGGTCGTTGCCGCCTCGCCGGAATGCCTGGTGGTCCTCGCGGGAGCGAACACGCCGCCGGGACGGGCGGAAATTTCCGCCGAGGCTCCGGGCGTGCGCTGGAGCGCGGCGGCTACGTTTGTCTCGTTCGAGTTCGACCCGCCCCGCCCGCCGCTCCTGCCGGATAAGAAGGGAAGCCTCGTGGTGCTCGCCCGCGGCTCCGAGGAGAAGCTCGACATTGTCGTGGAAAACGAGTCGCCCGGCGTGATGCAGTTTGCGCACGGCGATGCCGAAGCGCAGCGCACGAGCGGCGGCCCGCGAAACATTGCGGCCATCCCGGTGAAAGCGGTGCGCTCGGGCGACTTCTCCTTCCGCGTCCGGCTGGTTCCTCCCCCGGACCCGGAATCGGCGCGGCGCTATCTGCTGGCCGCGGAGCCCCTGTCAGAAACCAGGATGGGGCGTGAGGCAGCGGACATTGCCCACCGGCTCGGGCGCCACCCGCAGGATTACGGCCGAGAGCGAGCCGCCATTGAAAGACTCCTCGAGGAAACCGGCGACAGCGATTTTCACTCCCTGCTCGCCGCGGCCCTCGACGCGCTCTAGCGTTTCCGGCCGCGCGCTGCGGACGCGGGATTCACTCGCCGGGCACCGCTCCGAGCGACTTCGCCTCCGCTTCGGGAAGAGCGCCCTGGGACATCTGCTCGAGCGTTGCGCGAGCGCGATTGAGGGTCTTGTCGGCTTCCCCGTAGCTTTGCTCCGCATTGTGCAGGTGTTTGCCGAGCCGGTCGAAGACGTCCGAGGTGGACTCGATCTGCCTTTTCAATCCTCCGAGTGCGGCAAACAGCTGTTTCGCGTTTTCCTCAATCTTCTGCCCCTGGAGGCTGATAGCGATGGCTCCCAGGCAGGCATAGAGCGTGTTGGGGGAAACGGGGAAGACGTGCTTCCGGCGGCAGTATTCGTCGAGGCGGCCATACTTCGGATCCTCGGTCATCAGCAGCTCGTAATAGACGCCCTCCGATGGGACAAACATCAGGGCGTAGTCGAAGGTATGCTCGGCCGGAAGAATGTATTTTTCGGCGATTGAATCCGCATGCTTGCGCACAGCCAAGGAAAAATCGCGTCGCGCGGTTTCCTGCTCCTCGGCCATGCGCCGGTAGGCATCAAGGGGAAACTTGGAGTCCACCGGCAGAATTCTCTCGCCGCCGCGCACAATGGCGTCCACCACGGCGCCGGTGGATGGAAAGCGATACTGCATGGCGTAGGCATCCCGGGGCAGCGCGTCCTCGAGCAGGCGCTCGAGTGCCGCTTCGCCGAGCATGCCGCGCGTCTTGGCTCCGCCCAGGACGGATTGGAGCGTCTGCGCGGACTGGGAAAGATCCTGGCTCGCGCGCTGCATCGCGCCAATCTGCTGGCTCATCTGCATCAGGGTCTCGGTGGAGGATTGCAGCCGCTGCGCAACCTCACGCTGGGCATTGCTGGCAAGCTGGCCCGAGGCCGCTACGCCGGTCTGCAGCTCCTGCCGCACCTGCCCGAGTTGCTGCGTCACCGACTGCCCCAACTGGCCAATCTGATGGCTCACCTGTAAGGTCAACGCCTGGCCCTGGGCGGCGAGCGCGGCTTGCATCTCCTGCCGCGTCGCGGACAGCTGCGACTCCGAGCGCCGCCCCGCGAACCACACCACGGCCGCCATCACTGCCACAATCAAGAGAGCTGCCAGCCATCCCAGGGAAATCATCCGCTCTTCGCTCCCGGATTCAGTCCATATCCCCGAATCTCCGTCAAAAGCACTCTAGCGCGAACGCTCCGTCAGGAGAAGCCTTCCGGGGATGTCCTGCTGGGCGCGAAGCGCCGGACCGCGCTTCCCGATCTCCGCGCCGCGCGATAGAATACGCTTTATGCGTGTGCGCGTCCTTTTTTTCGGGCAGCTGAAGGACATCACCGGCGTGGCGCAGGAGGAAGCTGAGATCTCCGAAGGCGCTCGCGTCGAGGACCTCTTCGAGCGCTACGGACGACGCTTCCCCAAGCTGGCCGAATTCCGCCCATCGCTCGCCGCCTCCGTCAACCAGGAGTACGCGCCATGGCGCACCCTGCTGGCCGGTGGTGACGAAGTGGCGTTCCTGCCGCCCGTCAGCGGCGGCCAGCCGGCAGCTGTGGAGGAGGACATTTTCGAGATCGTCCGCGAGCCGATCCGGGCGCAGGAGATTACTGAAGGGCTGAAAGCACCCGGCGACGGCGCCTTGGTGATTTTCGATGGCTTCGTGCGCAACTCTTTTAAAGGGCAGCGCACTCTCTATCTCGAATACGAAGCCTACGAGCCGATGGCCCTGGCCAAAATGCGGGAGATAGGGCTCCGGATGCGAGTGAAGTTCGCCCTGCACCGCCTGGCTATGGTGCATCGCCTGGGGCGCCTCGAAATCGGAGAGACAAGCGTGCTGATCGCCGTCAGTGCCCCGCACCGCGCCGCCGCCTTTGACGCCTGCCGCTTTGCCATTGATACGCTCAAAAGCGCCGTGCCCATCTGGAAAAAGGAATATTTCGCCGGCGGCGCCGTCTGGGCGGAAGGCGAGACACCCTCGCAGCAAGCCCTTACGCCCGGCGAGGAATCTACTCGGTAGATGAAGACTCTCACAGCAGGGCGCGGCGCGATCCTGGCGGGAACGCTGCTGCTCATCCCCAGGCTTGTGGCCGCTCCGGCCCCCCGCAACCAGCATCACTCCGGCGCACTTCGCGTTGAGACCGATCTGGTGAGCATCCTGGCCAGTGTCACGGATGCCAACGGCCGGCCCATTCCCGATCTCACCCGAGATTCGTTCGAACTGTTTGAGGAAGGAGTGCCGCAGGAAATCGCGCGCTTCGAGCCGGAAACCAATCGTCCGCTGGACCTGGCCCTCATGGTGGATTCGAGCATGAGCGCCTTCAAAGACTTGAAATTTGAGACCGAGGCCGCGGCACATTTCATCCGCCAGGTGGTCCGGCCGGGCGACCGGCTCTGCGTCTTTGAATTCTCGGAATCGGTGACGCAACTGGGCGACTTTTCCGACGACGTGCCGAAACTGCAGGAGTACGCGCGGCGAATCATGCCGGGAGCGGGCACCTCCATCTACGATGCGCTGGTGCTTGGCTCGAAGGCGCTCGAGCGGCAGCCACCCGAGCGCCGCCGCGCCATCGTTCTGCTGACCGACGCCGGAGAAACCACCAGCTCTTCCTCCTTCGAGGACGCCCGCCGGGCGGCGATTGCCTCCGGTGCCCTGCTCTATTCCATCGTGGTTCGGCCGGTCAAGAGCGAAAGCGGCCGCAACACTGCTGGCGAGCACGCCCTGATCACCATCACGGACAGCACCGGCGGCGCGCTCTTTTTCCTCGACGACATGACCCAGCTCGATACGATGTTCGACCGGATCGACCGCGAGCTGCGCACGCAGTATCTGCTCGGCTACTACCCCCATCCCGTGCCGCCGCCCGGCAGCGACCGCCACGTGCGCGTCATGGTGAAAGGGAACTACATCGTGCGTTACAAGAAGGAGTATTTCGCGGGCCAAGCGCCACACTAGTTCCGCGCCCGCCAGCCCATGAACCGCTATCTGGAAGTCGCCATGGACGCCGCCCGCGAGGCGGGAACAATTCTGCGCGCCGATCATGCCCGGCCCAAGGAAGTCACCTACAAGGGGGAAGTGGACCTGGTGACGGAAACGGACCGGCGCTCCGAGGCGGTGGTGGTGGCGCGGCTGCGGGAACATTTTCCGGATCACGCCATCGTCGCCGAGGAAGGAGGAGGCAACGCCGCCGCGCAGGCAAAATACTGCTGGCACGTGGACCCGCTCGATGGCACCACGAATTTCGCTCACGGATATCCCTGCTTCGCGGTTTCCATCGGCCTGGCTGAGGAAGGCGAACCGATTGCCGGCGTGGTGTTCAATCCGGTGGCGGAAGAGATGTTTGCCGCGGCACGCGGGGAGGGCGCCTACCTGAATGGGCAGCGCATCCATGTCTCGCCCGTGCAATCGCTGGCGCGGAGCTTGGTAGCCACCGGCTTCCCCACCCACCAGCGCAAGAGCAGCTCCAACATCAACTATTACTGGGAATTTACGCTGCGCACCCATGGCGTGCGGCGCGATGGCTCGGCGGCGCTGGACCTCTGCGCAGTGGCCTGCGGGCGCTTCGATGGATTCTGGGAGTTCGGGCTGAACTCGTGGGACACGGTCGCCGGCGTGGCGCTGGTACGCGAGGCAGGCGGCATGGTCACGGACTTTGCCGGGCAGACCTATCGCCCGGGCGGGCCGATGCTGATTGCCTCGAATGGCCATATCCATGAAGAGATGCGAGCGGTCGCCAACCGTGTGGCGGCGCAGGCCGCGAAGCCCTGAATGAACGTCCGCGAACTCGACTACGACTTGCCGCCGGACAGGATTGCGCAGCGGCCACTGGCGGAGCGTGACGCCTCCCGCCTGCTGCTCCTCGACCGCGCCACCGGTGCGTGGGAGGATCGCCAATTCCGCGAACTGCCGGAGTTGCTGCACGGCGACGAACTTCTCGTCGTGAACAATGCGCGGGTGATACCCGCGCGGCTGTCCGGCCACCGCGCCGGCATCCATGCCGATCCCCTAGGACGGCGCAATCCGGCGCGCGCTGAATTTCTGCGAACGCCCATCGAGGTCCTGCTTGTGCGCCAGGTTTCCGAGGACACCTGGGAAGCCCTGGTGCGGCCCGGGCGGAAAATCCCCACCGGCGAGCGAGTCTTTTTTGGCGAAGGAGAGCTCGAGGCGCGCGTCGAAGGACGCGGCAGTTATGGCGTCCGCCTGCTGCGGTTTTCCCCCGCGGCCAGCCTTCGCGATGCACTCGACCGCCTCGGCCACATCCCACTGCCGCCCTACATCAAGCGCGCCGACGAACCGGCCGACCGGGAGCGTTATCAGACCATCTTCGCACGCCGAGGAAACGCCGTGGCCGCGCCCACCGCTGGATTGCACTTCACTCCCGCCATTCTCGAGCGCATCCGCAACCGCGGGATTGAGATCGCGGAGCTGACGCTCGACGTGGGACTGGGCACGTTCGAGCCGGTTCGCACCGAACAGATCGAGGATCATCCGATACACGCAGAATCGTGCGAGATTCCCGAAGCCACGGCGGCTGCGGTGGAAAAAGCGTGGCGCGAGGGCCGCCCGGTGCTCGCGGTGGGAACCACGGTCGTGCGGGCGCTCGAGAGCTGCGCCGCCGCGAATGCCGGCCAGGCGGAGCTCGTCACTCCCGGGAAAATTGAGGCCACAATCCTCCTCTTTCCCGGAAAACCTTTCCGGGTGGTCAGCCAACTGCTGACCAATTTTCACCTGCCGAAGTCCACCTTGCTGGCGATGGTGGCGGCCTTCGCGGGCCGGGAGAATATTCTGCGCGCCTACCGGCACGCGGTGGATTCCGGCTATCGTTTCTATAGCTATGGCGACGCCATGCTGATCCGCTGACGCCGCTCGTGCAAGCTGCCCTGGCTTCGTTTATGATCATGCGCGGACACAGTACGGGAGCGGCTCCATGCGCCATCTGATCATCAGCGACATTCACTCGAATCTCACCGCGCTGGATGCTGTTCTCGAAGCGGCCCAGGGACGATGGGTCAAAACCGCCTGCTTGGGGGATCTGGTGGGCTATGGCCCCGATCCGAACGAGGCGGTGAATCGGGTCCGCGCGCTCGGCGCGCTGGTAATCCGCGGAAATCACGACAAAGCCGTCAGTGGGGTAACCGATCCCGAGGATTTCAACCCCGTGGCGCGGGCGACAGTGCTCTGGACCCGGCAACAGCTGCTTCCGGAGAATCTCCAGTATTTGCAAAGTCTTCCCCGCGGCCCGGTGCCCGCCGGAGAGTTTTTTCTGGTGCACGGCTCAGTACACGACGAGGATGAGTATGTTTACTCGCCGGCGCAGGCACTGGATGGGCTGCTCGATGCACCCGCGCCGCTGGTGTTCTTCGGCCACACCCATTTCCAGGGCGGCTTTGCCCTGCGCGAGGGAGAAGTGCAGGTTTTGGGATTCGCGCCTTCCGGCGGCAAACCTTACTCGACTTTCTCCCTCGAGCCGGATACGGCCTATCTGCTCAATCCTGGATCGGTCGGGCAGCCGCGCGATGGAGACGTTCGCGCCGGCTTCGCCATCGCCGACCTTGAAAATCGGACGGTCGAGTTTTGGCGTGTCCCATATGATATAGAAATCGTGCAGGCGCGCATGGCGCGCGCCGGACTTCCCGAGCCATTGATTCTGCGCCTGTCCTACGGACGCTGAGGAATCGGAATGGAACCCATCGACGGAAGGATGCGCGAGGAAAAGAGCGGCTTCCCAACGGCCTTCGTGCTCGGCTTGGGCGTGGTGCTGCTGCTGGTGGTCGCCCTGCTGCTTGCCACACATTCGACGCAGCGCACGCCCCCGGGCCGGCACTCGCACTTGCCATTCGGCCCCGCGGAGCAGGCCTACGCGGAGAATGTCCGTATCGAAAATATCAAACTGTCCGAATCGTCGAATCTGTTGAACCAGAAATTCACATATGTATCCGGCACCATCGTGAATGCCGGGCCGCGCACACTGGCCGCACTCGAAATCACCGTGGAATTCTTCGACCCGTTCAACCAGTCGATCCTGCGCGACACGCACCGCGTGATCACCCGGGAAGAACAGCCCCTCGGCCCCGGAGCGCCGCGAACGTTTCAAATCACTTTCGAGCACATTCCGGTGGAGTGGAACCAGCAGAATCCCGCCATTCGCGTTACCGGGCTGATCCTGCAGTAAGGTGAAGCGCACGCCAGCCAACGCGGACAGGCGCATGGACGACTGGGGCAAAATCGAGCGCGCGCTGCAAGCTCTGGCAGCATCCGGGAGCGCGGAGGTCCGCGAGGACGGCGAGTGGCTGGGCGAACTGCCCGCCTTGCGCTATGAGATGCGCGCGCACGGGCAGGACTCGCTCGTCCATCTCTGGTCGGCCGAGCGCAATGTGACCCGGCGGCTTCTGCGCGTGCGCGAACACACCGAGGATCGCATCGTGCTCGAAGTCCAGCGATTCGGCCGGGCCAGGCCGGGACGCCTGGAATTTCGCCGCACGCGCCGGCCGCGCTCGGCCGTGCGCGCTTCCCGCGAGGAATTCCGCGCACATTTCCGTCGCATCCTCCGCGAGCGATTCCCCGACGCCGAGGTCGATTCACTCACCGCGGCTCCGGATCTCGAACATTCATTCTCCGGAGCGTATCTCCGCGGACGCATGAGGGAAGGCGCACGCGCGTGGGCCGTGATGGCCGCCGCGCCGGACGCCACGTCAGCCGCCGCCGACGGGATGCTGGGCATTGGAATTTTGTGGCTCGATTGGACGCGGGGACAGACTGGAAAGCAGCCCATCCAGGGGCTGCGGCTGTTTTTTCCCGAAGGCGCCAGCCGCTCTGCACGGGAGCGCGTCGCTGCGCTCTCCTCCGGCGCGCGCACCGAGCTTTTCGAGTTTCGCGAGCCGGACGGACCGATGCGACGGATGGACCCGGCAGATGCAGGCAATCTGGAAAGCTGGCTTGTGCCGCGTGGCGCGGCGGAGTCCGCCGTACAGGCAGCGTGTGAGGCTGCTGCGCGTTTTTCCACTCTCGCCGGGGCAATGGCGGAGCCATCCTGCGCTATTCGCCTGCGGGCTGCGTCCCAGGCCAGCGAGGTGGTGTTTTCCTTCCGCGGGCTCGACTTTGCACGATCCTCGCGCGATGGCATCCGGTTCGGCCTGAGCGACGCGCGCGAGAAGCTGACCGCCTCCACGGAACCGGCGCTTGACGCGCTGATCCGGAAGCTGGACCTCTATCGCAGCCCCTCGACCTCCGACACGAAGCACCCTCTCTATCGCGCCGCGCCGGAGCGATGGATCGAAGCGCAGGTGCTCGACGACCCTGAACGGCTCGACGCCCATCTTGACCCGCGCCACATCTATCCGCGGGTTCCCGCGCTTACTCCGGGGGACAGCGGAGTCCCGGATCTGCTCGGGATGACCCGACAGGGGCGGCTGGTGGTCGTCGAGCTGAAAGCTTCGGAGGACCTGCAGATGCCGCTGCAGACCATGGATTATTGGCTGCGAGTGCGACGGCATCAGCGCGATGGGGACTTTGAGAGAAACGGATACTTTCCCGGCATCAAGCTGGATCCCCGGCCACCGCTGGTTTGGCTGGCTGCTCCGGCGCTGCGTTTTCACCCGGCAACCGAAATTCTGCTGAAGTACCTGTCGCCTGAAATCGAGGTCACGAGAATCGGGCTGAACGAGAATTGGCGGCGGGGACTCAAGATTGTCTTCCGGCAATGACGGACAACGCCGCAGAGCGCTCCCGAAGACGGCCCTTAGCGGAAGAAAAAGCAGCCCGAAAATTAGGAAGGGAAGCGCGCCGGTTTGAGCCGGACCCGCTTCCCCGGGGTGTGTCCTAGAAGTGTTTGATTGATTCGACGCAGGGATGCTGCCTGGGGTTGCCTGAGCCTAATAAAAAAGGTATTTGCGCCACTTTTCGTCCCGGTGGCCCATCAGGCGCATTAACTGCCGTGAAGTGTGCAGGGTAAAGGGCCGGGGGCGCCGTTGCAGCTTCAACCCAGCCTCCTCGGGTGTACGGTCACCCTTGTGGTTATTGCAGGAATAGCAGCAGGCTACCAGGTTCTCCCAGGAGGATCGCCCGCCCCGCGAGCGCGGCATCACGTGGTCGAGGGTCAGCTCCGATGCGGGAAACGCTTGGCCACAAAACTGGCAGGTATTGCGGTCGCGTAACAGGATGTTCTTGCGCGAAAGTGCCCGGCTCTGCTGCGGGATGTGCCGATAGGCCACCAGCCGGATGACGGAGGGTACCAAGACCGACTTCGAGGTGGAGTGAACCTCCGCGTGATGGCTCTCTTCAGCCTGAGCCACTCCCTTCAGCACCAGGACCAAGGCACGGCGCACAGCCGTCACGTTGATCGGCTCAAACGTGGCGTTCAAGACCAGCACGGGGGCCTGCATGAGGGAGGGACGGCTCTGCGGGGCAGACGGCTTTAGCTGTACAGGATCGCCCACGACCCTGCCCAGGCCTAGGTTGGGCCGGGGGCGTAAGCCGCTTTTGGTACCATTCTCCATAGGAAGCAGTCGCTGAACGAACCTTGCCGTTCCCGTATATCTTATCGATGCAACTCGTTTCGGCCGGGTTTGCTTGTCAGGGCCTTCGGAGCCTTGGCAACGAGACCCGAATCCCCAGGCCAAAAGCGAACGCGCGCCACGGTGAGACCTAGCACGGCGGACGCCCCGGCTCTCTTCAGTGCCCGGGAGCAGGCATCCAGCGTCGCTCCGGTCGTCATTACATCATCTACCAGCAGGATGCGCTGGTTGTCAACTTCCCGCCCTGCCCGCGTAGCGTAGGCGCCACGCACCGACGTCCAGCGCTCGCTCCGGGAAAGCAGCAGCCGGGAGGGGCGCGGTTTCGTGCGGACGAGCAGGCGAGGCTCGCAGGAAAGGTTCAAAAGCCTGGCCAGCGGGCGAGCAATCGCTTCGGCCTGGTTGAAGCGGCGTTCGCGCTGCCGGGCGGGGTGGAGGGGGACGGGAACGACGGCGTCAGCGCGCCATTCGCCGGCCTCTCGCTGGACAATTTCCGCCAAGCGAGCGGCAAACCAGTCGCCCAGGCGCGTCACCTGATCGTATTTCAGCAGGAGAATCGCCTCGGATAGCGTCTCGTTATAGGCCGCGAAGCTGCGGGCGCGCTCGAAGGCATACACGTCCGCCCGGCACAGGCGGCAAAGCGGCTGCGTGGAGTGCGCGGCAGCTGGCTCGAATGGCCGACCGCAGCCCTCGCACATCGGCGCGCCAATTCGGTCAAACCCGCCAAGACAGGCATCACAAATGGGGAGGCGGCTGGCGCGAAAAAGCACCTCCCCGCAGATGCGGCAAGGAGCCGGAAGGAGCACCGAGACCAGGGCGTCAAGAGCGGATCGAATGTTCACGGACGCGCGGGCAACCGATTGGTCCGGTCAGAAGCTACTCCAAAACCGCCGGCGAAAAAAGAGAAACGCGATGGAGCCCGGCCCCAAGCGGGTCAAGCCGCGCGGACGGGGACAGAGCCTAGAGCTGCCCTCGCTCGTTCTTCTCTTGGCAGCCGATGCAGTAGCGCGTCCAGGGCACGGCCTCGAGGCGCTTCTGCTGAAGTTCTTCGTGGCAGGAAATGCACTCGCCAAAGGTATTTTCGCGGATGCGCGCGAGCGCGTCGTCCACCAGTTGCAACAGAGCCCGATCATTGTGCGTTTGGCCGAACAGGAACTCCTTGGTGTAGGAGTTGGCAGCCTTGTCCGCCAGGTCCACGGTCGGATCTTCGTCGGCTGCACGGCCCTCTTGCTCGGTCCTAGCGATGCCGCGCAGCAATTCCTCCCGCCGGGCGACCAATTTCTTTTTGTAATACTCGAGCCGCTTCTTATCCATAAGTTGACATCCCATAGCGGGGCTCTCACCCCACTCAAATCGGACGATTGTAAAGGGTATGTGCCCCGCTGTCAAACCAACCTCTCTGCTGGAAGAGCCTGCTCACATCGCATCCCCTGGCGAGGCTGATGTGCCTGTGTCTGGGAATTGAGGAGGGCAGCGGGCTGACAACGACCGGGCAGAGGCACCGCACGAGGCCAAAGCTATGTATTCTTGACCGCCCCTGAATTAAAGGCCGAAAGAATATCGGTCTTGGTGACAATTCCTTCGAGCCGTCCTTCCTCCGACGCAACAATCAGCATGTGCTGGCCATGCGGCGCCATCAATAAACGCAAAGCATCTTGCAGTTCGCAATCCGGCGCCACAAGTTCTATCCCGCGATCCATGATCTCGCGCACCGTCACGGCATCCCACTTTTCCGACAGAACCTTGCTCAGCAGGACCATTGAAATCGTTCCCACGACGCGGGAATTTTCCACCACCGGGTACACGCTGTGCGCCATCCGCGCGCGGACGTGATCGACGAATTCATTGAGATTCCATTTCGCATCCGCGGAGATCACGTGCCTTTGCATCGCGTCGCGCACGACGAATTTCGAGAGTTCGGCAATTCTCACGTCTTCATGCAGGCGCTGGTCGCCCGACATCGAGGCCTCGCCCGATACGGCGTAAGCCACTGCGGCGCCAATCAGCGTGGGAACGATGTACGCATGCCCCCCGGTCGCTTCCGCTACGAACACGACCGCCGTCAACGGCGCCTTATATCCACCCGCGATGAATGCCGCCATTCCCACCGCGGCGAACAGGTCCACCGACGGGCTGTGCGCAACCGACCGCGCGAAAGCCGCGCCGAACGAACTCCCGGCCAAAAACAGAGGCACGAAGGCGGCGCTCACTCCCCCCACGCCAAGGGAAAACAGCGTTGCCGCCAGCTTCATTCCGCCAAAGGCGACCAATTCCACCGAGCTGTGCGCCTGCTGCAAAATCAGGGGAACTGCTTCATAATTCGGGCCAATCGGAATCAAATTCCCCCGGAACAGGCTCACGAAAAGCAAGCCGCACGCGCCGGTCAAAAATCCTCCTGCCGCCATCTTGACCCAGTGCGGCGCCCTGGCCTGAATGGAAAACCGCCGCGCGTGCCGGAAGGTAATGTCGAATACCATCGCGACCACCCCGCAAATCGCTCCCAAAAGCGCGGACCACAGCAAATCTTTCCCGGTGTATTGCGTCCCGCCGTCGAAATCGAAGATAGGCCGCGCCCCCACAAACGCCGCCATCATGGCGAACGAAGTCACGGAAGCAATCAGCGACGGCAGCAACGCTTCGTGCGCCAAATCATCTTTGTAAGGCATTTCCAGCGCGAACACAATTCCCGTCAGAGGTGCGCGAAACACCGCGGACATCCCGGCCGCCGCTCCGCTGATCAGCATGATGCGCCGGTCGCGCGGCTCCGCCCCCAATCTCCGCACCTTAGCCCACAGCCACGATCCCACCGCCCCTCCGCCGTAAATGCTGGGCCCCTCCAGCGCCGCGCTGCCGCCCATTCCGACCGTAGCGATGGCCGCCAGCAGCTTGGGCACAAACGGCCGCATCTCGACCCGGCCTTGATGTTCGTGATAGGAGCGGACGATTTCTTCGGTGGAGTGAACGTCCGGATCGGGGGCAAGGTACTGCATCAGCAACCCGGCGGCCACGAAGCCGATGAGCAAGCCGGGAACTATGGCCGCCGGGTGCAACAGGTAATACCGCAAAATCGGCGGCCACATCCACTCCAGAATCACTTTCATCAGCACGATGATCAGCAACCCTGTCGCGATGCCCATAATCGGCGCGATGATCAGCCATTTGTGCAGGTCGCGCGAATAGGCCTCTCCCAGATCCTCGCGCACAAGCGCCGTGTACCGGCGCAACCTTGGGAATCTGCCGCTCTCAGTTCTCATCAATCTCATGAAGTCCTGTCAGCCACGCTCATGCGCATCGTAGCGGCTGCGCTTCGCGCCCGCGGGATTCTTAATCCAGCTGAAGAATCGTCGCCGCCTCGCGCTGGCCCTGAATTCCTTGCAGTTCCTTTCGATGTAGCGTCGACAGCCTCGCCAAAATCGCTCGCCCTCGCGGCGTCAACTCCACGCACACCACCCGCCGGTCATGGACGCTCGCCTTTTTGCGCACCAGCCCGGCCCGCGACGCCCGGCTGACCAGCTCTACGACGGCGTTATGGCGCTCCTGCAGGAATTCGGCCAGTTCGGTGATATTGGCCGAGCCGCGGCCGGTGAATCCCGCCACGCCGAGCATCAGCTGATGCTGCTGGGGAGTGACGCCCGCTCCGCGGGCCGCTCTCTCGCTAAAGCACAGGAATTTGCGGAGCTGATATCGAAAGTGCGCCAGCTCCCGGATCACACGGGATCTCCCGGATCGGCCTTCCCGGCGTTTTTGACGTGTCGTTCTCATTGCGTACCTTCATTTATACCACGACACGATATATGTGCGCACGCGGCACAACAGAGAGGCGCGCCCGCTCGCACGGGCGCCGCAGGACAATCGAAACAGCGGAGAATCGGTGCGGCCCGACCGGTTCAGACCGCTTCCCGGCGGCCCGCTCGAAAGAGAAAATGCACGGCCACGGCGGCAAGTGCGAGGATGACAAAAACCAGCCAGCTGCCTTCCGGGCCCACCGTCCCGCCGGTGAGCCACGCCGGACCATGAAACGCCGAGTGCATCAGCTGGCCGCTCGCCGCCATGCCGCTGTCCGGCACCGAGTAGAAAAACGTCTCGCCCCAATCCCAGGCGGCGTGCATGCCGATCGCGAACCAGAGATTGCCGGTGCGGCGCAGGGTGAAAACCGCAAGCAGGCCGAAGGTGCCCGTCATCAGCGCCCCCAGCTTGGCTTCGCCGGGATTGCCGAGATGCACGCCCCCAAAAGCGAAGGCCCAGACGATCGCGGACGGCCAGAAGCCGATCCCGGAAGCCAGCGTGGCCTGCAAGTATCCCCGGAAAGAGAACTCCTCGAAAATTCCCACCAGGAAGAATCCGAGCAGGTAGAGCAGCCCGTAGCGCGCGATCGCAGCGCCGCCGAGCGCAAGACCGGCGATTGAAAATCCATGCAGCGCGGCGATCCATCCCAGCAGCGCGCTGATCATCGCGAATCCAAAAATCCAGCCTTGCCAGAAGCGCTTGCCAAAAGCCAGGGCTGGCGGCATGCCGTATTCGGCGAATGGATGCTTGTCAATGCGCGTCATCACCAGCGCCGCGAGCACCACGGCCAACGCTTGAAGGCCCTCCGTGAGGATCAGAATTCCCGGAGTGAGTATTCCTAACTGCGCCTGATGCAAGGCGCGCGCGGCGGGAGTGAAGCGAAACAACAGCCTGCTCCCGGCGGTGAACAGCATGATTAAAAGAATGCCTAGAAACAACCGCCATCCCGCTCGCAGGCCGCCGGAACCGAAGAACACGCGGCTCATTCCATGCGGCCGCCGTGGGCTGCCGGG
Organism: Acidobacteriota bacterium; assembly: GCA_021780215.1. Taxonomy (GTDB): domain Bacteria; phylum Acidobacteriota; class Terriglobia; order Acidiferrales; family UBA7541; genus Palsa-295. The sequence continues at coordinate 14,470 of JAJXZD010000026.1, forward strand.
CTCCTCGCTTGCCGGGCCGGATGGGACAAGAGTTGGATCGGAGCTCATGGCTCACCCCCTGTGCAGCGAATTCGCATTCCCCATGTAACGAACGAGCCCTCAGAAAATACGCCTGGTAGCCCCCACTGGAAAGCATTTTCTGTATTCCCTGGACGTCGCAGGCGCCTTCCGGTCTCGCGGCGTGCAACCCCAGCCCGGCGCCAGAGGTTGCGGCGGCGGATGACGGCTGCTAAAATCCGGTCCTTGCGCACCCGAAGCAGCCACTTTCATCATTACGTCTTTCCATGCATAAACTCGCCCGGCTCGCCGGAACCGGAATCGGATACGGAAAAGGGGAACAGGCGTGGCTAAATACGATCTTGTGATTATCGGAAGCGGGCCGGGAGGATACGTCGCGGCGATCCGCGCCGGGCAGTACGGCCTGAAGACAGCAGTGGTCGAGAAAGACCCCTATCTCGGCGGCACGTGCCTGCACGTCGGCTGTATCCCCACCAAGGTTTTCCTCCACCATGCCGACCTCTACGACTCCTTCCTGCACGCCGAGGAGTTCGGCTTCACGGTAAAGGACGTACAAATCAATTGGGCAGCCATGCTGGCGCGCAAGGACAAGATCGTCAAGAAACACGCGATGGGCATTGCCAGCCTCTTCAAAAAGAACAAAGTCGAAACGGTTCAAGGCTGGGGGCGCATCGCCGGCCCGGGGCGCGTCTCGGTCGAAAAGGACGGCAAGGTCACCGAGCTCGAAACCAACTACACGCTGCTGGCCACCGGCTCCGAGGCCCGCTCGCTTCCCGGTGTGGCGATCGACGGCCAGACAATCCTCACCAACCGCGAAATCCTGGCGCTGCCGGCGATTCCCAAGTCGCTGGTCATTGTGGGAGCGGGGGCCGTGGGTGTGGAGTTTGCCTCGATCTACCGGACCTTCGGCGCGGAGGTGACTCTGCTCGAAGCGCTGCCGCGTATCGTTCCACTCGAGGACGAGGAGATCTCCGCGGAGCTCTTGAAAAGCTTCAAGAAGAAGGATATTCGCGTTGAACTGGAAGCCGCCGTCGAATCGGTGAAGAAGGACGCGGGCGGTGCGACGGTCGCCTACAAGGACAAGTCCGGCAAATCGCAGTCCGTGACCGCCGAAAAGGTGCTTATCGCCGTCGGCCGGCGCCCGCTCACCGAGAACACCGGGATCGACAAGACACGCGCGAAAGTCGAGCGCGGCCATGTCCACGCCAACGCATTTCTTGAGACAGCCGAGCCGCGCCTCTATGCCATCGGCGATATCGTCGCGGGACTTCCGCAACTGGCGCACGCCGCTTCGATGGAGGGCCTGATCGCCGTGGGCCGCATGGCCGGCAAGGACGTCCAGCCATTCGACCGCCGGCGATGCCCCGCCGCCACCTACTGCGAGCCGCAGATCGGCTCGATCGGTCTGACCGAGCAGCAGGCCCGCGACGCCGGCCACGCCGTGAAGACCGGAAAGTTTCCGTTTCTTGCCAACAGCAAGGCGACCATACTCGGCCATCACGACGGCTTCATCAAGGTCGTTGCGGATTCCAACTACGGCGAGATTCTCGGGGTCCACGCCATCGGGCCGCTGGCAACGGAGATCATCGCCGAGCCGGTCGCTGCGCTGGGCCTTGAGGCTACCCTCGACGACATGGCCGCCACCATCCACGCGCATCCTACCGTCTGGGAAGCGATGGGCGACGCCTTCAACGCCGTGCGTGGCCTGGCGATCAATTACTAAACTCGCGGCGCGGCGCAACCGCGGATGGACAAACGCGTGAAACGTCCGGAGAAAATCTGCTGGGTTATCAACCTGGGGCTGATCGGCTACGAGAGCGCGTGCGCCCTGCAGAAGCGGCTGGTGGAAGCGCGTAAGGACGGCGCGATTCCCGATGTGCTGCTGCTGTGCGAGCATCCTCACGTCGTCACCCTCGGGCGCAACGGGAAGGCCGAGCATTTGCGCATCAGCAGCGCCGAGTTGGCGCGACAGGGCGCGGAATTCCACGCCACCGACCGCGGCGGCGACATCACCTATCACGGGCCGGGGCAGATTGTTGGCTATCCCATCCTCGATCTGGCGGAGCACCGCCGCGACGTCCGCTGGTATGTCGAACAACTCGAAGAAGTGATGCTGCGCGTCACCGCGGATTTCGGCGTGCACGCCGCACGTGTCGAGGGGCGCCACGGGATCTGGGCCGGAGCACCACCCAAGGAGGAAAAGCTCGGCGCGCTCGGCATCCACGTCAGCCGCTGGGTGACTTCCCATGGATTCGCCTACAACGTCTCGACGGATCTGCGCTGCTTCGACTGGATCGTTCCCTGCGGCATTGCCGGAAAGCGCGCCACTTCCCTCGAACGCCTGCTGGGCCGGGCCGTCCCGCTCGAGGAGGTGCACCGCGGCCTCGTGGGACGTTTCGGCGGCGTATTCGGGCTTAAGATGGAAATCGCTGAAATCACCGAGATCGAGCAGGGGTTGGCGGAAGCGCGGAAGTGCGGGGAAAATCCGGTGGAAGCGGCGCGGTGAGCCGGCGGGATTCCTCTTCGCGGGTGCGGACAATCGAATGCATCACCTCCGTGGAACGAAGGGCACATGAGCAATGAACTGACGCGCGAGCAGCACATCGAGCTCTACTACTACATGCAGCTCAACCGCCGGCTGGAAGAAAGGCTGGGCCGCCTTTTCCGCCAGAACAAGATTGTGGGCGGCGTCTATTCGAGCCTCGGCCAGGAAGCGATTTCCGTCGGCACCGCCTACGCGCTTGAGCCGCGCGACTGGCTTGCCCCCATGATCCGCAATATCGGCGCGCTGCTGGTGAAAGGATTTCGGCCGCGCGACATCTTCACCCAGCACATGGCGCGGGCCACCTCTCCGACGCACGGGAAGGATGGCACCAGCCATTTCGGCGACCTCAAGGTTCGCCATGTGGTCTCGCCCATCTCGATGCTTGGCGACCTGATTCCCGTGATGACCGGCGTGGCCATGGCTGGACGGTATCTCGGGCACAACATCGTCGCCATGACCTGGATTGGCGACGGGGGAAGCTCAACCGGGGCGTTCCATGAGGGCCTGAATCTCGCAGCCACGCAGCGCGCCCCGCTCGTGCTGGTCCTCGAGAATAATCAGTGGGCCTACTCGACCCCGGTGGCGCGGCAGGTTCCGCTCCGCGATCTCGCAGACCGTGCCCGGGCCTACGGCATCTCCTCGCGGATCGTGGACGGCAATGATGTTCTGTCCGTGCATCAATGTGCGAAGCAAGCCGTGGCGGAATGCCGCGCGGGGCGCGGGCCGGTGCTGATCGAAGTCAAGACGATGCGGATGCAAGGCCATGCACAGCACGATCCGGCCGGCTACGTCCCCAAAGAAATGTTCGCCTTCTGGAAAGAGCGCGATCCCCTCGTCCGCTTTGAAACCTATCTCACCGAGCATCATCTGTGGGACCCGGCGAAAAAGGAGGAGATCGACGCCCGCATCGAAAGCGAACTCGACGCCGATCAGAAATTTGCCGAGGATTCGCCGATGCCGTCTCCGGAAACCGCCGAGCAGGGGGTCTACTGCGAGGGCTGCCACGCCGTCGAGGCGGAATGGCACCGGCCGAAGCAGGAGGTGATGCCGCCGGCCGCGAGCGCCGAGGCAGTCTGGAAGGTGAAGGATTTCGGCGCACTCCGCGGAGAGAAGCCGCCCGCCGCTCCTCCGGCGGCCAAGGAGCCCGCGCCGAAGCCCGCCGCTCCGCAGGCCAAGCCGGAGATCTCCGAGGCGCCTCCGCTGCGCGTGCCCTTCGGGCGCGGCCCCAAGGACCGGGCCTTCCGCGAAAGCCACGAAGAGAAGCATCCTCGGCACAAGAGCAAGAAGAGGAGACGCTGACCATGGCCGAAATCACCATGCTCGAAGCCATCCGCGAGGCGCTCTTCGAGGAGATGGAGCGTGATCCCACGGTTGTGGCGCTTGGCGAGGATATCGGAGTGTATGGGGGCGCCTTCAAGGTGACCGAGGGGCTGCTGGCGCGCTTCGGCACCGAGCGCGTGATGGACACACCGATCAGCGAGACAGCCATCGTCGGCGCCGCGTGCGGCATGAGCTATCTGGGGCTGCGACCAGTGGCCGAAATGCAGTTCATTGATTTCATCGCGTGCTGCTTCAATCAGGTCACCAACTTCGCCGCCAAATCGCACTATCGCTGGGGCGCGCCGGCGCCGCTGGTCCTCCGCGGGCCATCGGGCGGCGGGGTGCACGGCGGGCCGTTCCATTCGGCGAATCCGGAGATGTATTTCGTGCACACCCCGGGTCTGAAGGTGGTCTATCCTTCGACGCCGGGCGATGCCAAGGGTCTGTTGAAGTCGGCTATTCGCGATAACAACCCGGTCCTCTTTTTCGAGCACAAATTTCTGTATCGGCGCATCAAAGAGGACGTCCCCGCGGGCGATTTCACCGTGCCAATCGGGAAGGCCGCGCTGCGGCGGGAGGGAAGCGACCTGACGATCGTGAGCTATGCCGCTGCGGCGCACACCGCTCTCGAAGCTGCGCAGGCCCTGGCCAAGGAGGGAATCCAAGCGGAGGTGCTGGATCTGCGCACCCTGCTGCCTCTTGACCGCGATGCCATCCTGGCTTCGGTGAAAAAAACGGGCAAGCTGCTGGTCGTGCACGAGGACACGCGCACCGGCGGCATCGCCGGGGAAATCAGCGCGCTGGTCTGTGAAGGCGCGTTCGAGGACCTCGATGGCCCCGTGGCGCGCGTCACCGCGCCCGACACTCCGGTGCCCTATGCGCCGCCGCTCGAGGAAGCGTTCCTGCCCAGCGCCGAAAAAGTTGCCGCAGCCGCACGGGAATTGGCAGAATACTAGTTCCAAAGAAAGCAGGGGGCGCACCGTGGGAAAAACGAAGGGATTGAACAAGGCGGAGTTCGAAGTCGGGTCCGAAGTGCGCATCGCGGACCGTGCCTTTCTGCAGGAATTTCTCGATGCCGGGCAGTACCACAACGAGCTCGAACCCGAGCAGCTCGAATATGCGGGCCGCGCCGCCCGCGTCCAGACCGTCACTTTCTTTCACGGCGGAGATGAAATCTATACCCTCGAGGGAATCCCGGGGGTCTGGCACGAGGAGTGCCTCCGCGCGTCCTGAGTTTCAAAACCTGAGGAGAACACTATGGCTGTGGACGTCATCATGCCCCAGATGGGCGAAAGCATCTTCGAAGGCACTATCACCAAGTGGCTGAAGAAGCCCGGCGATAAGATCGAACGCGACGAGCCCTTGTTCGAAATTTCCACGGACAAAGTGGATGCGGAAATTCCCGCGCCCGCCGCCGGCGTCCTGAAGGAGATTAAGGTCAGCGAAGGCCAGACGGTTCCGGTGCAGACGATCGTGGCCATCATCGAGGGCGCTGCCGCCAAGGAAACCGCCGCGCCGCCCGCACCCGTCGCTGCGGAAGCGTCCAGGCCAGCCGCCGCCGTCCCCGCGCCTTCCAAACCGGTGCCTGCTCCTGCCGCCGCGGCTCCTACTCCTGTGCCGCCGGCGGCCGTTCCCACCGCTCCCGCGCCGCCACAAGCGCCGCCAGCCGCCGAGGAAAGGGTCCGCAGCTCTCCTCTGGTCCGCCGCATGGCGCGCGAACACAACATTGACCTGGCCAGCCTTGCCGGAACCGGCGCCGGAGGCCGCATCAGCAAGCGCGATATCGAAGCTGCCATCGAGCGCGGCCCCGCGGCTCCGGCAGCCCCCGCGCCGGCGCGGCCGGCCGCCGCGCATCCTCCCGCCGCGGCTGCGGCCCTAGAGACGGGCGTGCCGCGCGAGAAGATCTATTTCGGGCACTACGAAGTGCAGCCGATGTCCGTGATGCGCCAGCGCATCGCCGAGCACATGGTGCTCTCGAAGCGGACTTCGCCGCACGTCTATTCGATTGAAGAGGCGGACGTCTCCGCGATTGCCACGCTGCGCGAGAAGAGCAAGGAGAAATTCGAACGCGAGTCCGGCACGAAGCTTACTTACATGCCCTTCTTCATCCGCGCGGCGGTTGAAGCGCTGCGCGCCTTTCCGACCGTGAACTGCTCCGTGGACGGGACGAACATCGTCTTTCACAAGGAGTGCAACGTCGGCATCGCCGTGGCGCTCGATTGGGGGCTGATCGTCCCGGTGGTGAAGAACGCCGAGGAGAAGAATTTTCTCGGATTGCAGCGCACGGTAAATGATCTCGCTGAGCGCGCCCGGTCGAAGAAGCTCAAACCCGAGGAGGTGCTCGAGAGCACGTTCTCCATCACCAACCCGGGAATCTACGGCGGGCTGCTGGGTTTGCCGGTGATCAACCAGCCGAACGTGGCCATCCTCGGCCTGGGCACAATTCAGAAGCGCCCGGTGGTGATCAACGACGCGATCGCCATCCGCTCGATGGTCTATCTCGCGCTGACCTACGACCATCGCGTGGTGGACGGCGCCATTGCCCACCAGTTCATGAGCCACATCCGGCACACGCTCGAGAACTGGACCGAGAGCATTTTCTAATAGATTGGGGCGCCGCGCCTCCTCGCAGTCCGCCGGGGCGCGGCTTCCGGATTTCACATTGCGGCTGCTCTCATGTCTCTTCCTGGAGCCTACAGTTCTTGGGGCGTTCCTCCCTGGCGGGTTGATTTTCGTCCTTTGCCCACGCCGATTCCGGATTCCGTTGATTTTGCCGTAGTGGGCGGCGGATTCACGGGTCTGGCCGCAGCAGCATGGCTTCGCCTGCTCGCGCCGGAGGCTTCCGTAGCCGTTTTCGAGGCGGTTCGCATCGGAGCGGGCGCCAGCGGGCGCACTGGAGGAATGGCCCTGGCGGAATCGGCTGCGGGCAATCTTCCCGGTCTTGGCGACGTTCTCGCCGGATTGGTCGGAATCCTCGGAAAGCTCCATGTGGAATGCGAGCTGGCCCTTGGCGGTGCCTGGGAGATTGCTCACGAAGCGGCTCCCCCGGAGTCTTCGGGCGCGCACCCGGCGGTTCGCTCGCCCTTCGAATGGAAAGACGGGGAACCGCTGCGCGTGGTCAACGAGGTTCCGGGGGGCGCGCTCGATCCGGGAATGCTCGCCGGAGGACTGGCACGCGCGGCACAGCGCCTGGGCGCGAAGATTTTCGAACACCAGCCGGTGCTCGATATTCTCTGGGGCCGCGGCGCGGAGCTACGCTTGCACGACGGCCTTGTCCGCGCGGGCCGCGTGCTGCTGGCCAACAGCGCCTGGGCGCTCGAACGCCTGCGAGTCGCGGACGCGTACACCTTTCTGACGCTGGCCGTGGCCACCACGCCTCTGGCAGACAGCCAACTGGCCGCCGCCGGGCTCGCCGAACGAAAACCCTTCTACACCGTGGATTTTCCGTATCTCTGGGGACGCGTGCTGGCAAATAACGCCCTGGTGTGCGGCGCGGGGCTGGTGAACGCTCCCGAGGGCGGAACGCTCGCAGAAATTGACGTTGCCGCGGAAGAGGCCGCGCGGGCGTTTGCGGAATTTCGGAAGCGCCTGCACGGCCTGCACCCGGCCTTTTCCGCGCTCGAGTTCACGCACCGCTGGGGCGGGCCGATCGCGTTCCGCAGCGGCTGGCGGCCCGTCTTTTCGCTCCATCCGGAAAGCCCGCAGGGAATCCTTCTGGGCGCGTATGCAGGGCACGGCGTGGCGCTTTCCGTGTATCTGGGCGCGTGGGCTGCGGAGGCGATGCTTGCCCGCAGGAAACTGCCGGACTGGGGCCGCATTGGCCTGCCCGGAGAATTCCGCTTCGAGCCGCCAGCGTGGATGACTCGCCGGGCGAAGACGTCTTGAGCACAGCGCATTACGGGAAAGGCAACTTGCGGGAGCCGAAATACATCTTGGTAGCCCGGACGGGAATTGAACCCGTGTTTGCGGCTTGAAAGGCCACCGTGCTAACCACTGCACCACCGGGCCACGGCAGGCAGCCGGCAGGAAATGTCCGGCTTGCGTTTTCCCAGTCTATCACAGTGCCGGGGCGCAATCGGAGCCCGGTGGAAACGACGCTCGCAGGCCGCCGCGGAACGCGGTAGAATCGCGTTTCTGCCGAGACGCACTCCTAAAGGAGCCATCCCGATGAGCATGACTTCTCCCGCAGCGCCGGCTGTCGAAGCGGTAAAGGAAAAGGCGCGAAGGCTCAGCATAATGTCCATGATGGCCACCACGGCCGCCGGCTCAGGGCATCCGACCTCGTGCCTTTCGGCCGCCGAGCTGGTGGCCGGCACATTTTTCCACGCCATGAAATTCGATCCGCGGAACCCGACCGCCGGCGATTCCGACCGCTTTGTTCTTTCCAAGGGCCACGCTGCTCCGCTGCTCTATGCGGCCTTGGCCGAGGCTGGCGTGTTTCCCGCCTCGCGCACGATGACCCTCCGACAATTCTCGAGCGAGCTTGAAGGCCATCCCACGCCGCGCATTCCCGGCGTGGACGCGGCCACCGGTTCGCTCGGGCAGGGGCTTTCGGTCGGCTTGGGGCTGGCCCTGGGCGCGCGGCTGGATCAAAGCCCGGCGCGCGTCTACGTCCTGCTGGGAGATGGGGAAATGGCCGAGGGGGAAGTCTGGGAAGCGGCGGCGGTCGCCGGGCACTACCACCTCGAAAACCTGACCGTGCTGGCCGACGTGAACGCCCTCGGGCAAAGCGAATTTACGATGTACCGGCACGACATGGAAACGTACCGGCGCAAGTTCGATTCCGAAGGCTGGGCCACCGAAGTGATTGACGGCCACGACGTCGCCGCCGTGCTCGCGGCGCTCGACCGCGCGCGCGGGACCGAGGGGCGCCCGCAGGCCATCCTCGCCCGGACGGTGAAGGGCCACGGAGTGAGCTTTCTCGCCGGCAAAGAGCACTGGCACGGCAAGCCGCTCTCGAAGGAGCAGCTCGCCGACGCCCTGAAAGAGATGGGCGGACCGATTACCATCGCCGCGGACCCGGGAAAATCCTACGAGCGAACTGCGCTCCCGCAGCCCCCGGATTTTCCAGCCCCCCCCGCGCCTGCTTACGACCGCTCGAAACCCGTGGCCACGCGCGAGGCCTACGGCTTCGCGCTGAAGCGCCTTGGCGCCGTGAATCCGCACATCGTGGCTCTCTCCGGCGATGTGAAGAACTCCACGTTCTCCGAGATTTTCGGCGACGCGTTTCCGGGGCGTTTCCTTCAGGGATACATTGCGGAGCAGAACCTGGTCAGCACGGGCGTTGGCTTGGCCGCGCGGGGCAAGGTTCCCTTTGTGGATACCTTCGCCTGCTTCCTCACCCGCGCCTACGACAACGTGCGCATGGCCGCCATCAGCCGGAGCAATCTGAACCTGTGCGGCTCGCATTGCGGCGTCTCGATTGGCGAGGACGGGCCATCACAAATGGCGCTTGAGGACCTGGCCATGTTTCGCGCCGTGCACGGCTCGGCGGTCTTCTACCCAAGCGATGCCATCTCGACCGAGCGGCTCACCGAAATCATGGCGCGCCGCCCGGGAATCAATTATCTGCGGACTTCGAGGCCGAAGATGCCCATCCTCTATTCTCCGGAGGAGCCATTCCCGATTCCCGGATTCAAAATTCCGCGGCAGAGCGCGGCAGATCGAGTCACCGTCATCGGCGCGGGTGTCACCCTGCACGAAGCGCTCAAGGCGGCCGACCAGTTGCAATCTCAAAGCATCTCCATTCGCGTGCTGGACCTCTACTGCGTGAAGCCGCTCGACGGAAAGGCGCTGGCCGCGCAAATCAGCGCCACCGGCGGCCGTCTGCTGACCGTCGAGGATCACTGGCCCGAGGGAGGAATCGGCGAAGCCGTGCTCGCGGCGCTGGCCGAAGCGGGCGCCGCCCCTTCCCGCTACCGCATGCTGGCGGTGCGCAGGCTGCCGCACTCGGGAAAGCCCGAGGAACTGCTGGAGGCGTTCGGAATTTCGGCGCGGCAGATTGCGGACGCCGTGCGGGAGATTGCCTGAGCGCGGGCGGAAGCCGGCGCAGAAAGGAAGCCGCGTGGCGGGTGAAAAGATCGTCCTGGTGGGCGTGCTGCCGGAAGCGGTAGTGATTGATGCCGGGGAACAGGTGGTGTGGTTTTCGAACGCCGGAAACCTCAAGATCGAGTTCGATCCGCAGCGCTCGCCCTTCGCCTCGAACGTCTTTCAGGCGCCGCCCGGGGTGCGTCTTTCCAGCGGCGCAGCGCGGCCCGGACTGAATCCGGGGTCCTACCGTTACCGTCTTTTGCTCAACGACGTGGTGATCGGCCACGGCGAAGTCCTGCTTCGCGGCAAATAGGCAGGCGCTCGCGGGTCTGTGCCCCGCCTGCGCCAGCCCGGCTATTTTTTCCCGAAGTGATAGACCATGCCGGCGGAATAGCGCTTCGGGCCTTGCGTGGCGTTGCCGCCCACGAAGTTGGCCCCGCCGAAATCGAATTCAATCACCCGCACCGCCCAATGCGAGGAGATCGTCCAGTCGAGCCCTCCGCCCCCCTCCCAGGCGCGTACCGTGTTTGTCGTGGTGGTCTGGCTATAGCCGCCGAATGGGCCCGTGGTGAGCCTCTGCATCCCCATCCCGACGAGGACATGAATAAAAGGGGTAATCTTGCGGTGCCCCAGCGGATAGAACCGCGGGCCGGCCATGAATGTGTATACGGCGGCGTTGCCGGTGATAACGCCCTGATTCTTGTAGGTGCCGCTCCCCTCGCCTTCCACTCCCAGAAAGCGCAAAAAGTTCCGGTCGAACGATCCCACCCAACCGCTGTAATACGGAGCCGTCCCATTGGTCTGATAGTTGGAGCGGTAGGCAAAGCCGCCAAAGAGTTCGTACCGGGCGATTGCCCGGCGCTCCTTCTTATGCTGTTTGCGAGGGGCGGGAGCCGGCGCGGAGTTGTCCTGCGGAGCGTCCGCGGCATCCTGCGCCATCGCCGCCGTGCCCAGCAGCAGAAGCAGCCCGCACGCCACCGCCAGCTTTCGCATCTGCACGATCCTCCTCTTCTGCTATCAGACTGAAGCGCCGCGGCACGGAAGTATGCGGGCGCGAGTCGTGCCGGCCCGCGGTGGAGCTCCGTCCCTGCAATGGCCCCAGAAATTCCGCCGCAAAGGAATATCGCAGAACCGCGTCTCGGAGGAAAGAAAAAAGGCCGGGCGCTGTCGCGCCCGGCCCGTACGGCAGGGGGAAGAAACTATCTCCGGCCAAAGTGAAAGAGAATCGCGGCCGTATATTTCCAGCTGTTCTGATTTGCAGCCGCGGGTGCGCCCGTGAGGTATTGCAAATCGAATTGCGTCTGTTCGTAATCGAGCTCGACCGGACGAATTGCGAAGTGCCTCGAAATGTTGATGTCCAGGCCGCCGCCGCCCGCCCAAGCGAAGTTTCCGTCCCGGTTGTTGCAGTATGGCGTGCAGCTCGAGGACGATGGAAAGCCCAGGTTGAAGGAGCCGATTCCGAATAATGCATGCGCAAAGGGCGTAATGCGGTGATGGCCGATCGGATAGATCTGCGGCCCGAGCATGACCGTGGTGATGTTCGTTGTCGCACCGCTCTGCGTGTTCCTTGTCCAGCCGGCATCCGCGTCCACGCCAAGGAAGCCGTTCAGATTGAACTCCGCGCTCACGTCCAGCCCGTTCATATGCAGTGTTGTATTGGGTTGTAGAACCGGAGGCACGTTCCAGGATTGAAAGCTGTAGCCAATGCCCAGTTCTCCAACGGGAGTCTGCGCCAGGGCCGGAACGCTCGAAGCAAGCAACAGAACCACGAATCCCCAAAACTTCCTCATTCCAACATCCTCCTCGTTAATTCACAGGGTTATATGCCCGGTCCTTGCCCCATGGGACCTGGACCATTTTTTCGCCGGGTCAGCTACGACGACTTCCATGTTGGCACACAGGAGGGAAGGAGGAAGGATGAGAAGAACCGCACATGTGCCGAGGTGAACATCTTGACGCGAAAAGGCAAGTATGTTGCGAGTTGAACTCAACTCTACTTGGTCGCCGAACTTGTGGCGCGAGCCGGAAGCTCATGAGGAGTAATTGACGGATTCTCCAGCGCTTGCTCGACGAATTCGCATAGACGGTCAATTCGCGCGGGGTCTCGATGGGCGCGCAGCCGCATCATCGGCACGGCGCCGGCGATTCGCCCCAGCAGAGAGAATTCCCGGGCGCGTCTCTCTTCATTCAGGAGTACGCCGGCATAGGAATTGGTCACCAGAGAGATGAGGCTTTCGCGTGGCGCAAGCGGCTCGAGATACGGAGCGGCGCGATCGTCTGTCCGCTCGCCCAGCAGAAAGATGGCAGCGAGAGGCAAAGGTTCGCCGGCGAATTGCAGCGCCGTGGCGGAGACATCCAGTCTCCGCTTGTCGAACTGTCCCGAAAAACTGGGGAGAGCATCCGCCGCCCCGAAAAGCGCGGAGACCGAGTCGGCCCACAGGGAGATATACGGATAGGCGGGCAGGACGAGAAAGGTGTTGCCGCAATCCTCCAAGGCCACGATGTCGTCTGATACCAACGCATGGCCGCGCTTCGCCAGGGCCGCGGCTGTGGTGGATTTGCCCGCGCCGGGTTCCCCCGCGAAAATCGCTGCGGTCTTGCCAAAGGCGACTGCGCTGGCGTGCAGGCACGTAATGCCGCGCACGCGCAACAGAAATCCGAAAACGGGGCCAAGCAAATAGGTGGCAGCATCTTCGATGGTCAGCGTCGCCGGCCACTGTGCCCACACTTCCTTGCCGCTGCCGTCCAGCCAGAACTGCATCCCGTCGGCATAGTCCATTCGCCAAAGCGCTCCCTCCCCGACCCTCCAGATGCGCAGGGTGGGCTCGCCCGATTCAAGCCGATAGGAGCTGGTGAAATAGAGCGTCTCGGGAGTGGAGTGGTCTCCGCGGGACGGTGCGGGGGCGCTTTTAAAATGGATTGCGACGTCAGGCTTTTCGCCGGGCAAGCTGGCAAATTTCAGATTGGGGATGGGCCGGTTGGCGCGGAGAGTGAGTCCGAAGACGCGGCAGGTAAACTCCGGCTCCATTCACAATGTGGTCCTGTGCTTAATACCACTCGGCCCATCGGGGCTGTTATGGTGACCTACCGTTTGAGTGAGATCGCGAACAGTCCCATAGACGGTCAAGACGGGAGGAACGTAGGCCTTCTTTGTCCCTGGCGTTGCGGGTTCACGCATTGCGGGCCTCCGTTACCAAGTTATACCGAATCCGCTGCGAGGACCGCAACCAAAAGTTCAGGCAGAAGGGCCGGACTGAGGCCCTGGCGCGCTCCGATCCCCGCACAGAGCCTGGAGCGCCCAGAGCGGAGCGATCCACGAAGCGGCTGATCTGCTCGCTCCAGGGGGTCGTCTCCAGCCACTTCGCTTCCAACAGCTCCTGCCAAGTTTCCATCGAGTCGTCCGCCATCGGCGTTTTGGGTCTGCGGCGGACGCTTTCCGGCAAATCGCCGGCCATGGCTTGGCGCAGAAGCGTCTTTTGAAACGCCCAGGGGAAGGGGGGCAGCGCCAGGAGGTAATTCACGATGCGCAGGTCGAGGAAGGGAAAGCGCACTTCGACTGGGCAGCGCGTGAAGCCCGGGCTTTGCAGCTCGAAAAACTGAGTCCAATGCGGCAAAGACATCGAGGCGTGCGCCGTTGGCATAACCGGATGAGCAGGGGAAACACGCATGATGCCGCATTCCCTTGCGCGTGCCTCGAGGTCGAGCCGCGCCGCGAAATCCGGGGCAATCCATTTCGGGACCGCGCGTCCGTCGCGATCTCCATTCCAGAATGCTGCGGCCCTATAGCGCAAGCCGCGCCACGGGAAGGGCCGCAGCCAGAGATAGCGCGATATCTCCGCGATCCCTCGGCACCATTCTCCGTGGCGCGCCAGATCGCGCACGTAAGGCCACATCTTGAAATGCATCAGGTTGTCGGCGCCTTCGCCGTTGAACACCACGCGGCAATCCTCAGCAAGCGCGTGGAATTGCTGGAAAAGCACGGTAATGGAAGGATCCTCAACCGGCTCCGCCAAGCGCCACTCCGGGCCGTCCCAATCCTCGAATGGGCGGATGCCTTCCATCCGCAGGACCCGCAGGGGAATGCCGAGAAATTCCGCCATGCTTCGTGCGTACGTCTCATCGCTGGCGGGCTGGGGAGCTTCCCGCGCGACCGTGTACGCGCGCAGATGGCCTTTGCCACCTGCCTCGGGTGAAATCTTGCAGGCCATTGCGGCGACGCTCGAGGAATCCAGGCCGCCGCTCAGCAATATGCCGCAGGGAGACTCCGGAAGGCGGTCCGCCACGGCGGCACGAAACAAGTCGCGAAAATGCGCCGTGTAGTCGCCCGGATTCGCGTAGCGAATACGTCCGTTTACCGGCGGAGACCAGTAGCGCGCCACGCGGAGCCCCTCGCGAGAAACACGCAGGAAATGGCCGGGCGGCAGCCGCCGAATATCGCGGAAGGTGGTGGTGGCCACATCGTAGTTGAGGCCGAAAAGCAAGAAATCGCCAACTGCCAGTTCATTCAAATCATCGGCCACTTCCGGATTCAGGCGCACACAATCGAGCGCGCTGCTGAAAAGGAAGCTATCGCCCGGGCAGGCATAGAAGAATGGTTTGACGCCGAAATGGTCCCGCGCGCAGAAGAGCGCCCTCGCACGCGCATCCCACACAGCAAAGGAAAAATCGCCGCGCAGCCGATCGAGGCAGCCCTCGCCCCAGGCGGCGTACGACTGAAGAATCAGCTCGAAGTCGGGCGCGTTGTGCGCGACCGCGCGGCCTGCCCCGCGAAGATCAGCCCGCAGTTCCTCGCGAGCGTCCAGCCGTGCATCCGCCACAAGTGTGAAAATCCCCTCGAGGCTCGTGAGCTGTCCCGTCCTGACCAGGATGGGGCCTCCCTGCAGAATGGCGCAGCCGAAAGCAAGCGGCCCGTCACACCACTCCTGCCGGCCATCCGGACCGCACGGGGAGAGAAATCGCAGCAAGGCTCGCAGCAGGGCGCGATCGGCGGGAGCGCCGTCGCGGTGAAAAATTCCCGCAATGGCGCTCACCGGGCCTGCCCTTCCGCACGGCCGATGGTTCCAGGAAACGGAGAAAACTCCGCGCGCGCGCCACCATCCTCGGTCAAGACAATTTCATCCATCGCTACCCAGGCGTGTGCCTCGAAGCGGCCCGCGTGCTTGCGGGCGCCCATGCGCAGCTCGGCGGAAATTCCGCGCCGCCGCAAAAGCACGCACAACGCGAGGGAACGCTCGAGACAATTCGAGCGGATGGGAAGATGCCGTGCCGTGGCCGTCGCAATATGGGCGATTGCGCGCGCGAGCGCAATCTCGGCGGCCCGGCTCGCGGGGAAAGCGTGTGAGCCTCGGGTGAGCCACGCCAGGAAATCTTGCCAGCGGCGAAATCCGGCAAGACGCACGCCGACTCGCGTGGACAGCAGGGCAACAGCCGCTTCGCGCGCGAGCGCGCGCGAAGGCGCGTTCAAGCGCCGGTAACCCCGCCAGGCATTCATCACCCCATTCAACCTGCCACCTCGAGAAAAGGTGCTCCCCGGACTTGGAAACGGCTTAGCTCCCCGCCGCCTCCTGAACGACAATCAGCCCTTCGTCCCTCAACCTTCCAAGAAGGATAAGCAGGTCTTGCTCGCAGCGCTCTGCCTCGACGTCGTATTCATCGAGCAGGGCGTCGCGAAGCTCGGCCACGGTCCTGGCGGTCTGCAAGAGTTTCCAGACGCTGGCGCCGACCGGGTTCAGCCCATAGTAGATGCTGTTTCTTAGATTCAGAATGGCGGATTCGTCGCCAAGAGGGCAGGTCACCTGCTCCGAGGTCGCCTTCACAATCGAATGGAGATAGAGAGGCACGTCCATGTCAGCCAGCTTGACCCTTTCCGGCCGGGTGGGGAAATTCCGCGGCGGACACTTCTGCCGCCGGCGGACACACCTCGGGGCTTACTGGTCTCCCAAGAAGCCCCGCGAAACGCCGCTATTGTACCGGGACTGAACAGCCACGGCAACCGGCAATGAGCCTCAGCGTCGAGGCTTGTGGTAGGCTTCTCCCTCGTGCGTGAAAGCAGGTCCATGCGCGGACGAAGATGGCTTGCGGCGCCAGTATTTTGCCCCGCGGATTTCTCCCTTCGCGCCTTCCGCACAAGAGTTGATGACGTTGAAGTGTCTATGGGGCTGCCATGAGCTGGATGCGCCGCGCGCTGGTGAGCGCTTCGCAAAGTGCCTGGCTGCGCGAGCATGCGACCCGGCTGGGCTTTGTCCGCCGCACGGCGGGACGATTCCTTCCGGGCGAGAGACTGGAGGATGCGCTCGCGACGGTCCGGCGCCTCGCGGGAGGCGGGATGACCGCGCTCGTGACGCATCTGGGAGAAAATGTGCGCGACCGCGCCGAGGCGGAAGCGGTCACCCGGGACTACCTCTCCACGCTGGAAAGCATCCGCGCCGCCGCGCTGCCCGCCGAAGTTTCCGTCAAGCTCACGCAGCTTGGCCTGGACCTTGATCGCGAACTTTGCTTCGCCAATGTGTGCACGCTGGCAGCTGCCGTGGCGCGGGACGCCGCGAAAACACTGTGGATTGACATGGAGCAGAGCCCCTATGTGGACGCCACGCTCGAACTCTGCCGCCGCGCGCGCGCCGCACATCTCCCGGCCGGCATATGCGTCCAGGCCTACCTCTACCGCACCGAGGAGGATGTGCAAGCACTCGCAGCCGAAGGGGTGCCGGTGCGTCTGGTGAAGGGCGCATACAGCGAGCCGCCGGAAATCGCGCTTTCCAAGAAAGCCGATGTGGACGGCAATTTTTTCCGCCTGGCACAGTCCCTGCTGGGTCCGGAGGTGCGCCGCCGGGGCGTGCGTGCGGTGATGGCGACGCACGACCGCCGGCTGATCGCGCGGATTGCGGCATGCGCTGAAACACAAGGCATCCCTCGGAGCGAGCTTGAATTCGCCATGCTCTATGGCATCCAGCGCGCCGAGCAGGAGCGCCTGGCGCGGGAGGGATATCACAGCTGTGTGCTGGTTTCCTACGGGGCCAGCTGGTTTGCCTGGTTTATGCGGCGTCTGGCCGAACGCCCCGCAAATCTGTGGTTTCTTCTCCGCAATCTTCTTTCGCGATGAACCGGCTGGGCAGCAAGAGCGGGCATTTGCAAAGCGTCATTGAAATCGGGGAGACGGATCGTGTTTTCATCCTCACGGGCGCCGGCATCAGCGCCGAAAGCGGCCTGGCGACGTTCCGCGGAGCCGGAGGATTATGGAGAAACCATCGCATTGAGGAAGTCGCTTCGCCGCAGGCCTGGCGCCGCGATCCGGTCACGGTTTGGGAGTTCTATTCCCAACGCCGGCGAGCCGCGCTGGCTGCGCAACCCAATCCAGGGCATCTCGCACTAGCCCGGCTGGAGGACATTCTGGGCGACAGGCTATTTCTCTGCACGCAGAACGTGGACGATCTTCACGAGCGCGCAGGCTCGCGGGGCGCCGCGCACATGCACGGAGAGCTGTTCAAGAGCCGCTGCGACACCTGTGACCGCACTCCCTTCGAGGATAGAAACACCTATGAGCCGCCCGACGGGATTCCCCATTGCGGATGCGGGGGCTGGATTCGTCCCCACATCTGCTGGTTCGGAGAGGTGCCCTTCGAGATGGACCGCATTGCGCGCGCGCTCGACGAATGCACCCTATTTCTCGCCGTGGGAACTTCAGGCGTGGTCGAGCCGGCGGCGAGTTTCGCCGCCCGGACGCGCGCCAACGCGCGGACGGTCTACATCGGCCCGGAGGAGCCGACAAACAGCTACGCTTTCGCTGAGGCCTATTTGGGAAAAGCGGGGGAATTGCTGCCCGGGCTGTTTCACTGCGCCGGAGCGAGCCGGAGGACTACCGGGTGACTTCGTCGCGTTCGATTTTGCCGTCTCTCAGGCGGATCACACGATGGGCGTGCGCGGCGATGTCCTGCTCATGGGTAACGAGGATGATGGTGTTGCCGTTCTGATGCAGCCGGGCGAACAGCGCCATGATCTCCTCGCCGGTGGCCGAGTCGAGGTTTCCGGTTGGTTCGTCGGCCAGCAGGATCGAGGGCCGGTTCACAAGCGCGCGGGCGATCGCCACACGCTGGCGCTGGCCGCCGGAGAGTTCATTGGGCTTGTGCATCATCCGCCCGGCGAGGTCCACCTGGGCCAAAGCCATTTGGGCTCGCTCGAGGCGCTCGGTGGCGGGCGTGCCGTTGTAGATCATGGGCAGCTCGACGTTGTGCAGCGCCGTGGCGCGGGCCAGCAGATTGAACGTCTGGAAGACGAAGCCGATCTCGCGGTTGCGAATGTAGGCGAGTTCGTCGTCATCGAGTTGGCTGACGAGGCGTCCGGCAAGCCAGTAGGAGCCGCGCGTCGGCGTGTCCAGGCAGCCGATCAGGTTCATCAACGTGGATTTCCCGGAGCCGGAAGGCCCCATGATGGCGACATATTCGCCTTTGTGAATCTTCATGCTCACACCGCGCAGGGCGTGCAGCTGCTCGGTGCCCATCTCGTAGGTCTTCCACAGGTCCTCGGTCTGAATGACAATGCCCGCATCCACCAGGTCCTGGCGGAAGTTCTGCGAGACGGCTTCTTCGACTCCCATGTCTTCTTGGGCTCCCGAGATGCGCCAAGCGCTAGCTTGCGGCTTCGTCGGTCTTTGGCGCGGAATTGTCAATCTTAACCCGCGCGCCGGGCCGCAGAGTGCGCAAAGCCTTGAAACTGCCGGTGACGATGATATCCCCTTCCTGCAATCCACTGGTCACTTCGATGTCCGTCACACCGGTGATGCCCGTCTGCACCGGGACAAACTCCGCCTTGCCTCCGCGCACTATAAATACTCCCTGGATGTCGTGCCGCTGGCTATCGCCGCTCTCCGATTTGGAGGCCGCCAGCGTTACGGTGGAGCCTCCCCCCTGGCGCGCTTCGTCCAGCTCTTGCTGGGAACGCCCGGCGAGCGCCTGGATGGGGATGGTGAGCACATCTTTCTTTTGCGCGGTCTGGATCTTGGCCGTGGCTGAAAGGCCCGGACGAAGCGAAGACGGAGGATTATCGAGGGTCACCACCACCTTGAAATCGCGCGCCTCCTGGGTATTGGCCGTGGCTTCGGTCATCGCTGCCTGGCCGGAGGTGCGGAGGATGGCGAGCTCGCCGACCTCGGTCACGTAACCTCGAAAGGTCTTGTCGGGAATGGCGTCAATGGAAATCTCAGCTGGCTGGCCATTCTTCACGCTGGTGATGTCGGTTTCATCCACTTTCACTTCCGCGGTGACCACGCTCATGTCGGAAATGGTCATCAGAAAACTGCCCTCGGCGTTCTGAATCCCCGGGACGACATTCTCTCCCACGCGGACGGCAATATAGCTGACGATGCCTTCAATCGGCGCACGGTAGGTAGTCTTCTGCAGGATGTCCTCCTGGTGCGCGAGAACGGCTTGGGATTGCGCGAGGCTGTAGCGAGCCTGGTCGCGCGAGGCGCGGCTGGCGTCCAATTGTGCTTGCGCCGCCTTGAGTGCGGCCACCGCTCCATCAAAGGTCGCCTTGCCCGCGTCGTAGTCCTGCTTGGAAATCAGCTGGTTGTTATAGAGCTGCTGGGAGCGCTGCCAATCGAGCTTGGCTTTGTCGAGATCGGCCTGGCGCTGGGAAACCGTGGCCAGCGCGGAATCGTAATTGGCGGCGGCAACCTTCATGGCGGCCGCGGCTGCGTCAATGCCCGCTTTCTGAGCCTGCACGTCCGCTCCCGGCTGCACGCTTTCCAGGTGAAGCAGGACGTCGCCTTTCTTGACGTGGTCGCCTTCCTTGACCACGATGTCGGTGATCTTGCCTATACCTTCGCCGAGCACGTTGGTGTAGTTCTTCGGGCGAATCTCGCCGGAGGCCGTGACGATCGAGGTCAGGTCCTGCCGAACGACCTGCCCCGTCCGCACCGCAATGACGCCTTGGTTCGACCGGTGCACGCTATACACAACGATGCCGGCTAAAACCAGAACCCCTGCGGCTCCTATCACCGCTTTTCCCCAAATTTTCATAACCCACACTTTCGCAGCGACAACATCGCCCGCACCCCGTTGATACGCCTCAGGCCGGCCAAATGTTTCTTCCGATGAAAGACCAGATGCCGGGGGCGAGGCATTTGGCATCACCCTCTTATCGCCAGGCCGGCGCGTGCCCGGGGGAAACTATGGTAGTTCGATTGGCTCCGGGATTAAAGTCCTTTGCATCCGAACCCCGGCATCGTCCACCGCCTAAGCCCCCTCTTCATGGAATCGGCGGAAAGCAGCGCCTTGAGACACAAAGAACACGTCGGCAGCTCTCAAGAGGGGCACAAGACTCCCGGACAACCTGTCATAGGCCCCTCTATTCCAAGAGGATAGCGGGAAAACGGACGATTGAAAGATATGTTGACCTGACCTCCGGGACAGGTTAGCATCACTACTCGCAAAGAGGCGCAACTATGGGCCGCTGCTTTAAGCCATTCCTTTGGGTGCTTCTCGCGGGAGGGCTGGTCCTTACCACGAGCGCAGCACTCCCTGCGAGGCAAGATTCCTCCCCGCAGGACCAACAGCAAAAATCCAAAAAGTCCGGGAAGGCGAAGGGCAAGAGCGACCGGGCACTCTACAAAGAACTGAATTCGCAGTACAAGAAATGGCTGGACGAGGACGTTGTCTATATCATCACACCCGAAGAGCGGCGCGCCTTCCTCCATCTGCAGACCAACGAAGAGCGCGAGCAGTTCATAGAAGCCTTCTGGCAACGGCGCAATCCCGACCCTGACTCCCCTGAGAATACGTACAAAGAGGAACACTACCGCCGCATCGCCTATGCGAACGAGCATTATGCCTCAGGCATTCCGGGCTGGAAGACGGACCGCGGCAAGATTTACATCATGTGGGGACCTCCGGACGAGATTGATTCCCATCCCACCGGCGGCACATGGGACCGGCCCATGGACCAGGGGGGCGGTGAGACCACCACGTATCCCTATGAGGATTGGCGCTACCGGTATCTCGAGGGGATGGGCGAAAACGTCGAACTCGAATTCGTGGACCCCTCGGGAAGCGGCGAGTATCACCTCACCATGGACCCCAGCGAAAAAGATGCCCTGCTGCACGTGCCCGGCGCCGGCCTGACGCTGGCAGAATCCATGGGCATGGCCAGCAAGGCCGACCGCTTCAGCAATACCGATGGCACGAACATGGCGGAAAACGAACCCATGTCCACGATGCAGGGCGAAAACATGGACGAATTCACGCGGCTTGAGAATTACGCCAATATTTTCAAACCGCCCCCGGTAAAGTTCAAGGACCTGGAAGCGGTGGTCACTTCCCGCATGGTCCGCGACCAGCTCAAATTCCAGTATCACTACGATTTTCTCCGGATCACGTCGGACACCGTGCTGGTGCCGATCACTGTGCAAATTCCCGTGCGACAACTGAGCTTCCAGGAAAAGGATGGGGTGGATTCCGCCTCGATGCACCTCTTCGCCCGGGTGACGAGCCTGAGTGGTCGCGTGGTGCAGACGTTCGAGGACACTCTCCGAGCCGATTATCCCGCATCCCAGCTCCAGAAGATGATCGGCACATCGGATATCTATCAGAAAGCGGTGCCGCTGACCCCCGGACTCTACCGCCTGGACGTGGTGATTAAGGACGTGAACAGCGGGAACGTCGGCGTGGTGAACACGCGCATCCCTGTTCCCGCGTTCCACGACGATCAGCTCAGCACCAGCTCCCTCATCCTCGCCGACGACATTCAACCCGTCTCAGCAAAGGATATCGGCCTGGGGCAGTTTGTCTTGGGCGATGTGAAAGTGCGCCCCAAGCTCGACGGAATTTTCAGTCCCGCCGACGCCATGGGGATCTTCCTCCAAGTGTACAACCTCAAAGTGGACGATAAGACGCACCGCGCGGATACCTCGATCGAATTCCGCGTGCTCAAGGACAAGGACCCCACGCCGGCGCTGAGATTCGACCTGCCGGCCAACCAGATACCCGATCATGGCGAAGAATTGACGCTTGAAAAGCGCATGACCTTGGGCTCACTGGCTCCTGGAAAGTACAAGCTGGAAATTGCCGTCACTGACAATCTCACCAAACAAACCGTAACGCCTTCTGCCAACTTTACCGTCAAGGCCTTGCCTACCAGCACAGCGCAGGGGAGGTAGAGGGATTGAGCGCGAGGATTCATGCGCTTTCCATTTCGGGCTTCCTTTTGCTGCTCACCCTGGCGGCGCTGCCCTTGGCGGCGTCCCCTGGGGGAACGGCAATCGCCGGAATCGTGGTGGATCCGGCCGGGACCCCGCAGATGGGCGCAACCATCCAAATTTTCCCCGAGGGGCTGCTGAACCAGTCTCCCGTGCGCCTGCTCACCGATGAGCACGGCCGCTTTTCCACCGCAGGGCTTCCCGCGGGCTTTTACTCCATCAAGGCAACCCTGGCGGGATTTTTGCCGGCCATGGAGCAGCACATTCGCGTGGATGGAAAGCAGGCAGCTCTGCTGCAGATCGTGCTCGGCTCGCTCTTCTCCTCCTTTGCCGAGCTTCGCCAGACAAACCAGAAATCGGCGCCGGACGACTGGACCTGGGTACTGCGAACTTCGGCGGCGACACGCTCCGTGCTGCGCTGGCAGGATGCCTCGATTCCCCTCGATGAAACAGCGCCCCAATCGGAGGCAGGGTCGTCGGATGCCGACCATGGACGCATGATGGTTACCTCGGGGGCCGATCGTCCGGGCTCCATTGCCGACATGCCCAATTCACCGGCCACGGCGTTTATCTATGATCTCAGCCTGAAATCCGAAGGGCAGCTGCTCATGGCTGGTCAGTTCAGCTACGAAGACGCCATGTCCTCCGTGGCAATGGCCAGCGAATGGCTTCCCACAAGCGAGGCAGGGGCCGGACCGTCCACCTCGGTGCTGGTCCGCGAATCGCGTCTCACCCCCCAGGGTCCCATCTTCCGCGGCTTGCGCCTCTCGCATGAAGACGGGCTTGCCATCGGCGACCGCGTCAGCGTTCGCTATGGCGCCGAGCTGCTGATGGCCGGCTTCAACGGCACAACCACAGCGCTGCGTCCCCATGCAGAGATGGCCGTGCAGATCGCATCGACGTGGCGAACTTCGCTGATCGTGGCCACGCGTCCCTGGCAGGACGGTGGCGTGCAAAGCGCATGGCAATCCGCCGCCGATATGCTGGACGCATTCCCGACCCTCTTGGTTCGCAATGGCCAGCCGGATTTTGAAAACGGGCTGCACGAGGAACTTTCCGTGGACCACACGCTCAGCCCGCGCACGGATATCAGCGCTGCGGTCTATCACGATTCGGCCACCCACACTGCCGTCATTGGGCGCAGCGCCAACGCCATCGGGCCGGATTTCCTGCAGAGCTATCTTTCAGAGGCCTTCGCCTACGATGGAGGGAACCTCGATTCCTCCGGGGCCAGGCTGGCCTTCCGCCAGAAGTTCAGCGACAACCTGACCGCGGCCGTGGTGTACGCCTATGCCGGAGCCTTGGCCCCCGATGGCAGCACGGTCCCCGGGGATCTGCGAAGTGAACTGACGATGCGTTATTTTCAGAGCGTGGCGACGCGTGCATCGGCGAAGCTCCCTCGCTTCGGCACCGAGTTCAGCGCCGGATACAAATGGCTGAATGGGCCGGCGGTCTCACGGCAGGATGCCTATGGCGAGTCGCTCTACAACCTCGACCCCTACCTCAGCATGCAGATTCGCCAGCCTCTTCCCAGTTCCTTCCCTTGCCACATGGAGCTGCAAGCGGATGTGGGCAATCTGCTGGCGCAGGGCTACGTTTCGATTGCCACCAGCGACGGCGCTGTGGTCCTTGTGCCGTCGTATCGCTATATCCGGGGCGGCGTAAGCATCCAGTTCTGAAAGTTCAGAAGAATGCTGGAATTCGGGATATGCCTCCACAAAATGGAATATCCCCGTATGGAACGCCTTGTCCTCTCTCCAATGCACTCATAACAAGTACCTTAGCTTCCTCTTGTTGATTTTTCGATGGAGACTGACGTGCTGGCTTAGAATATAAGCGACTGGGTGGGAACCTTCTGGTGAAGGACCGTCTGCTAACTCGGGTTGGGGCAGTGGCTTTGGCGTTGATCACGCTTGCAGCCATGATCTTCGCCGTACTGAACTTCCAGCAGCGATCGCGGTTTGTTCTTCCCGATGACGGCGTCACCTGGATGGACACGGGCCAGGGCATTGTGGCCTGGCATGTGGCCCCCGGTTCCCCTGCCGAGCGCGCGGGAATTCGCGCGGGCGACTACCTGGAGTCGGTCCGCGGAACGTCGGTGCAGCGCGCCACGGACGTGACCCGGATTCTGTGGCGGGCGGGCCCGTGGGCGGAAATCCGCTACGACATTGAGCGGCAGGGCGAACCGCTGGAAATCCGCCTGGTCACGGTACCGCAGGAAAATCCGCGCTCGATCGAAAATTACCTGCGCGTCACCGGCCTTTTGTATCTCTTCATCGGGCTGTTCATTCTGTGGCGGCGATGGAATGCGCCGCGGGCCATTCACTTCTACATCTTTTGCTTGGCCTCATTTATCCTGTACAGCTTCCACTATACGGGCAAGCTCAACTCCTTCGACTGGATCGTCTATTGGAGCAATGTGGTGGCGCTGTTTTTGCAGCCCGTGTTGCTGGTGCACTTTTCGCTGGTTTTTCCGGAGCGCCGAGGCCCGCTGTGGCCCCGGCTGGCCACTGCCTATAGCATCCCCGCCGCGCTGCTGGCGCTGCACGTGTTTGTGGCTACGGCAGCGCTCGATTTCGTGCCCACAATTTCCTCGCGAATCCTTCTCGATAAGATTGAAACCACCTATCTCGGCGCCTACTTTCTGCTCGCGGCGCTGCTCTTCTATTCCAGCTATCGCCGGGCGCCGAGCGGCATGCTACGCCAGCAGCTCAAATGGGTGGCCGGGGGGACGCTGGCGGGAATTCTGCCATTCCTCGCGCTGTATGTGGTTCCGGGGCTCTTCACCGATACCCCGCCGCGCTGGATGGAAATGTCCGTATTCTCCCTTGTCCTCATCCCGCTTGGCTTCGGCTATGCCATCATTCGCTACCGGCTGATGGACGTGGACATCATCTTCAAGCGCGGCCTGGCGTACACCTTTGCCACCGCCGGGGTTGTGGTTATCTATTTCGCGGCCATCGGCCTGGCCGGAGAGCTTTTTCACACGGCCTGGCCCGCGGGGCCGGCGGCCGGCGTAATCGCCATTATCGCAGCTGCGTTTCTCTTCCAGCCGCTGCGCGACTGGGGACAGGCGCGCCTGGACCATCTCTTCTATCGTGATCGGCTCGACTATCGCCGCACCCTCATCGAATTTGGCCGCACGCTCACAAACGAAGTGCGCATCGAGCCTCTGCTCGGCTCCGTGCTCGCCCGCATCTCGCAGACCCTCCTCGTGGACCGCCTCGCCATTTTCACAGAGGATGATGCGCTGCCCGGTCGTTTCTCGCTCGCCCGTTCCATGGGCATTCCTGCCGAGGGGCCGTTCGACCTGAGCTTTCTCGACGCGGAACATCCCGCTCTCCAGCGCGGCTGCCTATTTTTCGAGTCGGCGCAGACCGCGGCGGTCGGGAGCAAAGAAGCCCGGCGCACGATCGCACAGCTTGGCCTGAACTACTACATCCCTTGCCGCTTCCGCGGGCGCACCGTGGCCGTCCTCGGTCTCGGCAAAACCGTGGATGGCGATTACCTTACCAGCGAAGATATGGAGCTCCTGGCCACGATTGCGGGCTACGTGGCCGTGGCTCTCGAGAATGCGCGGTTGTACGAATCCCTCGAGCAGAAGGCGCGCCAAATCGAGCGGCTCAAGGATTTCAGCGAAAATATCGTCGAATCATTGCGGATCGGCGTGCTCACCGCGGACCTCGATGACCGGGTCGAATCCTGGAATCCCCAACTGGAGGAGCTGCTGCAGGTGCCCAGAGCCGAGGCGCTCGGCCGCAAAATCGCGGAGGTGCTCCCGGGCGATCTGGCTGGAGAGATTGTCGCGCGCGCGGCGGGCGACCACGTGACCGGCATCTACAAATACCACACCGATGCCCGCTCCGGCCGCCACCTGGTAATCAACACCTCGATAGCCCCGCTGGTGGGAAAGAACGGCGAGCGCCTGGGCCGGCTCATCCTGCTCGACGACATCACCCAGCGCGTGCGCATGGAAGACCAGCTGATTCAGACCGAGAAGCTGACGTCGCTCGGTCTATTGGCCGCCGGCGTGGCCCACGAAGTGAATACGCCGCTGGCCGTCATCTCGAATTACATCCAGATGCTGGCCCGGCAAATTCCCGAGGACGACCCCCGGCAGAAAACGATCGAGCGGATCGTGAAGCAAACGTTCCGCGCCAGCGAGATTGTCAACAACCTGCTCAATTTTTCGCGCACCAGCCGGGCGGACACAGCAGAAGTGGATTTGCACATCGTGCTGGAGGAGACGCTGACCCTCGTGCAGCATCCCTTCAAAACAGCCCGCGTCGCTATCGCCCGGAACTACGGCGCAGGAGCACCGCGCATTCTCGGCTCGGCCACCCGGCTTCAGCAGGTGTTTCTGAATCTGTTCATGAACGCGCGCGACGCTATGCCCGGCGGCGGCATGATCGAGGTTCGCACGGCGGTCCATAACGGCACCGTCGAGGTCGAGATCACCGATACCGGCGCAGGTATCCCACCGGAGAATCTGCACCGCATCTTCGATCCCTTCTTCACTACCAAGGCCGCCGGGCGGGGAACCGGACTGGGCCTTTCGGTGAGTTACGGCATCATCAAGGAGCATGCCGGGAAGGTGGACGTCCGCTCGATGCCTGGCAAAGGCACCTCGTTCCGCCTCGAGTTTCCCGCGGCCCGGAAGGCCGTCCATGCCTAAAGGGTCCATCCTCGTCATAGATGACGAGGCCGAAATCCGCGCCGGCCTCGAAGCCTTGCTCGATTCCGAGGGTTTCTCCGTCACGCTCGCGGAATCGGCTGCTGCGGGCCTCCAGAAACTCGAGGAACGGCCGTTCGATCTCCTGCTTCTCGACGTGAGCCTGCCGGATCGCAACGGCATCGAACTTCTCCGGGAGATTCGCCAGCGTGACCCGAATCTCTCCATCATCCTGATCACCGCGTTCGGTTCGATTGACATGGCCCGCGCCGCGTTCAAAAGCGGCGCCCAGGATTACATCACCAAGCCGTGGTCCAACGACGAGCTGATCACCCAGATTTCCCTGGCCATCGAAGGCCGCCGGCTGCGCGAGGAAAACGTCCAGCTCAAGCGCGCCCTCAAGCAGCGCTACAACTTTCCCAACATCGTCGGCAAGAGCGAGAAAATGCTGGCGGTGTTCGACCTAGTGACGCAGGTGGCTCCTTCGCGCTCCACCGTGCTCATCTCCGGCGAGAGCGGCACGGGGAAGGAGCTGATCGCCAAGGCCATTCATTCCGCGTCGCCGCGCGCAGACAAGGCCTTTATCCCGATCAATACCGGCTCGATTCCCGCCGATCTGCTCGAATCGCAGCTCTTCGGGCACGTCAAGGGAGCATTCACCAGCGCCATCGCGTCGAAGAAGGGGCTTTTCGAAGTGGCCGATCAGGGCACCATCTTCTTTGACGAGATCTCCACCGTCAGCCCGGAAACGCAGGCCAAGCTCCTGCGCGTGATTCAGGAGCGCGAGTTCATGCGCCTGGGCGGCACGGAGACAATCAAGGTGGATGTCCGCATCCTTGCCGCCTCGAACGAGGACCTGCGCAAGCTGCTTCGCGAGGGCCGCTTCCGCGAGGATCTGTACCACCGCCTCAATGTCATCTCCATTCAGCTCCCTCCTCTGCGCGAGCGCAAGGAGGATATTCCCTTGCTGATCGAGCGCTTCACCGCTCAGTTCTGCCGGGAAAACGGCAAACCATTGCGCGGCTTCACCCACGCCGCAATGAAAATGCTGATGGATTACGACTGGCCGGGAAACGTTCGCGAGCTAGAAAATGCCGTCGAGCGCGCCGTCGTGCTGTCCACGGGGGAATCCCTGGACGCCGACCTGTTGCCCGAATCCGTGCGCACGCGAGAAGTGACTCGGGGTGTGCGTCTGCAGCTTGCCGAATTCATGCCGCCCATGCCAGGCGAGGAAGGGGCGCACCATGCCCCTCCGGCGCGTTCGCTCTTTGAAATCATCGAGGAAGTGGAGCGGAGAATCATCGAGGACATGCTCGAGCGCACCAAATGGAACCAGATCGAGGCCGCCGAGCTATTTCAGATTCCCCGCTCGACCTTCAATCAGAAAATTAAACGGCTGGGAATCAAA
>JAJXZD010000168.1 GCA_021780215.1 Acidobacteriota bacterium
GCACGCGGTCTCCCCGTTCAACAAACACGCTCACCACCAGGCTCAGCGCCTCGTCGGTGCCGTTCGTCAGCAGCAGCTCCTCCGGCCGCACTCCGAAGTACCGGGCCGCCTGGCGCCGGACAGTCTGCTGTTCGGGATAGGCCGAAATGGATGCCGCATCCAGCCGGGCCAGGGCGCGGCGCGCCGCGCGCGAGCAGCCGATCGGATTCTCATTGAAATCGAGGCGCAATTTTTCGGTGCGGCCCTCGAGAGGGGGATGATAGGGGCGCATCCGCTCGACGGATCTGCGTACTTCCGGCACGCTGCTTTTCATCTTCGCATCTCGACCGACCGGGCGTGCGCCGCAAGCCCCTCGGCCCGGGCGAACTCCGAGGCCACCGGCGCGAGCCGCTCCGCCCCGGCGCGCGAAACTTCCTGTACGCTGATGCACTTTACGAAATCGGCCACGGAAAGCCCTCCGCGGGCGCGCCCCGCTCCGCCGGTCGGCAGAACGTGGTTGGTGCCGCTGGCGTAATCCCCGAAGGTCTGCGCGCTCCAGTTGCCCAGAAAAATGCTGCCGGCGGATTCAATCTCCCGGAGCGGTCCGCGAAATCCCTCCGGAAGGGTGAGATGCTCAGGCGCGAAAGCGTTGACGAAGCGAACCGCCCGAGCCATGCCCTGCGCCACCAGCACCGCTCCGTTTTTTGCCAGCGAGCGCCGCGCGAGGTTCCCCGCCGGAAGCAGGCCTAACTGGCGCTCCACCTCGGCGGCTACCGCGCGGGCCAGCCGCGCGGAGGTGGTGACGAACAGGGCCACCGCATCGGGATCGTGCTCGGCCTGGGCAATCAGGTCCGCGGCAATGAACCGCGCGTCGCCGCGCGCAGAAAGGACCACCGCTTCGGTCGGCCCGGCGAGCATGTCAATGGCGCAGTCGGCACTGACAATCATCTTTGCCGCGGTGACGAAGCGGTTGCCCGGCCCGCAGATCTTGTCCACCCGCGAAATCGAACGCGTGCCGTAGGCGAGCGCGGCGATAGCCTGCGCTCCGCCCACACGCGCGACCGAGCGCACCCCCAGCAGATCGGCCGCCGCCAGCAACGCAGCACCCGGCTGCGGGCTGGCCACCACAATGCGTTCCACGCCGGCTTCCTGCGCCGGGATAGCAGTCATCAGCAGAGTGGAAACCAGCGAAAACCGCCCGCCGGGAAGATAGCAGCCAATGGACTCGATGGGCCGCACGCGTTGCCCGGCGCGCACTCCCGGCTCAACCTGGAAGCTCCACTCGCGCGGTTTCTGGCGGCGCGCCACGGCACGGATGTTCCGCGCGGCGTGGTGGATGGCTTCGAGAAATTCGCGCGAGACGCTCCGGCGGGCCCGCCTCAGTTCCTCCGGGGCGACCCATACGTTCGACGAGCCGAGCGCCACATGGTCCAGCCGCCGTGTCCAGGCAAAAAGGGCGCGATCTCCCCGGCGGCGCACGTCCTGCACGATTCTGCGAGCGACCGCTTCGGCGGCGTGGCTGCTCGCGCGGCGCGAAGACAGCAGATTTTTCTCCGTAGAATCGGTGAGCGGAAGTATGCGCATCAGTAGACGACCTTGTTCAGCGGATATTCGACGATCCCCTCGGCCCGGGCCAGTTTCAGCCGGGGAATCAGCTGCCGCACCGTCTTCTCTTCGATGATCGTGTTGATGGCCACCCATTGCGGATCGCTCAATTGCGCGATGGTCGGATTCCGCAGCGCCGGCAGCTCCGCAAGCACCTTGGCGAGGTCGTCGCGCCGGACATTGAGCATCAGCCCGACGCGGTTGTAGGCCTTGATGGCGCCTTCGAGCAGTATTACCAGGTTGCCGATCTTTTCGCGCTTCCATGCGTCCTTCCAGGCCACGCGATTGGCGATAAACCACGGCGCGGATTCCAGAAGCGTGTCCACAACGCGCAGGTGATTGGCGCGCAGCGAAGAGCCGGTTTCCGTCACCTCGACGATCGCATCGGCCAGCTCCGGCACCTTCACCTCGGTGGCGCCCCAGGAGAACTCCACACGGGCCTTCACGGCATGCCGGTCGAGATATTTCTGCGTTATGCGGACGGCCTCGGTCGCGATGATCTTCCCTTCGAGGTCGCAAACGCTCTGCGCCGCCGAGTCCTCGGCCACGGCCAGCACCCACCGGACCTTGCCGAGACTCGTTTTCGAATAGATCAGCTCGGCGACTTCCTCCACGTCCGCGCCCGTTTCCAGGATCCAGTCTTTGCCGGTCAGTCCGGCGTCGAGCGCGCCGCTCTCGACATAGCGCGCCATCTCCTGCGCGCGGACCATCATGCACTCGATCTCAGGGTCATCAATACCGGGATAATAGCTGCGCGAGTTGACCGAAATGCGCCAGCCTGCCTTGGCGAAAAGCTCAACTGTCGAATCCTGCAAGCTGCCCTTTGGAATGCCCAGTTTCAGCCGGCTCATGAAGACTTCCCCTTCCCATAGAGTTCCTCGGGTGAAAGAATCCGCTCGGACACCACGGTCGCCGCGCCATCCGGCCCCAGGCGCCGAAAGAAGCAGCTGCGATAGCCTTCGTGGCAGACGGCCCCGCCCTCGAGCTCCGCGCGTACGAGCAAGGCGTCGCGGTCGCAATCCACGCGCAACTCGCGGAGCAGCAGTTTCTGGCCGCTGGTTTCTCCCTTGGTCCAGAGCTTCTGGCGCGACCGGCTGAAAAATGTCACGAAGCCGGTCTGCTGCGTCTTCGCCAGCGCCTCGCGGTTCATGAACCCCAGCATCAGCACCTCGCCGCTCGCATGATCCTGCACGATGGCCGGAATCAATCCGCCTTCCTTCTCAAAGTCGAGTTCCATTTCCTCTCCCCATAAACAAAAAACCCGCTGGCGCTTGCCGCGCCAGCGGGCCGATGAGTCCAGCTCTGTCTTGCCAGCTAGCCACACCGCCGCGGGCACGAAGTCGTGTGATGATGGTGATGGCTATGATGAGCCCGCAGCAGTCGCATAACGCATTTAAAATTAGGCTAACACCCGGCCATTGTCAAGCGGCTCTTCCGCGCATCCGTAGCGCGGGCGCTCAGTGGCGCCAGAGCGCGGCGAACGCCAGGGCAACCGGCAGTGCGAGCACCATCAACAGAATGAACCACGACGTGCCTCGCGCAAAATTCAGCGTGTAGCCGATGCCGAACCTCTTTTCGACGAACAGCGCGGAATCTTCCGGATTGAAGTAGAGGACGCCGAGCCTCCAGTGCTCATCGAGCGTGCCGTCTCCGGCCACCGGCGCCGGGGAATTCTCCGAGACGCTCGCATAAGGCGTGCGCGCCCGGTTGAGCCGGTGCGCCAGCGGAAAGATCGCCAGTACCAGCAGAATCGCCGCGATCAACACGACGCCAGCCCCGAAGTTCCTCGTCAACGGAAGCAGCGCCACAGCGGACAGTATCGTGGCGAGAAAATACTCGATGCCAGCCAGAAAGTAGGCCGCCTGGTGCGCAAGGTCGAGATGCGCTTTGCCGGAGCCGGGCGCGCGGACCAAGCGCGTTTCCCGCAGCAGCCCATACGTCAGCAACGCCATGCCGGCCACAATTGCGGCGCCGAGCAGCAGCGGCGTGTAGACCCCCGCCGGCGTCCGCATGGACCAGCCGTTGGGCCGGCCATCCACGCCCCAGTGCACCGGAAACCGCTCCGGGATCTCTTCCCAATGCCATCGCAGATAGAGGGCCGTGCCCGCCAGGATGGCGAACGGCCCAAGTTGCAGCAGCCATCCGCCGGGCAGATGCGCCGCGCGCGGCGCCAGCAGCGCCTCGCGTACCAGAGACGGCTTGGCTGCGTGCGGCATGACGCGCTCGCGCCCTATCAAAAAGGCAATCAGCGGACCGACAACAAGCCACAATTCGCCAACAATCAGCGCCGGCCAGCGCTTCGGCTCCAGCCCGGCGAACAACAGCGCCAGGCTGATCGCCACATGAATCATGGCCTGCAGCCGGTATCCGCGAAATATGCGCCGGGCCTCGAGGGTGGCGCGAAAAGCGGGCTCTACGGTCACAGCAAAATAGATTCCAGGGCGCGACCATTCCGGCAGCATCCAGCAGACCCACGCTACCAGCAACGCAACAGCTAGCAGCAACCCACCCAGCAGCCATTGCGCGTGCTCCATCATCGAGTCCTCCGTGTTCGCGGCTCGCAGCGCATTGCGCGATTAACGCACCCCAGTTTCTTTGCCAGCTCCCGCATCTGGCTGAGAACCGCATCGGGCGGCACTCCATCCGCGATGGCTGCAGCCACGAGTTCCCCGAGCCGCTGCCCAAAACTCTGCTCAGCGCGCGCCGAAGGTCTGGGGCGCCGCCGGACGAGAACCGTCGCGCCGCGCCCCCGGCGCAAATCGAGCCACTCCTCCCCGGCGAGCGCGCGGTAGGCTTCCGCGACGGTGTTGTGATGGACGCCAATGTCCCGCGCGAGCTGGCGGACGGTGGGAAGCTGGTCCCCTGGCACGAAATCGCCGGCGACCAACAGGGCGCGCAGCCCGCTGGCGATCTGCTCGACCGCCGGGCGAGGCGAGGCCAAGTCAATGCGCAGAACGGGTGGATCTCTCCTCATTGTCTATTGTACATGGACAATATACACATAAGGCGCGCCCGTCAAGACTGCCCGGGAGAAGATACCTGCAAGAAAGGCCCTTCGGCGAATCAGCGCAGCAAATCTTCGAGCTGGATCTTGGCGTCGGTCTTCGCGTCGCGATATTTCACGATCACCGGCGTGTAGAGTGACAGGTTCCATTCCTTGCCGCGGCCATGGGAGATGGCCCGCGCTCCCGCCACCACCACGGCGTTTTCCGGAATCACCAGCGGGGCATCGTCCGTTGCGCTCAGGATTTTTCCTGTCACGATGTCATACACCGGAGTCGAACGGTTCAGGATTGTGCCCGTGCCGAGCACGGCTCGATGCTTCACTACCGTTCCCTCGTAGACGCCGCAGTTGCCACCGATGAGCACTTCGTCCTCGACGATCACCGGCAGCGCGCCGACCGGCTCGAGCACCCCTCCGATCTGTGAGCCCGCCGAAATGTGGCACTTCCGCCCGATCTGCGCACAGCTTCCAACGAGCGCGTGCGAATCCACCATCGTCCCCTCGCCGACGTAGGCCCCGGCGTTGATGTACATGGGCGGCATGCAGGTGACGCCGCGGCCGACGTAGCAGCCGTCGCGGATGCTCGATCCGCCCGGGACGATGCGAACGCCGGAATCGGCGGAAAAATGTTTCAGCGGAAAAGTGTGCTTATCAAAAAAACTCTGGAGCGCGCCCGCGGCGCTCATCTCCTCGATCTGGCCCATCCGAAAGCCAAGCAGGATGCCTTTCTTGACCCAGGCATTCACGCGCCAGCCGGTCTTCGAGGCCGCGTCCGGCTCCGCGGCGCGAATCTCGCCAGCATTCAACGCGTTCTTGAACCGCTGGAATAGAGCGAGATGTTCTTCGCCGTAGCGTGCCGGACTCTCGTCGAATAGACGCTCAATCTCAGCGGGCAGCATAGGCTCCCTGGATCAGCCCGGCGGCTTCGAGCGCGGCGCGGATTTTGGCGAGGTTTTCCGGCTTCGGCGCGACGAGCGGCAGACGGAACACAGGCTCGAGCAATCCCATCAGCGCCATCGCCGCCTTCACCGGGCCGGGATTCGTTTCGACGAAATTCGCCTCCATCACGCGGAAATAGCGGCGGTGAACTTCGCGTGCGG
This sequence comes from Acidobacteriota bacterium, assembly GCA_021780215.1. GTDB lineage: Bacteria > Acidobacteriota > Terriglobia > Acidiferrales > UBA7541 > Palsa-295. The sequence goes on from JAJXZD010000168.1 coordinate 5,689, forward strand.
CGGCGAAATCGCCGGCCAGCGCCAGGCGCACCATGCGCATCATCTCCGCCGGGATGACATTCGACACCACGGAAATCAACCCGCGGCCTCCGAGCGCAAGCAGCGCCAGGGTGATGCCATCGTCGCCGGAAAGCACGGAGAAGGAATCCGGCACGCTCGACAAAATCACCGCCATCTGGGCGATATTGCCGGAGGCTTCCTTGACACCGGCGATGTTGCCAATTTCGGCGAGCCGCGCAATCGTGGCCGGCTCGATGTTCACGCCCGTGCGCCCCGGTATGTTGTAGAGGATCACCGGCACGCGCACCGCCTCGGCAATTGCCTTGAAGTGCTGGTAGAGGCCCTCCTGCGTCGGCTTGTTGTAGTAGGGGCTGACAGACAAAATCCCGCGCGCACCCATCGCCTCGAAGGCGCGGGCCATCTCGATCACGTGCGCGGTGTTGTTCCCGCCCGCCCCGGCGAGCACGGGCACTTTGCCCCGGGCTTCCTCGAGAGTGATTTCCACGACGCGCTTCTGCTCCGTGCCGGTGAGCGTGGGGCTTTCGCCGGTGGTGCCGCAGGGAACCAGAAAATCGATGCCTGCTTCGACTTGCCGCCGCACCAGGCGGCGCAGCGCCTCCTCATCGAGCGATAAATCCCGGCGAAACGGGGTGACCAGTGCCGTGCCGCATCCGGTAAACATTTTTCCGACTCCTTCCGCCGGGCTTTCCAACCCGGCGCCCTGGCGCATTATCCGGGCTGGCGGCTTCCCCGCCAGGGCCGTCTCTCCGCGATTCTACCCGCTCGTGAGTTACGTTTCGAGATCGCTGACAATCTCCTGAAAATCGAAAAAGCCCTTCTTGCCCGTCACCCAACGCGCCGCGCGCAGAGCTCCCCGGGCAAAGCCTTCGCGGCTGCGCGCCGTGTGCCGGAGGGTGATGGTGTCCGCGGACGAATCGAAACCGATCTCATGCGTTCCCGGGTGGGCGCCGGCGCGATTGCTGCCGATATCCACGGGCCGGGTGTATCCGCTGCGCCTCATCTGCTCGACCAGCGCCAGCAGGGTGCCGGAAGGCGCGTCCTTTTTCGCCGCATGGTGAATCTCCCAGGCCCATGCGCCGTAGTCCGTCTGCCGCGACATGAGCCGGGCGGCCTCCGCCACGATGCGGAAGAACACGTTGACGCCCACGGAGAAATTCGCCGCGTGCACAACACCGGTGCCAGCGCGCTCGACGGCCGCGCGCACGCGCTCCCTCTCCGCGTGCCAGCCGGTGGTCCCCGTAGCCACGCTCACGCCGAGGCCGGCGAGCCGGATGATGTTTTCCGGCGCCGCGGCAGGGGTGGAAAATTCCACCGCCGCGTCAATACCGCGAAAATTCTCCGCGGTCAGACCCTCGAAGCGCGCATTGTTGTCCACATCGAGCCGCAGCCCGACGCGGCAGCCGTACTCCGGGGCCAACTGCTCGATCAGCCGGCCCATTTTCCCGTAGCCGACAATCGCAAGGTTCATTTCGGTTTTGCTCATGTCCGAGCCTGCAGCCGCCGCACAATTTCCGCGTACAATCCGGCGGCTTCCTCCAATTCCCGCTTGGCCACGCGCTCCTCTGCCGTGTGCGCCACGCGAATGCTCCCCGGCCCCAGCAGCAGGGGCTCACCCCATGTGGTGCCGAATACCGGGACGTCCGTGGTGTACGAGACAACGGTTGTGGGCAGGGTGTCAACCATCGCGAAGCGAATGGCAGGAATGCACAGGACCTCGCGCAACTCTGCCCGGGCGCCCGCGGCGCGCGCGAGCGCCTCGCGGACGGGCTGCGCATCGCCCACCAGACGGACGAGAATTTCCGCCCGGGCCGCGTCGGGAATCACATTGGGCGCGCGACCGCCGAAAATCGTCCCGATATTCAGGGTGCATTCGCCGAGCAGTTCGTCACGCGGCAGGGGCACGCGGCGGATCGCCTCGAGCGCATCGAGCAGCGCCTCAATCGCCGATTCGCCCAGCTCCGGATAGGCCGAATGCGCCATGCGCCCGCGCGCGCTCAGCTCGAAGCGCAGCGCTCCCTTCGAGGCCAGCGCCAGTTTGTTCTCGGTGGGCTCGCCATTGACCAGAAAGAGCGAGCCGCGCGGCGATTTCGCTGCCACCGCCGCTCCGGCGCTGTTGCGCTCTTCGCCTACCACAAACAGCAATCCGAAATTCCGCGCGCCGTCCGCCAGCAGTTTTACCGCCGCCGACGTCATCGCGGCGATGATACCCTTGGCATCGCATGCGCCGCGTCCCCAGAGAAACTCGGAGTCCTCGCGGGAAGGGAAAAACGGCGGGACCGTGTCCATGTGGGAGGATAGCGTCACGACCGGCCGCCCCCAGCAGGCCAGCACGTTGGCCCGCCCCGGCTCGACCTCCATTCGTTCCACACGCCCGCCCGTGCCCTCCGCGAGCCGCGACAAGCGCGCGTGCAGGTACGCCGCGACCTCGCCTTCGTTGTCGGTGACCGACTCGATGTCCACCAAGGCTCGAGCCAGCTCAATTACGTTCATCATTTTCCGTGGGAACGCTGCGCCGGCCGGGATGAAACGAAGGAAGAGGAAGGATGCGCGGACCGATTCGCTCGCGCCTTCGCTCCTCGATAGCGCTCCATCCGCGCTTCCGGCGGATGACAGTGGACAGGCCTTTCAGCCCGTCCCCCAACCGCTCCGCGGGCAGCCGCGCAAGCGGTTTCGGCGGAGCGAAAAGCAGCGCCCCCCTCGCCGGAATCTCCGAAGCTGCTTCGGATTGCGCGTCCCGGCGACCGGTGGCCTCCGCGCCTCTATTAGGAACGGTATGAGTCTAAGCGCCGCCCCCGGCCAAGTCAACCAGAGGGAACCTAGCTCGAAAAAGCGCCCTGCCGGGCGGGCTTGCGGTCCGGTTGCGCTGCGCGGGCCTGCTGGTGCGCCAGATATTCGGCATAGGTGCCTTTGAAGTCCTCAACGCGGCCGCCGACAACGTGCCAGATGCGCGAGGCCACTTCGTCAATCACGTCGTAGTCGTGGGTGACCAGCAGGACGGTGCCCTGATAGCGCTGCAGGGCGATGTTCAGTGCATTGATGGATTCCAAATCGAGATGGTTGGTCGGCTCGTCCAGGATCAGCACATTCGGCTTCTGCAACATCAGCCGGCAAAAGATCAGGCGCGCCCGCTCGCCTCCGGAAAGCGCCCGCGTGGGCTTCATGGCGTCTTCGCCGCTGAAAAGCATCTGCCCCAGCAAGCCGCGCAGTTCCTCGTTGCTCGCCCGCGGCCCAAACTGCCGCAGCCATTCGAGCACCGTGGTGTCCTGGGCGATGGAATCGCCGTGATCCTGGGCGAAGTATCCGGCAAGAACATTGTGGCCCCAGACCACCGAACCTCCATCCACCGGGAAATCCTGGTCCTCGGCGTCAATATAGCCGGTCGCGTTGCGGACCAGCGATTTCAGCAGGGTGGTCTTGCCGGCGCCATTGCGGCCGATCAGGGCGACCTTCTCCCCCCGAGCAACGCTGGCGGAAAACGGATGGAGCGCCTTCGTTCCGTCGTAGGACTTGGCGATGCTCTTGACTTCCAGGGGATGCTTGCCCGAATGCTGGTCGAGCTGGAAGCGGATGAACGGGCGCGCGATGTTCGATTTTGCAAGGTCCGCCGATTGCAGGCGCTCGACCTCCTTCTTCCTGGAGGTGGCCTGCGCGGAGCGCGTCCCGGCGGAAAAGCGCGCGATGAATTCGTTGAGCTGGGCGATTTTCTTTTCGCGCTGGGCGTTTTCGGCCTCGATGCGGGCGCGGATGGAGGTCTTCGCCACCACCATGTCGTCATAGCCGCCGTGGTAGGGGATCACGGTCTGGTAATCAATGTCGGCCGTGTGAGTGCAGACGCTATTGAGGAAATGGCGGTCGTGGGAAATCACGATCAGCACGCCTTCGTACTCGGAGAGATACTCCTGCAGCCAGTGAACGGACTCGAGGTCGAGATAATTGGTCGGCTCGTCAAGCAGCAGCGCGGCCGGGTTGCCGAACAGGGCCTGCGCCAGCAGCACGCGCACCTTCTGCCCGCCTTGCAGTTCGCCCATCCGCCGTTCGCGCAACTCCTCGGGAACGTCCAGTCCGTCGAGCAGCCGGGCTGCGTCGGACTCAGCCGTGTAGCCGCCCTCCTCGCCCACAATCCCCTCCAACTCGCCCAGGCGCATGCCATCCGCGTCCGTCAAGGTCTCCGGAGACTTGGCATAGAGCGCGTCGCGCTCGACCAGCGCCTTCCACAGGGCCGCGTTGCCCATAATCACGGTGTCAATCACCCGGTGCGCGTCGAAGGCGAACTGGTCCTGGCTCAGGATGCCCAGCCTCCGGGGACGCCCCACGGAGCCCTGGGAAGGATCGAGTTCACCCGCCAGAATCTTCATGAGCGTGGATTTGCCGGCGCCGTTCGGGCCCGTAATGGCGTAGCGGCGCCCGGGAAGAAAGGAGCAGGTGACGTTCTCAAACAGCACCCGCGCCCCATAGCGCATGGAGATGTTATTTAGGGTCAGCAAGACCTTCAATTATATCGCACGTTGGCGTCCCGCGCTCGCGCCTTTGCCGGCGGCCGCAAGAAAATCCGGCGTATCTTCTTGCGAACATCGCCCGCGGGGCCTGGCGCGGATTCCGTGATGCGCATGATAGGCTGAGGCAAAAAACGGGCTGCCGCCCAGGAGCCACACACAGGAGAGTTCGCTTGCCCCTCGCTAAACAGGACCTCGCGCTGCTCGCCAAAGCACTCCAGTCGCTTGCCCTCGGTGTTTTGATGGGAACCATGCTGTACGGCTCGCTGGAGGTGGCTTCCGCCTACCTCAGGAATTTTCAAATGGAAAGGGCGGTCGAAAAGGAAGCGCAACTGGCGGCATCGGACCTCCGCCCCGCCAGCAC
>JAJXZD010000100.1 GCA_021780215.1 Acidobacteriota bacterium
CCCCGGTCCTGCAACTGGTACGCCTTGATCTTGTTGATCAGGCCGATGCCACGGCCCTCCTGCGGCAGATAGAGGAGGAGGCCGGAAGGCTCCGCCGCGATCTTGCGCAGGGAGTATTCGAGCTGCGCGCGGCAATCGCAGCGCTGCGAGGCGAAGACGTCGCCGGTAAGGCACTGCGAATGGATGCGGACGAGCGGGGTCCGGCCCTTGTGGACGTTGCCGCGGCGAATCGCCACGGCCTCCTCGCCGGGGCGCGTCCCGGTGACGCCGAAGATGGTAAAAGGGCCGAAGCGCGTGGGCAGGTGGGCGCTGGCCACGACGCGGGCCGGTCTGGGATTTTTTCCTCGCTTCATGCGAACGGCCATTATAGCAGGCCCGGGCGCCGGCTTCCTGCCGCATGCCCGCGGCGGGCGCACTTTACATCTCTGCAGGCATTCGCTAACGTAAACGCGGGATTAATCCGCGGCGACGCACGAAGGCAATGAACACGCTTCTCGAGGGAAGGGACCTGCTGTTCACGCTGGTCCTGAAAGTCGGATGGGCGGCGGCGCTGGCGGCGCTGCTGGTCCGCTTCCGTTCGTTCCGCACGCTGGTCTTCACCGAAAATCGGAACTCAGATCAGAAGGTGATGCTGCTGCTCTTCCTGGTGCCGCCGCTGGCAATCGGAGTGATGCTGCGGTTGCTGGCGAACTACCGCTTCCTGGACCTGACGCTCGAAGGCTCGTTTTTGATGGGCCTGATCGGCGGGCGAATTGTAGGGCTGCTGGGAGGGGCGCTGATCGGCCTGCTGCCGTTCGGCTTCCATGAGTGGCTCTCCGCGCCCATGGCCGCTCTGGTGGGGCTGCTGGCGGGCGTGATCCGCGAGGTCATTCCGGAGAAGGAAGACGTCTGGCACTTCGGGCCGTTTCTATTCCTGAACATCCCCCAGTGGCTGTGGAAGCTGGTGCGCCAGCGCAAGGGAAACTGGGCGATGCTTCCGCTGTTCGCGTGCGCGGCGTTCGCGGTGGGCTGGATCGAGCTTTCGGAGGCGGTCCGCTCGCCGCGGTGGCTGTACTCGATTCACACGAGCAACGCGGGCTACATGGCGTTGGTCGTGCTGTCGTCGGTGATGTGCGTGGCCATGGCGGTGAAGATCTGGAACAACACGCGGATCGAAATGAATCTCGAGCAGAACCAGCAGCTGCTCCTGCGCGCGCGCATGGATGCGCTGACCAGCCAGATCAACCCGCATTTTCTGTTCAACACGCTCAACACCGTCTCCTCGCTGATCCGCTTCGATCCGGACATGGCCCGTGGCGTGGTGCTGAAGCTTTCGAATATTCTGCGGCGCCTGCTGCGGAAGCACGAGACCTTCGTCGCGCTGCGCGAGGAGCTCGATTTCATTGACGACTATCTGGATATCGAGGTGATCCGCTTCGGGCGCGACAAACTGCAAATCTTCAAGGAAATTGACGAGGGGACGCTCGATGCCTTCGTTCCCAGCATGCTGCTGCAGCCCATCGTCGAAAACGCCATCAAGCATGGGCTCGCCCCGCGGCTCGAAGGCGGCCAGATTCACATCCGCACCTGCCGGGAGGCCGGCCGCCTGGCCATTGAAATCGCCGATAACGGCATGGGCATGCCGCCGGAGCGGCTGCAGGAGGTCTACGGCGGCGGCATCGGCATCAGCAATGTTCACGAACGCCTGCGCCTGCTCTATGGCGACCAGTTCGAGATGGATATCCGGAGCCGAGAGGGTGAGGGCACGCACATCCGCATCGCCATCCCCGAGCTTGCCGTCGTCGAGCCGGCCACTTTCTGAGCGGGCCGGGGTTCGGAGAGCGAGGCTGTCCCGGGTCCGGCAGGGCAAGAATTCGCAGGCATCGGCGGAGGAGGGTGCTTGAAATCGCCGGTCATGAGCTGGTCCGAGACGTGGACTCTGGCGTGGGAAGCGCTGCGCGCCAACAAGCTGCGCGCGGCCCTTTCGACGCTGGGCGTGGTGATCGGGAGCGCCTGCATCGTGCTGGTGGTGACGGTGGCGCTGACGGGCCGGAAATACGTTGCGGCCCAGATTCAGGCCGTGGGATCGAACATTGTCTACGCCGAACTGACGCAGGCCGGCGGCTCGCAAAAAAAGGTGCTGGCGGATGAAATTTCTTCTGGCGACCTCACGGCGGTGCGGGAGAGCATCCCGCAGGTCGTCCGCGTAGCCGGGACCAGCGACCTTCCGATGACCGTGGTGGTAGGCGGAAAATCCTGGCCGGTCGGGCTGATCGGCGTGACGCAGGAGTTCCAGCAAATTCGCCACCTGATGATCATCGAGGGGCGCTACTTCGACGACGGCGATTTCTCCTCCGTGAGCAAAGTGTGCGTGCTCTCCCAGCACCTGGCACAGATGGCCTTCCCCGGAGAGGATCCCTCCGGCCAGGAGATTCATGTGGGGGAGCTGACCTTCGTCGTCATCGGAGTCTTTCGCGAGCGGGTGGACACGTTCGGGCAATCGGAAATCCGGCAGGATTCGGTGCTTGTGCCCTTCCCCCTGATCAAGTACTACACGGGCGATTCCTCGATCATGACGCTCTACGCCCAGGCCGACCGCTCGGAGAACGTCCCGCTGGCGACCGAGGAAGTGGCGCAGATTCTCCGCAGCCGGCACCGTCCCGAGGCCGAATACGACGTGCAGAATCTCGCCTCGATCCTCGAAACGTCCCGCCGCGTGTCGCTGGCGATGACCGTGGTGCTCCTGTTTATCGCCCTGCTGGCGCTCGTGATCAGCGGGATCGGAATCATGAACATCATGCTGGTCAGCGTGACCGAACGGACGCACGAAATCGGAATCCGGATGGCAATCGGGGCGCGGCGGCAGGAGATCCTGTACCAATTTTTGTTCGAGGCGATTTTAATCAGCGTGACCGGCGGGGTGATCGGCATCAGCATTGCCGTGGCGATTCCGATCCTGGTCGGGACGCTGGTGCGCTTCCTCCCCGTGCCGGAGGAATTTTCGGTTCCGATCTCTTGGCTCTCCGTCGCGCTGGCCTTTCTGGTGTCCTGCTCCACCGGGGTGCTCTTCGGCTATCTGCCGGCCAAGACGGCGGCCGCCCTGCAGCCGGTGGAATCGCTGCGCTTCGAATAGTCCGCCGGCGCGGATGGAAAGGCGCCTCGCGAACACCGCTACTGCGCGAGGAACCATTTTGCTATCTTGAATGTAGGGTCGCAGCATCCGCCGCCCCGGCGGCACGATCCAGCCTGTGAATCTTCCGGGGCACTAAGGAAACGTCCGACCGTGTGCGGAATCGCGGGATTTACTCAAACCGAGTGGAATCCGGGACCGGAGCGGATTCGCGCCGCCGTGGCCACGCTGATCCACCGCGGGCCGGACGCGCAAGGCGTCTTCGAATCGCATCCGTGCTCGCTCGGCACAGCGCGGCTGAAAATTCTCGACCTCGCGACGGGCGACCAGCCGATTGTCACCGAGGATGGCGATACGGCGATCGCCTTCAACGGAGAAATATATAACCACATCGAGCTGCGTCGCGAGCTCGAAGGGCGCGGCCACCGCTTTCACACCCGCACGGACACGGAAACCGTCCTGCACGCCTTCCTCGAATGGGACACCGGGTGCTTCGCGAAATTGCGGGGCATGTTTGGCGTGGCGCTCTGGAGCCGCCCCGCGCGGCGGCTGGTGCTGGCCCGCGACCGCATGGGCATCAAACCCCTCTATATCGCCCGGGTCAAGAAAGACCTGCTCTTCGGCTCGGAGCTGAAGGCCCTCTTTGTTCATCCGGAACTGGACCGGCGGCTTAGCCTTTCCGGCCTCGATTGCTATCTCTCACTCAACTACCCGCCCTGCCCCTGGACCCTGGCCAACGGAATTGAAAAGCTCCCGCCAGGGCACTGGCTCGAATGGCGTGATGGAGCGGTGCGCGGCGAGGCCTACTGGCGCCTGCCCTTCGGGACCTCGTCGCGATGGACGGTGGAATCGGCAAAAGAGGAGCTGGACTCGCTGCTGCGGCAATCGGTGCGCGAACACCTCCTCTCCGATGTGCCGCTGGGCCTCTGGCTCAGCGGAGGAATGGACTCCTCCACCATCCTGCACTACGCGGCGGCGGCCTCGGACAGGCCGTTGAAAACGCTTTCGATTTCATTCGCCGGACGCAGCTTCGATGAAACGAGCTATCTCCGTCAGGTTGCGTCCCTCTATGGGACCGACCACACAGAGTTCGACCTGAATCCGAAGGAGGATCTGTCCAGCGCCATCGAGGAGTTCGCCTACTACAACGACGACCCCGACGCCGACGCCGGGGCGCTGCCGCTGTGGTACCTCTCGAAGATGACCAAGACGCGGGTCACCGTGGCCCTGAGCGGCGAAGGCGGCGATGAAATCTTCGGCGGATACCTGACCTACCGCGCAAACCGGCTGGCCCGCCTTCTGCGCGTAGTCCCGTCGGGCCTTCGGCGGATGGCCCTGGCGGGCTTGCGGCGCTGGCCGGTGTCAGATGAGAAAATCAGCCTGGAATACATGGCGAAGCGATTTGTGGAAGGCTCGCTGCTCGAGCCGGCGCAGGCGCACGTCCATTGGAACGGCACCTTTTCCGAGGCGCAGAAGAGAGCACTGGTGCGCCCGGCACTGCCGGGAGCGTTCACCAATCTGCTCACGGAATTGCGGGAGCGGCTTGCAAATCCCGACGATCTGGCGCCCTATCTGTGGTTCGACCAGAAATATTTTCTGCCCGACGACATCCTGATGAAGGTGGACCGCATGAGCATGGCCCATGCCGTCGAGGCGCGCCCGCCGTTTCTCGACCACCGGATTGTCGAATTCGCCGCCTCGCTGCCCGCATCCTATAAGATTCGCGGCGCGCGGCAAAAATGGATCCTGAAGGAGCTGATGAAGGACAAGCTTCCTTCCTCGATTCTGCGGCGGAAGAAAACGGGGCTGGACATCCCCGCGCACGAATGGCTGCGCGGGCCGCTGCGCCCGCTGTTGATGGACACGCTGCGCGCAGGCACAGCGGCCTATCCGGAGCTTTTCCGGGCCGCCGAGATCGAAGCGCTCGCACGCCGGCACATGGAGCGCCAGGCCAATTACGGCTACGAACTTTGGGGATTGATGATCTTATTTCTCTGGATGAGGCGATGGCGGATTCAAACGACGCAGGGGCCGGCGCCGGGCGCACCGGCGGAACGCGTTCTTACCACTATCTAATCGTGCTGCTCGCGGCGGCCGCGGTGTATCTCGGCTGCAGCGTTTCCCCGCCGTCGCTGTTCGACGACGTGGACGCGGTGCAAGCCGTGATCGCGCGGAACATGCTGGTGTCCGGAGACTGGGTGACCGCGCGACTGGACGGCATCATCTATCTCGAAAAACCGCCCCTCGTCTATTGGGCGATTGCCGCTTCGTATCGCATTTTTGGCGTGCACGACTGGGCGGCACGCATCCCCATTGCGCTTTCGGCCATCGGGCTTGCTTTGCTGACGGCGGCGTTTGCCAACTGGGCCTTCGGACGCCGCGCCGCGCTCTACGCCGGATTGTGCGTGGCTACCTGCGTGGGCCTGTTCCTGTTCACCCGCATCCTCATTCCCGACGTAATGCAAACCCTCGCCATCGCGCTGGCTATGTGGGCGTTCTTGCGCGCCCTTGACGAAGAGGAGGCGCATCCGCGGATTTGGGCGGCTCTGCTGGGGGCAAGCATGGGAGCCGGGCTGCTGCTCAAGAGCCTGATCGGAGTCGTTTTCCCGGTGGGCGCGGGGCTGGTCTACCTAGCGGTGACGCGGCAGCTTTTTTCCGCGCGGGTTTGGAAGAGATTGCATCCCGTCACCGGAGGCTTGATCGCACTGGCGATCGCCGCGCCGTGGCACGTTCTGGCCACGCTGCGCAACCCGCCGTACTTTGCCTTCACTCTGCACAGCGGCCCCGGGATGTATCACGGATTTCTCTGGTTCTTCTTCATCAACGAGCAGTTGCTGCGCTTTCTGAATCTGCGGTATCCGCACGATTACAACACCGTCCCGCGCCTCTGGTTCTGGCTCCTCCACTTGGCCTGGCTCTTTCCCTGGAGTGTCTATTTTCCCGCATGCGCGAAGCTTTCCTACAAGCCCGTGGACCGCGCTGGGCGCACGCGCCTGCTGGCGCTCTGCTGGACGGGCTTCGTCCTCGTCTTCTTCACGTTTTCCACCACCCAGGAGTATTACTCGATGCCCATCTATCCGGCGCTCGCGCTGCTGCTGGGAGCGGCGATGGCCGAGGGAGGAGATTGGGTCCGCCGGGGAACGCGCGTGCTGGCCGGGATTGCGGCCCTGGCGGCCTTGGCTGCGTTCACAGTGCTTTTCGTGGTACGCCATGTGCCCGCGCCGGGGGATATCTCGATGGCTCTCGGCCACCATCCTAAGGCCTACACTCTTTCGCTCGGGCACATGGAGGACCTCACGATTGATTCCATGGCCTATCTCCGCCTGCCGCTGGCGCTAGCGGGCGGCGCATTTCTTCTCGGGGCTTTGGGGACATTTCGAGGGTCCGGCAAGCGCACTTTCCTTGCCGCCGCGCTGATGATGGTGCTGTTCTTCCAGGCCGCGCGGCTGGCTCTGGTTGTCTTCAATCCCTACCTTTCCTCGGAGCCGTTGGCGGAGGCGCTGACCCGGGCGCCCCAGGGGAAGTTGATCACGCAGGGGCACTTCTACGATTTCTCCTCGGTGTTTTTCTATGCGGACCGCTCCGGCCTGCTGTACACGAACCGGCGTGTCAACTTGGAGTACGGCTCAAACGCCCCCGGCGCGCCATCCGTGTTCATTGGCGACGCGGAATTCCAGAATCTCTGGACGGGGCCGCAGCGGTTCTACCTGGTGGCGCATCGGGACCGGCTGGCGCATTACCAGAGCCTGGTCGGCGCACCCCAACTGATAGTGGTGGCCGCGAGCGGCGGGAAGTTTCTGCTGACCAACCACCCGTTGTCCTCTTCGGGGGCGCAGATCCGCCCGTCGCTTCCGGCGCCGCCGCCGAATGGTATACTGAGCTCAAGCCTATGAGCCCGGATAGCACACTGGCCTACTCCGTCGTCGTGCCGCTCTACAACGAGCGGGAAAGCGTTCCCCCGCTCTACGTGAAGATCATCGAGGTGATGGACTCGATTGGGGAGCCTTACGAGATCGTGTTTGTGGACGACGGCAGCAAGGATGGCACGTTCCCCCTGCTCTCCGAGATTTCGGCGTCCGATGAGCGCGTCGTGGTGGTCCGCCTGCGGCGCAATTTCGGGCAGACCGCCGCGCTGAAAGCAGGCTTCGATCACTCCCGCGGAGAGATCATCATTTCGATGGATGGCGACCTGCAGCACGACCCCGCTGAGATCCCGCGGTTCATCGAAAAGATGCGGGAGGGCTACGACATCGTGAGCGGCTGGCGCGTCGAGCGAACCGACCACTGGTTGACCCGCCGGCTGCCCAGCCGCGTCGCCAACTGGATCATGTCCAAGCTTTCCCGGGTGGATTTGCACGATTTCGGCACCACCTTCAAGGCCTATCGTCGGGAAATTCTCTCGGAAATCCACCTGTACGGCGAGCTGCACCGCTTCATTCCCGCGCTGGCCAGCTGGGCGGGCGCGTCGGTTGCCGAGGTGCCCATCACCAACCCGCCGCGCAAGAGCGGCAAATCGAACTACGGCATCTCCCGCACAATTCGCGTGTTTCTCGATCTGCTCAGCGTCAAATTTCTGCTGGACTACGCGACGAGGCCGCTGCAACTGTTTGGCCTGCCGGGGCTGGCCTGCCTGGGGGGCGGTTTCGGAATTGGCCTGTGGATTTTCGGTCGCAAGGCGCTGTTCGATGAAGGACTCCTGGCCAATCATGGCCCACTCATTATTCTGGGCGTGGCCCTGGTGATGGGCGGGATCATGTTTATTGCCATCGGGCTGATTGGCGAACTCCTCGCACGCACCTACTTCGAATCGCAGAACAAGCCGGTGTACACGGTGCGCGAATTTCTGGGACGCCGCACCGCGTCCGAACACCGCCCTGAGCCACCGCGCACCGCTGGAGCCGCGGGCCGCTGATTTCGGCGCGGATTCGCTCCGGAAATTGCGCCGACTTCCCATCCCCAATGCAGCTCTCCGCATGGTGCGGATGCCACCCAAGGGAGTGCTGCGGCAGACGGGATTTTGATGGTCTTGCACGGGGAATGCCGTTTCGCTATGGGCAAATGACTGGAGCAAATGCCGCTTGCGTTGCATGCGGAACTGTGGGTGAATATTCCCTTAGCCTGAATTTTTGCGGGCGCAATCCGCGCGCCGCGTTCTGGTCCGGGGACCTTGCCTCGCAAGGCGTGGCCGGCTGCTGATGCGCGGCGGATACTGAGGAGCACGAATGAGAATTGCCGTTCTGGGAGGAGATGGATATTGCGGATGGGCGACGGCCCTCTACTTGTCGAAGAGGGGACATGAGGTCGCCATCGTGGACAATTTTGTCCGGCGGCAATGGGATTTCGAGCTAGGTGTGCAGACGCTCACTCCCGTCCAGCCCCTTCCCGAACGGTTGCGCACCTGGCGCGAACACACCGGCAAGACGATTGACTCTGCCGTCGGCGACATTACTGACTACGACTTTCTGGCTTCCTTCCTGCGGGATTTCGAGCCCGGCGCGGTGATTCATTTCGCCGAGCAGCGCTCGGCTCCCTACTCGATGATTGACCGCAAGCACGCCGTGCTGACCCAGGTGAACAACGTCGTCGGGACGCTGAACCTGCTCTTTGCCCTGCGCGAGGTGCACCCGGATTGCCATCTGATCAAGCTCGGCACGATGGGCGAATACGGCACGCCGAACATTGACATCGAAGAAGGATACATCGAGATCGAGCACAACGGGCGGAAGGACCTGCTTCCCTTCCCCAAGCAGCCCGGCTCGTTCTATCACCTCTCGAAGGTGCACGACAGCCACAATATCCTCTTCGCCTGCCGGATCTGGAAGCTGCGAGCGACGGACCTGAATCAGGGCGTGGTCTATGGCACGGTGACCGACGAGACCGCGCTCGACCAGGCGCTTATCAACCGCTTCGATTACGACGAAGTGTTCGGCACGGTGCTGAACCGCTACTGCGCGCAGGCCGCCGTGGGACATCCGCTCACTGTATACGGCAAGGGCGGGCAAACGCGAGGATTCCTCGACATTCGCGACACGGTGCGGTGCATTGAAATCGCCTGCATGAACCCCGCCGCCCCGGGTGAATGCCGCGTCTATAATCAGTTCACCGAGCAGTTCTCCGTGCTCGAACTGGCTCACATGGTCAAGGCGGCGGGGAAAAAGATGGGGCTGCGGGTCGAAATCGAACACGTGCCTGACCCGCGCGTCGAGGCCGAAGCGCACTACTACAACGCCAAGCATTCCAAGCTGGTTGACCTAGGACTCCAGCCGCACCTGCTCTCGGACGCGCTGCTCGATTCCCTGATGAACATCGCCATCGAATACCGCAGCCGGATCGATCCTTCGCTTTTCCTGCCCCGCGTCAACTGGCGCAACGCCACCAACGACCGACGGCAGGGCGCCGCCGCGGGAGCCGCCGTACCGCAGCCGGGATCCTAGTCCGCCGCATCAGTTTTGTCCGTGTCGCAACTGCCCTTGCTTGGGAAAATAAGAGGTGGGGTGTGCGACTGCAGCTACGCTTCGGGAACACTTTGCGCGTTTGCGCCGCGCGTGGAGTCGGTGGCCACAAGTTTGCCTTCGTGCAAGCCGTAATCGGTGCCGCGCCATCGGATCGTCTTGCGCGTGAAGCTGGCCAGCCAGATCAAGAAGGCCAGCGCGTCCCATACCGGAATCAAAGGCAGTTTCTTCCATACGCCCTTTTCCTTCATGCCCCATACGCCGATCATCCAAGCCATGGCTACGCGGCAGACCGCATAGCCGCCCAGGTAGCCCAGCGCGACGTTGATCGAGGGGTGCGTGGCAGCGGCCAGGAGCGACCACGGCAATCCGAAGGTGAAAATCAGCCCCGCATGCCCCCAGGGCCGCATCAGTCTCTGCACTGTGGCCCAGCGGGCACGCTTGTGGAGAAGTTCTCCGAAGGAATGGAAATCAGCCACCGAATGGACGACGTAGGGCAGCAGCTTCACTTCGTATCCCTGGTCGGCGATGAGCCGTCCGGCGTACACGTCGTCCGCGGGGCGATCCTCGATGGCCGCGTACCCGCCATAGCCCTCCACGCCCTTGCGCGTGGTGACGATTGTCTGCCCGAAGGTGAATTTCACGCCATCCAGTTTCCACGCCACCATGACCCCGGCGAAGAAATCGGAGAGCATCCCAATGGATTGCAGGGCCTGAGCGAGATTGGTCTCCCGCGTCGAGGCGTAAAGGCAGGTGGCTGCACCGACATGAGGATCGCGAAACGGAGCGATAACGGTTCGGAGATAATCCGGCCGGACGCGCACGTCACTGTCGTTGATGACGAAAATGTCGTAGCGCGCCTCTTGGGTAAGGCGCACGAGCCGGGCCACCTTGTCGTTGATGGCGTCACGCCCGGAACCGAGCAGCAAGCGGATGCGGCGCTCCGGGAAGTCGCGAATGAGCTTCTCAATGACCGGGAGAGAG
>JAJXZD010000113.1 GCA_021780215.1 Acidobacteriota bacterium
ACTTCTCGCAGACGTCGGACGAGGAAGTGGCGGACCTGCTCCGGCAGGCCGCCGAGCCGGCCGCGCGCAGCGACGTACATGAGCAGCGCGGCAGCTTGCCGGAGGAAGGCAGCGAACGCGAGGCCTCGATCGCCCTCGAGGATGCCAAACTGGGGGGAACCCTGGCTCTTCCCAAGGATGCCCTTGGCCTTGTGCTCTTCGCGCACGGCAGCGGAAGCAGCCGCCACAGCCCCAGAAACCGCCGTGTCGCCCAGGCTCTCCAGTCGCGGGGAATCGCAACGTTGCTATTCGATCTGCTCACCCGGCGGGAAGAAACCGCCGATGAAGAGAGCGGCGAGTTCCGCTTCAACATTCCGCTTCTCACACGCCGGCTCGTGGGAGCCACGCGGTGGGTTCTCGGCAGGCCGGATACGAAGAATCTCCCGATCGGCTATTTCGGAGCCAGCACCGGAGCGGCCGCCGCACTCCGAGCCGCCGCCGAACTCCCCTCGGCGATCTCGGCCGTGGTATCCCGAGGAGGCCGGCCCGACCTTGCGGAAGAAGCGCTTGCGACGGTACATGTTCCCACGCTCTTGATTGTCGGGGGCAATGATGAGCCCGTAATCACCATGAACCGGCAGGCCCTTGAGAAACTTCCCGGCCACGAAAGCAAACTGGTGATTGTCCCCGGAGCCACGCACCTCTTTCCCGAACCGGGCGCTCTCGAGGAAGTATCCCGGCTGGCCGGGGAGTGGTTTGACCGGCATTTTGCCGCAAAGGCCCGCCCGGCGGCTCGCTCCGCGCACGCTGTGAAAAATTCATAGAATAGAAAGGACGTCGCATGTCCTTCCGCCTGACTTCCCCGTCTTTTTCGGACGGCGGGGCCATTCCGAAAAAGTTTACGTGCGACGGCACGGACCTCTCGCCCGAGTTGCACTGGACGGAGCCGCCGGCTGGAACGCGTTCTCTAGCCCTCATCGTGGACGATCCCGACGCGCCGGGCGGCACCTGGGTCCACTGGGTACTGTACGAACTCCCCGGCGAGACTCGCGAATTGGCAGAGGGCGCAGGAAAGAGCCGCCGGCTGCCTCGCGGGGCGCGCGAGGGACGAAATGATTTTGGCAAAATTGGCTACAACGGGCCGTGCCCACCCAAGGGCAACTATCATCGCTACTTCTCCAAGCTCTATGCGCTGGATCGTGAGACAGGCCTTCCTCCGGGGGCCACGAAAAGCGAACTCGAACACGCCATGCAAGACCACGTCCTGGCACGAACGGAAATCCACGGCCGGTACCGGCGCTAGCCGGCAGCACACCGCGCGGACACCTCTCCACTCCTGGATAGTAACGGCGGCCGCAGACTCCCTGACCTCATTTGTTGACCCGCATCATTTGGGCCGGTGGTACACTTCGCGGTTGCGCCTTGCAGTGCCGTAAACAACAAATGCCAGACCCGTGGCCTGCACAAAAACCGCCGGAGAGGCTGGCACGTGCGACGGCGAGGTTGTGAACAGGAGAGGAAGCATGCAGAGCCAGCAGTCAGCGTTGACGTCCGACCAAAAATTCCAGGAACGGTTGCGGAAATGGAAGTCTCCTGAGGGGATTGCGTTCGCCAGCCCGCAAATCGAGCAGGAATTCAAGCAGCGCGTGCAGATGATGATTGACGCGATCCAGCTCCGCAAGCCCGAGCGCGTGCCCGTCTGCCCCATGGCGGGCTTTTTCCCGTTTACCTATTCCGGAGTCACGCTTCAGGACGCGATGTACGACCACCAGAAGCTTGGCGATTCCCTGATGAAATACCACACGGATTTTATGCCGGACGTCATGGGCGGCTCGCTGCTGTTCGGCCTGGGCAAGGTTCTGGAGACTCTCGACTACAAGCTCTACCACTGGCCGGGCCACGGCGTCGGACCCGACCGGCCGTATCAATTTGCCGAGGGCGAGTATATGCAGGCGGATGAGTATGATCATTTCCTCAAGGACCCCTCCGATTTCTTCATGCGGAGCTATCTCCCTCGTGTCTTCGGGGTACTGAATTCCTGGCGAACCATGGCTCCTCTCACCGACGTTCTCGAGATTCCCTCGGCGGCGATGTTCGCCATTCCCTTCGGCCTGTCGGAGATGGCGGAGACCTGCAAGCGGCTGCTCGATGCCGGCAAGGCCGCCGTCGAATGGGTGCAGGCGGGCATGGCAATCAGCCGAAAACTGATCGGGACACTCGGACTGCCGGGATTCGTCGGTGGCTTCGCCAAAGCGCCCTTTGACTGCGTGGGCGACACGATGCGCGGCACGCGCGCGATCCTGCTCGATATCTACCGCCAGCCCAAGAAGGTGCTGGCAGCCGTTGAAAAGTTTGTGCCGATCGAGATCGAAACCGGCGTGCGCTCGGCAAACGCTTCCCGCTACCCGATTGTGATGCTTCCGCTGCACAAGGGCGCGGACAGCTTCATGTCGAGAAAGAATTTCCAGACCTTCTATTGGCCCACGCTGAAGGCCGTGATTCTCGGGCTGATTGAGGAGGGAGTGATTCCCTATCTGTTTGTCGAGGGGAGCTACAACCAGCGGCTGGATATCATTTGCGACCCCGATATTCCGGCGGGCAAGACGTTCTGGGTGTTCGATCAGACAAACCTGCGGGAAGTGAAGAAGCACTTCACCGGCTGGGCGTGCTTTGGCGGGAACGTACCGGCATCCATGCTCATCGCCGTGACGCCGGAAGAAGTCTACGCGCACGTCCGCGACCTCATCCGCGATGTCGGGCAGGATGGCGGCTACGTCCTCTCGACCGGCGCGCCGATCGACGATGCCCGGCCGGACAATTTGCGCGCTCTCATCGCCGCGGGCAAGGAATACGGCGCGTATCGCTAGAGAGCGTCCCCGGCGGCGCATCGCGGAATTGCCATGGCGGAGGGAATGAACATGAAAGCGCTTTCCATCGCTCGCGCACTCTGCGTCGCGGGAGGAATCCTCCTGCTCGCCGCGCATCCGGCGCCCGCACAAGGCCCCGACATCATTCCCCGGGCGCCCGGCGAAGTTCTTTACCAGAAGCATTGCGCGTCCTGCCACGCGCGTCCGAGCCGGGGAAGCCGCGCTCCCGACACTAAGACTCTCATGGAGTTCACTCCTGAGGCTCTGTACGCCCAGATGACCACGGGAGTGATGGCCGTCCCGGCGCAGAAGATGACGGACCAGGAGAGACGCTTCGTTGCTGAATACCTCGGAGGGCGGCCACTCGACCTTACGCGTTCAGGCAACGCCGAGACGATGCCCAACCGCTGCGCCAACAATCAGCCATTCGAAAACCCGGCTGCCGGCCCCTCCTGGAACGGCTGGAGTCCGGAGCGCGCCAACACCCGCTTTGCGAACGCCGCAACGGCCAATCTGGACGCGGATCAGGTGCCGCGCCTGAAGCTGAAATGGGCGTTCGGATTTCCCGGCGGGACGACCGCGTATGGCCCGCCGACAGTGGTTTCCAAAAGAATTTTCACCGGCAGCGACAACGGCTACGTCTATTCACTGAACGCCGGCAGCGGTTGCGTCTACTGGTCCTACCATGCGAAGGCTGGCGTGAGGACAGCGCCGGTGGTGGCCTCCGTGCGAGGGCGCGGAGCATCGAAATACGCGGTCTATTTCGGAGATCAGCGCGCCAACGTCTACGCTCTGGATGCCCGGAACGGAAAACTGCTCTGGATGGCGCATGCGGACGCCCACACGACCGCGCGCATCAGCGCCGCGCCCGCCCTCTACGAGGGTCGTCTGTATGTGCCGGTGTCCTCCGGCGAGGAAGGGATCGCATCGGCTCCATCCTATTCGTGCTGCACGTTCCGGGGAAGCATCGTGGCATACGACGCCAGCTCAGGACGGCGGATATGGAAGACCTACACGATAGCCGCAGCGCCAAAGCCGACAAAGAAGAATTCGAACGGCGTGCAATTGTATGGACCCGCGGGCGGTGCGGTGTGGAACACTCCGACGATTGACCCGCAGCGCGGCGCTCTCTACATCGGGACCGGCGATGCCTACACGGAGCCCGCGCCGGCCACCTCGGATGCTGTCGAGGCGCTCGACCTGAAAACCGGGAAGCTTCTGTGGTCGTTCCAGACCCTGGCGAATGACGCGTGGATCATCGGCTGCCCTTCTCCGACGCCCAACGACAATTGCCCGAAGAACACCGGGCCGGACCACGACGTCGGCGCTTCGCCGATTCTGGTCAACGGGCCTCGTGGCCGCATCTTGCTGGCCACGCCGAAGAGCGGAACGGTGTTCGCGCTGGACCCGGATCGCCGGGGCGCCCTCCTCTGGAAAGTTCCCCTGACCGACAAGACGGCGGCCACGAACGGGCTCATCGCGCTCGGAGGAGCTTCGGATTCGCGCAATGTATATCTCGCGCTCGAGGATGGCACGTTCGTGGCCATTGATCTCGCGCAAGGCAAGAAAATATGGACCACCCGCCTCGAGTCCCTGAATGAACTGGGCCCCGCAAACTATACCGGTGAGCCCCGCACCAAGGCGGGCCTGCGATTCGGACAATCGGCCGCTGTGACGGTCATTCCCGGCGCTGTTTTTACGGGCGGCTGGGATGGCATTCTGAGGGCACTTTCAACCACCGATGGAAAGCTGCTGTGGCAATTCAACGCTGCACAGAAATTCCAGACGGTGAACGGGGTCCCGGGGCAAGGCGGCTCCATGGGCGGCCCGGGGCCCGCAGTTGTGAACGGGATGCTCTACGTCCCATCGGGATACGCGATGTTCGGCGGCGGACTGCCGGGCAATGTGCTGTTGGCATTTTCAACCCAGTAGAGGAAAGCAGAGCGCATTCCCATCTGCGGGGATTCTCCATACGTTTCCGTGGAGAAATGGCAGGCTTCGAAACCGCCTCAGTGCGCCGCGGGCACCGGGTGGGGAGCGGGAATTTCGGGCGGCGTCGCTACAGCCGCCGGGGCCGAGGCTGGCGGCGCCGGATTCAGATCGAAAAAGCCGGTAAGGTCCACGTGGCCGGCCAGTGTTTCCGCCTCCTGGCCGTGAATCAGGATCTTGAGGCGGCGGAGCGATGGCACGTTGCTTGCGAGCGTACGCGCAATCGAGTTCACTGCCAGCGATTCACTCAGGATTCCCGAAGGCATGTTGGAAGCCAGCGTGTCGGAAAAATCCGCGATGGCAGTCCCATCCGAAAGAACGTAAAAGCCCAGCAACACGACGCCGGGAGGAAGGGTGCGCTGTCCGATCGTTGGCGGACGCGATACCAGCGCCTCGATCAATTGCTTCGAGCGCACGGCCGGATCGGCTGAGAGCGGCAGTTCCATTTCCACCGGAGCCAGTGTATCCGGCCCCGCCGCCCAGAAAATTTCCGCCTTCGTGGGAACGTCACTGGCAGTGGAAATCGGCGGGGCCAGCACCTCACGCCGCGCCTGCTCCTCGGCGAACTGCGGCACCGCCATCCGCTGCATGTGCCGGCGCAGCCCTCGCAAGCTAATGAGTCCGATGACTACGGCAGCCGCGAGAATTACCAGCGCGACCATGAACGTGCGCGTCATGATTTCGGAACCGCCACGCTTCCCGCCCGATATGCGTCGACCGAGCGGCCGATGGCGAGCGCCAGCGGGGCGGCCATCCCGGTCAACATCTCGGCATTCGATACCGACACGCTCGAAATTTCCACCGCGACAGCCGGCCCGGCCACCGAGCGCAATTCGCGCACCGCGGCTCCCGTGGGCTGCGCCGGCGACCCCGCAAAACTCCGCGCCAGCTCGAGCTGCAGAATCTCCGCCAAATGGCGGCTCGCGGCAACGCTGGGCTGCTGTGCCTCATGCCACGGAAGCAAGCTCGCGGGCGGCGGAGTTGCGCTTCGTGCCTGTGCTGCGGCCGGTGAAGCCGCGGGGGACGCCGGCGGAGGAAGGGGCGTGGAGAACTGCTCATAATACGCGCGCACCGTGCCGGGCTTTCCTGTCGAGGCGATATGCAGGCTGATGAGAATGGCGTAGCGATATGCATTTGCGGCAGCCGCGCGATCGTCATAGGACGGGTCGGTGTCCGCTTCCCGTGTCAGGACCACGCGGAAGCCCTGCCGCTCGAGTTCCGCGCGCAGCGTCCGGGCAATCGCGAGGACGATATCCTTCTCAACAATCCCGTTTTCCCCCCGCGCTCCCGTATCAATCCCGCCGTGCGCCGGATCCAGCACAATCATCGGACTCGGAGGGGCTGCAGCGGGCGGAGGCTGTTGCGCTGACGCCTGGCCGGCGAAAGCAGGCTGGTCTGCCAGGCCAGCTGCCGCCGCGAGAAAAATCATCAGCCAAAGATAATGTCGCACGGCGGCAAGAATACCAGAACCACGCCCTCTTCCAATGTCGAGAAGCGCAGACTTGTTTTCACCGGCGACGGCAGCCCGCTCCCGCGCCCAGCTCATGCCGGAGTCACGTCGAACAGGTGCGCACCAAGCGCTTCGCGGCGAACGAACAGGCCGGCGCCACGGAGCTCATCCGCAGCACGCAGATAGCGGACGTCGTTCAGCTGGTCGTAGAAAACGTATTGCCGCGCGGGCAACGGAGTCCCCTCGAATTGAACGCGTCCCTGCGAGGCCTCGCGGGCCAGGTTGACTGCCAGCACCTTCCAGGCCTTCTCCCCCCTCCACTGCCAGGCTGCAAGGTTCCCGGAGGTTGGATCCCCCTCGGGCGTAACTCGCAGGATGCTCCATGCGCCCTGGTGAAAAACATCCTCGCTGGTGATGCGCAGGATCTTCTCGAACAGCGCCGCGCGGGCCGCGTCACATCCGCCGGGCGCCTCGTGGCGCAGCGTGATGGGAAGATACACCGAGCAGCCCTCGATTTCGCGCTGGTAATAGAAGCGCATGCCCGGCAGCGTGCCGAACAGCGCGGCCGCGGCAGGAATCCTCTCCGCGCCGAAGACGGCTGCGCAAGGCTCCTCGTCGTGATTTTCCATCAGGCGCGCCAGGCGGCTCTGATAGGAAACGCCGGCCGCAATCCGCGTGTGAATTTCGGGAATGCGGAAATCGCGCACCGCGTCGTAGAGCCCCTTGTCGTAGACCCAGGAAAAGCCGAGATCGAGCAGCCGCTGCTCCGTCCCCCAGTACGCCTCGGCGAGAAGAATCAGGTCGGGAACGGCGGCATGGGCCTCCTCCCAGAACTCTCGCCCGGGCGGCGAAGCGCCGCGCAGGAGACCGCTCCAAATTTTTCCGAAGATGTCGCCCAGCTGGAGCATGGCCATGTCGCAGCGGACGCCGTCGCAATGCCGGGCGATGGAGCGCAACTGCTCCAGCAGCGCCGAGCGCATGCGCGGCTCGAAATGGTTGAGCTGCGCCACGTCGCGCCACGGCGGGAAGTAGGGATCGCGGCCGAAGGCGAGGAACCGCATTCCCGCCGAAGAATCGATTGGATAGAAGTTCGAAGGGGCCGCCGAGAAGTCGTCCGGCGAGCCTTGCACGAAGAATTCGGGATGCTCGTGGGTCCATGGATGGTCGAGAGCGGTGTGATTGCCCACAAAATCGAGGAAGAGCGCCATGCCGCGAGCCCGCAGCTTTTCGCGAACCGCGTCCAGTTCCTCCCAGGAACCTATGCGCGGGTCCGGCGAGTAATCCGCCACCGCGTAGGGCGAGGCGATCACATCCTCCGCCGTCCATCCGGGCAGGGCGCGGTCATAGCGGGGGAAGTTCTCCGTGTAGGCCAAAGCGGCGAGGCGCGCCTGAAAGCTGCGCCGCCAGACGCCCATGAGCCAGACGATATCGAAGCCGAGCCGGGCCAGGGCGTCCCATTCCGCATCGGGGACATCCGCGAGCCGGACCATCCGGCCGAGCTTTGCTCCGAGCTGCTCGAGCCACGCCCATGTGGGAATCTCGACCAGGTGCGGATGCGGGCGCGGGACCGCGCGGCCGGCGGGCCCGGCGGATGAAGCGCTCACGAGCGGGCCTCGGGCGCTGCGGCGCGCGAATCGGTTTGCGGAAGGGGAGGAGGATTTGGTAGCTTCGAGCCATGCCGACTCGCATCACGCTCGAACTGGCCCTGCTTTCCGCCGCGGTGCTCGGCTTCCGCCACGGATTCGACTACGACCATATCGCCGCCATCTCGGACATTGCCGGCGTGGAACGCGCCCCCGCCGGGGCGATGCGCTCCGGCCTGATCTACGTTCTGGGGCACGCGGCCACCGTCGGCGCCCTCGGCGCCGCCGTCATCCTGTTCCAGCATTCGCTGCCGGCTCGTATCGACGCCTGGGCGGGTCGCGCCGTGGGGCTGACCCTGATGCTGCTGGGCATCTACGTGCTCACGTCGCTCCTGCGCGAAAAATCCGCGTACACGCCGCGGTCGCGCGCCTCGATTTTGATCGCCGCCTTCCGCTGGCTCGCGGGGAGGATTCGCGCGGTCTTCGATCCCCGCCATGTCGCGGCGGATTTCTCCGTCCCGCGGGGCTACAGCCGAAAATCGGTGTTCTTTACCGGAGTCATTCACGGGCTTGGCGCGGAAA
Source organism: Acidobacteriota bacterium (assembly GCA_021780215.1). GTDB lineage: Bacteria > Acidobacteriota > Terriglobia > Acidiferrales > UBA7541 > Palsa-295. Next base: position 8,451 of record JAJXZD010000113.1, read on the forward strand.
CGCCCAGCCAACTGCTGCTCTTTCTGCTGGCCGCCAATCTCGGCGGAATCGCGCGCGGGTTCGCCGGCCTGGGAATGTTCCTCGCGGGCTTGCTGGCCATGAACACGCTGATGACCGCGGTTGCTGCGGGAATCTTCGGCGCCAGCGCGATAAAACCGGGCCTCCTGCGCTTCGTGGTTGGGCTGACGGCAGCGTACAGCCTGATCGTGGGCGCGGTTTTCCTGTTCGGCTCCTCGACACTGCTTCCACCGCTGGGAGGATGAGGACCATACGCCAAAGACCTCTGGCGCTTCACCGGACCGGCAAGCCGCGGGACATGGCGTCATTGCGGAACTCCTGACCTCGCGTCCGCCGGCCTGATTCTCCCGGCGCGCGCGGCACCCTCCCGGCCAGACTAACAGATTTTCCGCCGATGGAAAGAGGCCCGGAGGCGGGCATCTCTCCGCGTGCGGCTGCGGGAATTCTGTGTTATCTCTATGGCCGGTCGCCAGTGCGTGGAGGTGAGCAGCCATGGGAAAGTCGAAGAAATCCCCGGTGGACCGACGCGAGTTTCTGCGCCGCGCCACGGTCGGAGCCGCGGCGCTGGTAGCCAATCCGATAGCCGCTCCTGCGGCGCCGCCCGCCGAGCCGCGCAACGCAACGGCCCCGCTCCCCCCGCCGGCAAGGAACCCGCAAGCCGCCGCTCCCTCGAGCCATATCCTCACGGTGGATCATCCCGGCTCGGACTACATGGTGGATGTGCTCAAGGCCCTCGGATTCGAGTATTTGTGCGCGAATCCGGGAAATTCGTTCCGCAGCCTTCACGAATCGCTCATCAATTACGGCGGGAACCGCAATCCGGAATTCATCACCTGCTGCCACGAGGAGTCGGCCGTCGGCATGGCCCACGGCTATTTCAAGATCGAGGGGAAGCCGCTGCTGGTGTGCGTCCACGGGACGGTGGGAGTGCAGCACGCGGCAATGGCCATCTATGACGCGTTCTGCGACCGCGTGCCGGTCTTTGTCATCCTCGGGAATTTCGAGAACCCCGAAACGCGCGGAAACTTGGTCAACTGGACGCACAGCGCGCAGGATCCCGCGCTGCTCATCCGCGATTTCGTGAAATGGGACGACCAGCCCCCCAACCTGCGCGCCTTTGGCGAATCCGCCATGCGCGCCTACAAGGTGGCCATGACTCCGCCGACGATGCCGGTGGCGCTGGTCGCCGGGGCCGACCTGCAAGAGAGGCCGATCCCCGGCGGCTCGGGATTGCGCGTCCCGCAAATGACACTCACCGAGCCTCCCGTGGGCGACGCCGGCTCGGTCGAGGAGGCGGCGCGGTGGCTGGTAGCCGCCGAGAATCCCGTGATTGTCGCCGACCGCGCGGCGCGAACCCCCGCCGGGCTGGCCCGCCTGATCGAGCTCGCCGAGGCGCTGCAGGCGGCCGTGGTGGACCGGAACGGCCGGATGAATTTCCCTTCGCGCCACCCGTTGAACCAGACCGAACGCGCGGGAAACGCCCTGGCCGATGCGGACGTCATCCTCGGCCTCGAACTCACCGATTTTTACGGCGTCGTGCACGCGTACTACGGGCAAGTGGACATGCGGACCCGGCGCGTCGTGAAGCCCGGCGTGAAGCTGATCAGCATCAACTCGAACGATCTGTATCTCAAGAGCAATTACCAGGATTTCGAGCGGTACCAGCCGGTGGACCTGGCGATGGCGGCGGACGCGGAGGCAACCCTGCCTTCCCTCACCGAGGCCGTCAAACGCCTGGTGACCGCCGGCCGCAAAACAGCGTATCAGGCGCGGGGAGAAAAGCTGGCCTCCGCGCATCGGGATGCGCTCGAAGCGGCGCGCGAGCTGGCCGTCAACGGCTGGGACGCCAGCCCCATCAGCACCGCGCGGCTTTCCGCGGAGATCTGGGCGCAGATCCGCAACGAGGACTGGTCGCTCGTGTCGAACTGCCAGTTTGTGAGCCGCTGGCCGCTGCGGCTGTGGTCCTTCGACAAGCATTATCAGTACATCGGCGGGGAGGGCGGCTACGGCGTGGGCTATGGCGCCCCCGCATCGGTGGGCGCGGCGCTGGCCAACCGGAAACACGGCCGGCTGACG
>JAJXZD010000085.1 GCA_021780215.1 Acidobacteriota bacterium
GCGACATCGCCGACTACATCGTCGACGTGCTCAAGCGCTTCCCGCTCTCCGGCGCCATCGAGCGCGACGGCAAGCCCATCCACGACCCCGTGGGCGCCATCTTCGGCCCCAAGGTCATGCTCATCAACCAGAACTCCGGCTCCGGCGGCGACGCCATGCCCTGGTACTTCCGCAAGGCCGCCATCGGCAAGCTCGTCGGCACTCGCACCTGGGGCGGACTCGTCGGCATCGGCGGCTACCCGCCGCTCATCGACGGCGGCAGCGTCACCGCCCCGCGCTACGCCATCTACGGCCTCCACGGCGACTGGGAAGTGGAGAACCGCGGCATTCCGCCCGACGTCTCCGTTGACCTGCTGCCGAAAGACGTAGCCGCGGGCCACGATCAGCAACTCGAAACCGGCGTGCAGGTGGTCCTCGAAGAACTCAAAGCCCATCCCATCGCGCCCATCCCCGTCCCGCCCTACCCCAACTACCACAAGAACGACGGCCTCGGAAAATAGGAAAGCCGGAACCCCAACAAACAACAGGTATGCCATCCTTTCCGCGTTCTTTGCGGAAAGGATGGCACACCACAGACCCACTCTCTGCTGTCATCCCTGGTAAAGCGCCGCGCAGTCGAAAGACCCGCATTTCGTCCCGGCCGGGTGCCCAGCTCTCAAGTGCAAGACCGGGGCGCCAGACCCAGCCTCTTCATAAGGTTTGAAGCGGAATCAATCTCCGTAAGAATCCCTCTTCTCTTCAATAATGCGATACGTTCCGGATCCCGCACTGCAATGTAGCGCTCAAAGAACTCCCTGACTTCGCTGTCAGTGCAATTGCGCGCAACCATTGCCAGTCGATACCGCAGATAGAAAACCTTGAGAAGGATGCCCTCCTGCCGCTGCCGGAACTTGGCGGAAAAGTAAGCGGCATCGAGCATGTCAAAGTGGAGAACGTTTCCGATCCGCTGGCTGCGCGGCTTGCGCAAATAAGACTTCCAGTAATGGGTTACGAAATTGAAGTTCGACGATGTCTTCGTGCGGATCATCGATTTGAAGTTGCTGTACCCCAGAAAGTAGCCGGCAGGAATTCTGCGAAGGCTCTCAGGTTCTCGCATCAAGCGGGGCAGGGCGCCAAAAAATCGAAGCTGATAGAACACGTAGTCATACCAGGCAACAAGCGCAGAGGATCTGGAAACGCGAAGCAGGAGCGCTCGCGAGTATCTGGCAATCCACTCGGTAACTGGGAAGCGGTTCAGAAAATACACGCAATCGGCAAACGGGTTCGCCGACTCTGCGGATACGGGAACAGACTCCAGATTCGGCAAGAGCAGTTGGTCAATGTCATCCGGTATCTGCCGCAGGTGCTTTGTAATGTGATCCTCGCCGATCGGCTCGCTCCTTGACATCAGGATCAGCTCGTCGGGATCAATGCAAGCCAGCCAATCGATCCCTTCCTCTGCGGCCTTCTGCGCCGCGTAGTAGCCGTTGATTCGTTTGCGGACATCCATGTCCGCCTCCCACCAGGGAAGTATCTGCGTAATCCACCCCGGCGGATCCTGCAGCTCATCCGGCGTGATCGCAGGTCGCGCCTCCACCAATGGATATTGCTCAATCAGCTGCCCCGAGCCATCCGATGTCCCATCCCAGTAGATGTATATGCGCGAACAGCCCGCGGCTAAATAGTATTGAATCGCGGAGGGCAACAGCCTCGCCTCGTTCTTGACCGTATAGCAGATTGCGAACTTCCCCGGCCTCATAGCGCGCCTCGCGGTCCTGACTTTTGCCGGCGATCGTATTCGTGCCGCATTCCGGCTCGCTCCCCGGGTGAGATGTCGCCCCGTTTGCCCCATCGCTTTTCCCCGCTGTGATCCTGAGCGGAGCGCAGCACGGTAGAAGGATATGGGATAGCACAGCTCCTCACCGCCCCGAGCTCCCAAACCCCTTCTCCGCGCGCATGGAGTCTTCCAGCCCCTCCACTTCAACAACGTCGCCCGTCAGCACCGGCACAGGAATCATCTGCGCGATCTTCTCCCCCGCCTTCAGCTCCACGGCAGCGTTCCCCAGATTGGTCATCAGGATCAGAATCTCGCCGCGATAGCCCGCGTCAATCACTCCGGCGGTCGTCGCCACGCCCCGCGCCGCCATCGACGAGCGATCCCGCACCAGCAGCCCCAGCGGCTCACCCGTCTGCGGATGCCGCGCCTCCACCGCAACGCCCGTCCGCACGCGCACCGTGGCTCGCGGTTCCAGCACTGCGCCTTCCAGCGCAAACAGGTCATAGCCCAGGTCCTCGCCGGGATGCGCCACCACCGGCAGCCGGGCGCCAATTTCAAGCAGCTTCACACGCAACATGTGTTCGATGGTAGCAAGCCGGCTCGCTGGCGTGCGGCTCGCCGATTCGCCCCAAAAATGGCCAGCCCCGGCTGGGGTTCTCCCAACCGGGGCTGCTTTTTTCCATTCGGCAAAAGGACCTGTAAGCCGAATTCTGTCGTGTGCGGTCATTCCTCTAGGCGCCGCGTCGCCGCGGACGCTCATCAGCGACCTACCCGGAGGTTTCGGCAATTGCTCGAGCCGCCTTGCCGCATCGGGCCGATGCGCAGCCCCGCCTGGCTCTTGGCGAGGGCTTCCCTCCCTATTTGGTCTTGCTCCGTGTGGGGTTTACCCTGCCTCCGGCGTTACCGTCGGAGCGGTGCGCTCTTACCGCACCATTTCACCCTTAC
>JAJXZD010000176.1 GCA_021780215.1 Acidobacteriota bacterium
TTCCGCTTTCGCTAAGTGCAGTGTGGAAATCTGGCGACACGGTACCGGATGATCCGAATTTGTGCCGCGCTGGGAATTGGCAGACCATGCCGCGGAGCGCTCTGATGAGCCTGCTGGTGATATTTTGCCTCGCCCTGCCGATCGCCGCGACAACCGATCCATCGAGCAACCAGGCTGTGGCTCCGGACCTGGCCCAGCGCGTGGCCAAGTTCAAGCGCATTCATATTTCTTTCAACGAACAGGGACTCAGCAGCAGCGAGCAAAAAATGGTTGCGAAGCTCGTGGACGCCGCGGGTCTCCTCGATTGCGTTTACTGGCGCCAGAGCGATCCAGAAGGCCTCCGCTTATACCTTTCTCTCGCCGGGGCGCGGGACCCGCAAAAACAACTCCTGGCGCGCTATCTGAAGATTAATGGCGGACGCTTCGACCTGATCGAAGATAACCAGCCGTTCGTGGGCACGCAGGCGATGCCGCCCGGCCGTGGGTTCTATCCCGAGGACATGACCCGCAGCATCATGGACGCCTATGTGGCGGCGCACCCGGAACAGAAGGATGCGCTCTACAATCCCTATACGATTGTTCGCCGGAATGGCGCGAGCCTGCAGACCGTTCCTTACCGGACCGCCTACCGGCAATTTCTTGTGCCCATGGCTCGGGACCTCCGCCAGGCGGCCGAGCTCAGCAATGATCCGGCCTTCGCGAATTTCCTCCGCCTGCGCGCTCATGCCCTGCTCACCGACGACTATTTTCAGAGCGACATCGCCTGGCTCAGTCTAGAGAACCCCAAATTCGACATTGTCTTCGCCCCCTACGAGACGTATCTCGATGGCCTGCTCGGAGTGAAGACCTCCTACGGCGCTTCGATCATGATTCGCGACGACGCCGCAAGCCGACAGGTCTCCCTCTATCAGAAATACGTCCCCGGTCTCCAGGAATCGCTTCCCCTCCCTGCTGCAGATCTGCCTTCCAAGCATGGCAAGCAATCGCCCATGGAAGTGGTCAACGCGATTTATCGGTCCGGAGATCTGCTCCATGGCTACCAGGCCGTCGCCGACAATCTCCCCAATGACCCGCGCATCCACGAACAAAAGGGCTCGAAGAAGATTTTCTGGAAGAATTTCATGGATGCCCGCGTGGATAGTGTGATTCTGCCGCTGGCGCGGCGCATGATGCGCGCGGACCAGGCTGCCATGGTGACCGGCAACGGCACGCTCACCTTCGTCGTCCTGCACGAAATCTCCCACGGCCTCGGACCCGCCTATGCGCACACCTCCTCCGGCCAGACGGACATTCGCGTGGCCATCGGGCCGGCGTACTCTGCGCTCGAGGAGTCCAAGGCCGATGTGGTCGGAATCCGCTGCGTGCCCTGGCTGGTAAGCCACGGCGCCCTGCCGGCCGCCGAGCAGAACAAAATCTACGCCTCCTTTGCCGGTGAGACGTTCCGCACCATCCGGTTCGGAATCGCGGAGGCCCACGGCCAAGGCTCCCTCATGGAGTTTAATTTTCTCTCAGAGCAAGGCGCGATCCGACGCAATGCACAATCCGGGTACTATGAAATTGATTTTGCCAGGATGCCGCAGGCCATTGACGCGCTGGCAAAGGAGCTGCTCGAGCAGGAGGCCACGGGCGACCGCGCGCGCACCGAGGCGTGGTTCCGAAAGTACGCGGTGATGCCGCCGTCATTGGACCGCGCGCTCAAAAATATCGGAGATATTCCAGTGGACGTTGACCCGGAGTTCGATTTCCACCCTGCGTTGCAGTAGTGCCCTCAGAGAATCGAGCGAATTTCGGCGTCAATCAAAAGATGTGTTTGCGGGAATCCGTTGATTTGAAAGCTCTCTCCGCGCTCGCGGCGGAAACGCAGAAATCGCGAAATGTTGTAGTCCTCCTCGAAAAGGCTCAAGGCCTTCTCGGCCCCCGCCTTGGAGAATCCCAGGGAGGCAATCGCGGCCGGTTTCCCGAAGCCGCCTGCCTGCGCCAGATATCTTTCGACCAATTCCGCCAGGCTCATAACCGGCCCGGGTGATGGGGCGGGTACAGTCATGGGCGGCATGGTAGCAGATTTTTCCCTGAATGCCGCGGCAGGCCTGCCGCTCGCTGGCGTCCGGAAGCTCCTTGCGTTCGAGGCACAACGAAGCTTATACTAACCTGGCAAGGAGTTAGGTCGCACGAACCAGTGGGCGCGAGCCCACTTTTTTGTTGGTCGGGAAACGGCTGGGAGGGTACGTGCCCGGCAAGGCCTACGTCTTGCCTGAAGAAGAGCATGGACCTGGCAAAAATACGCGAGGCGGCGGAGCGGGTGGCGCATTCCGAGGGCCTGGAAATCTTCGACGTTGAATGGAAGATCGGCAAGCAGAGGCTGCTGCGGGTTTATATTGACCGGCTTCCCGACCCGTCGAACCCAGCGGCGCCTGACGGCGGGCCGGGCATCAGCCATAAGGATTGCGAGCGCGTGAGCGAGCAGTTGAGCGTAATACTCGATGTGGAGAACTTGCTACCAGGACCGGGCTACATTCTCGAAGTGAGTTCGCCGGGTCTTGACCGTAAGCTGCTGAAGCCGGCGGACTATTCGCGCTTTTCCGGGCGGCTGGCCCGCGTATGGCTTTCCGAGCCGGTCGAGAATCAGACGTATCTGGAAGGGCGGCTTGCCGGTTATGCGGACGGCGCGGTGAAGCTCGTTGTTCGC
>JAJXZD010000161.1 GCA_021780215.1 Acidobacteriota bacterium
GAGCATGGGCGTAGTCCCGTTCCTGATGAACATCATCCCCGGAACCTTTTTCGGAGCGTTCACCGCCGGAAGCGTGCTCCAGGTTCTCTTCCTTTCCGTGCTATGCGCCTTCGGACTTACGGCTGTCGGAGCGCGCGGCAAACCGGTCCTTGACTTCATCGAGAGCGCCACGCACATGCTCTTTTCCGTAGTAGGGATCGTGATGTGGGGCGCGCCGCTCGGCGCCTTTGGCGCGATCGCCTTCACGGTCGGAAAATTCGGGGCCGGCTCGCTGGTGTCGCTGGGGAAACTGCTCGGAGGGTTCTACCTCACCTGCCTCATCTTCGTGCTGGCCGTGCTGTGGCCGGTCGCGCGCTGGTGCGGCTTCAGCCTGTTCAAGTTGGTCCGCTATATCCGCGAGGAGCTCCTGATCGTTCTGGCGACTACTTCTTCCGAGACGGTCCTGCCTCAATTGATTCGCAAACTCGAATTGCTGGGCTGCGAGGAAAGCATTGTCGGTCTGGTGATTCCGACAGGCTACTCCTTCAACCTCGACGGAACCTGCCTGTATCTTGCGACCACAGCCGTCTTTCTGGCGCAAGCCACCAATACTCACCTAAGCCTCTGGCAACAACTTGGGCTCCTGGCAGTGCTGCTGCTGTCGTCCAAGGGCGCGGCGGGAGTGGCCGGGGCGGCGTTCGTGGTCCTGGCAGCGACGCTGGCATCTGTGGGGACTATTCCCGTGGCCAGCGTGGCCCTGATCCTGGGAATTCACCGGCTGATGTCCGAGGGGCTGACACCGACGAATGTCGTCGGCAACGCGGTGGCGACGATCGTCATCGCCAAGTGGGAGAAGGCGCTCGATGAAAAGCGCCTCCATGCGACGCTCGATGGAACAGTGGGCAGTGCCGTCCGGAGCTAGGATTTCGACTGGGCCTTCGCGGCCGAGTTCAAAATCTGCTCAAGCCGATGCAGGACCTGCATCGCCGTGAAGCACTGCGCCACGCTGGCATTGGGCTCGCGCTTCTCCCGGATGGCTGCGAAGAATTCCCGGTCTTGCAGTTCCACACCGTTCATGGATACGTCCACTTTGGAAACATCAATCGGCTTCTGCTCTCCATCCACCAGCTCGTCGTAGCGGGCGATGTAGGTGCCGTTGTCGCAAATGTAGCGGAAGAAGGTGCCCAGCGGGCCCTTGTTGTTGAAGGAAAGCGATAGCGTACAGATCGCCCCCGAAGGCACCTTCATCACAATTCCCATGTCCATGGCGATCTTCAGCTCCGGGTGGATAAGGCCTTGTACGGCGTAACAATCAGAAACCAACTCCCCCGTCTGATACTGGAAGAGATCCACGGTGTGGCAAGCATGATGCCATAGCAAATGGTCCGTCCAACTCCGCGGCTTCCCCAGAGCGTTCATGTTCGTGCGGCGGAAAAAGTAGGTCTGGACATTCATCTGCTGGACCTTCAGCTCTCCGGCCTTGATTTTCTTGTGGACAAACTGATGGCTGGGGTTGAATCGCCGGGTGTGTCCTCCCATGCACACCACTCCCGTTTCCTTCTGAACCTGGACGAGGCGTTCCGCGTCCTCGAGGGAATCCGCGATGGGGATTTCAATGTGGACGTGCTTGCCGGCACGCATGCATTGCTCGCCCTGTTTTGCATGGAGGGGGGTCGGGGAGGCGAGAATCATGGCCTCAAGGCCCGGCTGCTTCAGGCTTTCGGCAAAATCGGAGGTCCAATGCGGGATCTTGAATTTCTTCGCCACCTCCTCGGTGGACGCGGGACTTCCGCCCGCCAGGGTCACGACCTCGATCCCCGGAATGTTCGCCAGAGCTTCCAGATGCTTCACGCCGAATGCGCCTTGCCCGGCTACTCCGACCTTCATGTCATGCCTCCGACCGGAATTCTGCTCTCTTGCAATGAATCTCGCCGCAAAAGCGCGTCGCGGCCCGAGTGCCTTCCTCGAAGCCGGGAACTCGACTCGGCGATCTCCCGATAGGAACGGTCAGGCCGACTTCTGCGCCTCTTGCTTGGCCCCACCTGCGCCCCGAAGCTTGCGCAGCTCGGAATGTATCTGGATAACAGCCATCCACATACCCAGCGGATGCGCTCCCGCCTCGACCAGCGGGTGCACGGCGCCGTTGCGGAACTTCTCGATGTCCTCGTCCCGAACCGTCTCCAGAACCTTTGCTTCCTCCATCGTCATTCCGTATTCCTTGGCGACGGACGGAAGGTCATTCACCAAACGAACCCGCAGTTCGCGCTTGAACCGGCTGTCGTACAGGACCTTGTTGAGCTTGTAGGCCGTTGGCGAGGGGTGCTTGTAGAACTCGTAGCCACCGGCGTTCTTGAAGTCGTACCGGGCGGCCGCCTTGGCGGCTTCCTTTGACGTTTTGCCGGTCCTCTTGTCCGGCAGGAAACGGATCACGGCGTGGCCGTGGTGCCATGTGGGCTGGTAGGTGAGCAGTTCGCCGGGCTGGTTTCCGATCGCCCCAAACATCACCATCCAGGGCAGCATCTCCGTGTTGCCGACTTCATCCAACTGCTCGTTCGTCAAGCTGAGCAGGGCCTCGTGGTTGCCCTTCTCCATCTGAGCGATAGCCCAGTAGTCGAAGTCAAAGGCGGGCTTTGGATATTTCCAGGTGCCCGGGAAGTGCGACATTCCCCCGCTGGCGATGATCGCCACGCGCTCCGGACGGTTCGCGATCACCTTCGCAATCGCCTTGCCCAGGGCTTCACAGCGCCGCGCGGTTGGCAAGGGGGGAAGATAGGCGTTCACGAAAATCGGAACCACCGGAATCGGCCGGCCCCCGATCACCCATTCATACACAGCCGCGAAGGCATGGCCCAGCACGGCATCTTGCGAATACGCCAGGTCGAATCCGGCAGCCATCAATTTATCGAGCAGGTCCTCGGCCAGACCCTGATGAATCGGCAGATCGTAGGTGTGGCCCGCGTATTCGGCATGCGACCTCTCGCCGGAAAGGATGGCGAAGGTTGGGACTGAGCTCAGGAAGAACGTCTCGAGATGGTCGTTCCCGAGGACGATGGCGCAATCGGGCTTGGCCTCCTCGATGTCCCGACCCAACTGGCGCATGGCCGCAATGTCGGCATCGAGTTGTGCCGGATCCTCGCTCGGTGGCCGGACGAAAAGTTGCGGTGCATGAACGGTGCCTACTGCGGCTACGATCTTACCCATGGTTATATCCCCTTGCCGGCTGCCCTCGGAGTTGCGCTCCGCGGTGCTGGAGTTGCCCACATCCCCTTTTGGGCCAACTTCGAGCGGGCGAGCCTCTGCTGCTGGAATTCTGACGAAAATGATGTGATTTCGTCAAGCGAAACCCACGCCGCGACGCCCCGCGCAGTCCGGGGATTACACCGTTAGCGGGTCGGCCTTTTCGACGTCAATTTCGAGGTCCTTGATGGCCTGCTGCATCAAGGAGGGCTGAATCTTGCCCTCTCGCAGGAGTTCGCGAAGGGTGGCCAGGGTGATAAAGCGCGCATCCACTTCGAAGAAGTTGCGAAGCGACGCGCGGCTCTCGCTCCGGCCAAAGCCGTCGGTGCCGAGTGAGGCGAGGCGACGGGGCATCCAGGGGCTGACGAGATTCGGCAGCGCCTTCAGATAGTCGGTCGCGGCGACGAGAACCCCCGGCGCACCCGCGAGGCTCTCCGCGACGTACGGCACGCGAGGCTTCTCCGACGGATGCAGGAGGTTCCAGCGCTCGGCCTGGGTTCCTTCGTTGTAGAGAGCCTTGTAGCTCGTCACGCTCCATACATCGGCCGCGACGTGATACTTCGAGTCCAGGATTTCCTGAGCCTGGAGAACCTCGCGGAGAATCGCTCCGCTGCCGAAAAGCTGGGCGCGCAGCTTCGATTTGCCGCTGGCTGCGGCACGAAGGCGGTACATGCCCTTCAAAATGCCTTCTCGCGAACCGGCCGGCATCGGGGGCATAGCATAGGGTTCGTTCATCACCGTGATGTAATAAAAGATGCTTTCGCCTTTGGTGTACATCCGTTGGATGCCATCCTCGATGATCACGGCAATCTCGTAGGCATACGCGGGGTCGTAGGCGCGGAGCGATGGCACGGGAAGCGCGAGCACGTGGCTGTTGCCGTCCTGGTGCTGGAGGCCCTCGCCGGCGAGGGTGGTCCGGCCGGCCGTGCCGCCGAGCAGGAATCCGCGGCACCGGGAGTCCGCTGCCGCCCAGATCAGATCGGCCACGCGCTGGAAACCGAACATCGAATAGAAAATGAAGAACGGAATCATGTTGATTCCGTGCGTCGCGTAGGCGGATCCGGCCGCGATGAAGGAGGACATCGCTCCGGCCTCCGTGATGCCTTCCTCCAAAATCTGGCCGTCCTTGGCTTCCTTGTAATACAGCAGCGTGTTGATATCCACGGGCTCGTACAACTGGCCCTGGCTGCTGTAGATGCCGACCAGCCGGAACAGCGACTCCATGCCGAACGTGCGGGCCTCGTCCGGAACGATCGGAACAATCTGCTTGCCGATTTCCGGATCGCGCAGCAGTTTCCTCAGCATGCCGACGAAGGCCATGGTCGTCGAGACTTCGCGACCCTCGCTTCCCGTCAAAAACTCATCGAACAGCTTCTCCCGGCCACCCACGAGGGGCTTCGAGCGCACGCGGCGCTGGGGGACGTAACCCCCGAGCTTCCTCCGACTCTCGCGCAAATACTGCATCTCCCGGCTGCTGTCCAGCGGACGATAGAAGGACACCTCGGCAATCTGATCCTCCGCAATCTTCAGCCCGAAGCGCTCTCCAAAATGCCGCAGCGTGTCTTCATCCACCTTCTTCTGCTGATGGGTGACGTTTCTTCCCTCCCCGGCTTCCCCGAGACCATAGCCCTTGGTCGTCCGGGCAAGGATCACTGTGGGCGAACCTTTGTGCTCGAAAGCGGCCCTGTACGCGGCATACACCTTCTTCGGGTCGTGACCTCCCTGCCGCAGGTTCCGAACCTCCTCGTCACTGAGGTGCTCGACCATTTTCAGTAGACGCGGATCGGTGCCAAACACGTGCTGCCGGACGTACGCGCCGTTTTCCACGACAAATTTCTGGTATTCCCCGTCCACCAGCTGGCCGAGCCTCTTAACCAGCAGGCCGTCCACATCCTTCTCAAACAGCGGATCCCAATCCGATCCCCAGATGGCCTTGATGACGTTCCAGCCCGCCCCACGGAATGCCGCCTCCAGCTCCTGGATAATGTGGCCATTGCCGCGCACCGGGCCGTCCAGCCGTTGCAGGTTGCAGTTGATCACGAAAATCAGATTGTCCAGATGCTCGCGTGAAGCCAGGGTGATCGCTCCCAAAGCTTCCGGCTCGTCCGTTTCCCCATCGCCCAGGAAGGCCCAGATTTTGGCGTCCGTCACCGGCTTCAGCCCCCGGTCCTCGAGATATCGGCTGAAGCGGGCCTGATAAATCGCCATGATGGGGCTCAAGCCCATCGAAACCGTGGGAAATTCCCAGAAGTCCGGCATCAGCCAGGGATGCGGATAGGACGAAAGCCCGCCGCCAGGCTTGAGTTCGCGGCGAAAATTCTCCAACTGCTGCGTGGAAAGGCGCCCTTCTAGAAAGGCGCGGGCGTACACGCCGGGGGCGGCGTGGCCTTGAAAATAGACTGAGTCTCCCTCGAAATCTTCGGTTCGCGCCCGGAAGAAGTGATTGAATCCCACTTCGAAGAGCGTCGCGATGGAGCCGAATGTGGAGATGTGTCCGCCGATGTTGTGCTCCAGGCGGTTCGCGCGCACCACCATGGCCAGCGCGTTCCAGCGCACCAGGCTCTTGATCTTCCGCTCAATCTCCTGATCGCCAGGAAAAGATGCCTGGCGGCTCACATGTATTGTGTTGACGTAGGGCGTGTTCGCCGTGAATGGGATGCTGACCCCGTGCGTCAGCGCGCGGCTGCCGATTTCCTGCAAAATTCTCGAAGCAAGGCCTTGCTTGCCTTCCTCGATGACGGCATCGAAGGACTCAACCCATTCCCAAAGCTCTTCGAGCTCGTCTACCTCTGCGGGGTGTACCTCAGGATGCGCGGCCATGATCGCTCCAGCCCTCCCGATGGCATCGCCAGGCGAACCATCGAAACCTGTCTCACTTTTCAATATACCTCATTTCGCGCGCGCGGGACGCAAGCCCAAAGGCCCCAAGACACAAGACTTCATAGAAACAACCTGGGCCACCCTCGTTTATCACAATGCTTTCGGAACCGCAGCTGGGAGTGCTGCCGCCGACCGTAGTCATTGGCTATGCGAGGCAGCGCCGCTGGCGTTTGCCGGACTGCCTCCGTTGAGGAAATCATTCACATTCGGGATTCCGCCCTGAGGAGGGGTGCTGTTCGCCATGCCGGAATGTGTCTTATCCATCGGCGGATGAGAGAACTGCCCTCCGCCGGGCTGGCTGCGAACGACAATCCAGCCGCCGGCGTGGCGCTCGAGAAAGTATGTGATCCGCATGGACGCCCCGCCTTGCTTGACCCGAAATTCGGCGTTAGCCTGCGCCTGATCGCCCGCGATGTTCACACCGGTCACGTTCATATCCATCGCCGCCATGTTGAGGCTCTTGTTTTCGGTGAGATGCTCCTGAATTGCCTGGGTGATGGCGGTTTGATCATTCGTTGCGGGGGCAGCAGCAGCCGAAAGCGCATTCGCCGAAGCGGCAGCGCCTGGCGCGTTGCCGAGGCTGCCTCCGGACTTGCTGCATCCCGCCGCCATGGACGCCGCTAGCAGAATCAACCCGAATCCCGTCACCCCGCATGTCCTTTTCATGACAGCTTCCTTTCACAATCTCCCGGCGCTCCGGCCGATGGCGCTTGCCTACTTGGCGATTTCCTCCGCGACGGGCCCGGATGCGCGGCTGCGGGAAAGGGTGGCGCCCTTTGCTTCCTCGCTCCCCTTCGAGGTGATGTCCTGCATGCCAAATGCGACGCCGATCTTTTTCAAGAAGGCACTGGGAGGCTCTCCGCCCGCGAAGATCCAAACATAGTCGTTGGGAATTTCCCGCAATATCTCCTTCACCTCGAGCACCGTCGCCTCCGGCCGGAACTCGACGGGCATGGAATCGAACAGCACATCCACTTTTCCCGCGCGCATGAATTCGGCGATGCGCCGCGCGTTCCGCTCCTTGATGCGGCTGAAGGCCTCCTTGCGGTAGGAGAGCGTCACCCGGTTTCCGGCCTGATGCGCGAGCCCCATGGCGGCCTCGATGGCGCTGTCACCTCCGCCCACCACCAATATCTTCTTCCCGACATAGTGGTCCGCTTCGATCAGACGATACATCACCTTGCCCTGATCCTCCCCCTTGACGCCCAGCTTTCGCGGGCTGCCGTTGCGGCCCATCGCGAGCACCACGGCCCGGGAACGATAATGCCCCTGCGGGGTCTCCGTTGTGAAAATGCCATCGGGCCCTTTCGCGATGTTCTCGACTTTCTCGCCCTTCCGCAGCCGGAAGTCGGCCCGTTGCAGCACCTTCGCCCAAAAAGCGATCAGCTCTTCCTTGGACAGCTCCGTCTTCTTGAACTTGCCGTACATCGGGAATTCAACGGGGCTCGTCAGGACCAGCTTCTGGCGCGGATACTTTGCCACAGTGCCGCCGACCTCGCCCTCATCCACCGTGACGTAGTTGAGTTTCCGCTCGATGGCGCGCAGAGACGCGCTGATCCCAGCCGGCCCGGCGCCGACGATGAGAACGTCATACACGCCCGCGTCTGCCTTGGGAAGGTGCTGGGTGGCGAGGCGGTCTGCGATTGTGTCTACGCAGTCCCGGCCCTGCGCGATGGCGTTCTTGATCAGCGCCAGACCGCCCAGTTCGCCGGCGACAAACAGATTTTCGATCGAGGTCTCGTATTCGGCGCTCAGAGCCGGCATGTCAGCCCCCACGCTCGGACCCGCCATCACCATCGTGATCGCGCCGACCGGGCATGCCTCCTCGCAAAGACTGTGTCCGATGCACTTGTACCCGTTTACGATGGCGGCCTTGCCGCCCACCATGGCCAGGACGTCGCCCTCCGGGCAGACAGCGGTGCAGGCCGCGCATCCGATGCAGTGCGTGGCGTCAATATGCGGATGCTGCGCCCTTGGACCATCCGAGCGTAGTTTAGCCCGCTCCGTGGCTTCTTTGGCGCGCGCCTCACTCCGCTTCAACTCCCGCATGTATCGCCAC
The DNA here is from genome assembly GCA_021780215.1 of Acidobacteriota bacterium. GTDB lineage: Bacteria > Acidobacteriota > Terriglobia > Acidiferrales > UBA7541 > Palsa-295. The sequence goes on from JAJXZD010000161.1 coordinate 8,156, forward strand.
ACAAAGAACCACACCACAACCACGGCGATGACCATTCCGAGAAATGTGTTCATCCCCATTCGTATTCTCCGCCCTGCCGAGCGATGCGGTCCGGAAGGCAATCCTGGCCCGCCCTGCTTCCCCGTCAAAGAAAAGCAGAGGGACTCTGCCGATGATCTTACATGTAGCCCAATAACATTGCCGTCGCGATGTGCAGGGCTGCCAAAACGACAAACGCGTAGCTAAACGGGCGGTGCACCACATGCCACAGCTGAAAAACACTGCGTGTCCGCGACAGGAAGATCATCCTCTTCGAGAGAGACGCCTGGCGGCGGGCGATCTGCATTACACGCTCCAGTTCAATATTTTTGCTGCGGAGAAAACCTCCCAGGCTCAGCACGCTTCCCCCGAACCCGAGCACGCGCCTTCGGAGTGCCGCCACACGAAGTGGCCTGGCCAGGTCCAGTGCGAACATCCACAGCAGTGCCCCGACCGCACCTTTATGTCTCACCATTCCCATGTCGGGGACGTGAAACGCAGCCACAAGATCGCCGGCGTCGAACAACTTCTGCGCAGTCATCTGATTCAGCAGCGCCGACTGATCCTCCTGGAGCTCTAGCCAGGTGCATTCCGCCGCATCCAGGCGGCGCGGAATCTGCGCGTAGAGATAACGGCCTACAACGCCGCTCAGCGCCACGGCCACCATGATCCAGAAAGCCATTCCCGCGATCCCGCGGAATTTGAACGAGGCGTGGAACGCGATAATCACCGGCGCAGTCAGCCCCAGCATAATGTGAAAATCTAACCAGTGCCGGGTCGTCCCCAGATTCTTCAGCCACCCGAATCGCTTCCGGAAGTAGTAGAGGTAGATGATCAGGAACATGCCGACGCCGAGCATGCCGAGCTTGATTCCTATGGGCCCGCCCGGGCGTAGAAATTCGTGTTTCGGAGAAAACGGCCGCGCTTCGGCGCTCAGCGTGTAGTAACCGAATCCGTAGACGGCAACGGCCGCGACGAAGACGCAGGCCAGCACCCAGGCTGCACCGAGCCGCAGGCGATGGCCTCTCTCTTTGTCGGCCGGCGTGGCGCTGAGAGATCGTGTGGATGCATGTGCGCTCATTGCTTTGCGGCACCTCCGAGCCTTCCGCTTGCGCGGTACTGGCGATAATCGCCGTAATGATGAACATTCCGAAAATGCTGGCGTGCTGTTTCCAGATCAATCGTGGCCGACACAGGCAGCCACAAGGGCTGGGGCGTGCCCCGCAGAGTTACAGGCCCATAGCTCACATCCGCCCGCAATTCCTTCATTCCCGTGTTTTCCAGCGAGGAGCCCACATCCGCGACGATGCGGAGAATTTCTCCGGTCGCCGGGTTGATCCAGGCAATTCCCGACCATTCGAGGGGCTTTTCCATGTTAATCATCTGGTAGAGGGAGGGAGAAGGTGTGCCCGGAATGTATTCGAAATGAATCCTGGCGCAAGGAGTGGAACTCGTCAGATCGTCGGAGAGACGGGAGAACCGGAAACTCGACTCATAGTACGAATGAAAAATCATCACCAGAGTGGAGAATCCGCTCGTGCTCAGGAGCGGGCGAAATTCCCCTTTCCGGGGCAGCGTGTTCACGAGCCGCTGCTCATCAACGCGAGGCTGGTTGTCCGCGAAGCGGATCAGCATCATCGAGTCGTAGATCGTCTCGCGCCCGTACAAGACCTTCCCCTTGGCATCGAGCTTCTGCTGAACCACATCCTCCTCGTAGCGCATAGAGCTGTATTGGCCAACAAATTCGTCTACCTGCGCCCGCGCTTTTTCGACGAGTGGGTCGGTCCCGTCTCCGGCCCACGCCTGCGCGGGAGAAAGCACACACACAATGAAAAGAGCAGCAGCGACCCTGGCGGACGGGCCACCTCCCCACTTCAGCCGACGTTGGAGCGCGCGAAACATAGCCGCTAACCGCTAAAAGCGCCTCCCTATCGTAAAAATGTATTGGTCATAGCTCATGAAGCCGCCTCGTTGCCACGTATAACCACCTTCGAAAAACAGGGACTTCAACATCGTCCAATCCAGATAGGAAGTGATGAAATGGGTCTGGGGCGTGGAGGTCAGAGTGGAGTTGAAATTCTGAAAGCCCGCCAGAAACTGCAATGACAGCCTGTCCGCAATGGGTCGCGAGATCGTCACCGCCTTGTAATCCCCGCTGCCAAACGCGCTGGTGAACTTCGAATACCGAAAATCCGCGGTGAGCCCGGTGCGAAGAACATCGCCAAACGTGATGCCATACATCTGGTTCCACGAGCTCTTGGCGTCGCCGGTGGCGGAACTCTGT
>JAJXZD010000053.1 GCA_021780215.1 Acidobacteriota bacterium
GGACCATTCCAAATTCGCAACAGCAACGGCGTCTCGCTGGCCGCGCAGGTTGCACTGGTGGGCAGCGAGCCGGTCCTTTCCGCCTCGGCCCATGACGAACCAGCCGAGTTGCGCGCGAGCATCGAGCGCGGCCTGGAAGCGGATCTGTTGCTGCTCAGCGGGGGCGTCTCCGTCGGGAAGTACGATCTGGTCGAGCAGACTCTACTGGACCTGGGAGCGGAAATTCTTTTCGATTCCGTGGCGATCCGGCCGGGGCGGCCGACGGTGTTTGCGTGGTGCCGCGGAAAGCCGGTCTTCGGCCTGCCGGGAAACCCGGTTTCCACCATGGTGACGTTTGAACTGTTTGTCGCACCGGCCATCGAGCTGCTATCAGGCTATCTGCCGCGGCCGCTCCCGCTCTTTCCCGCGCAACTGGCGCACCCGATTCATGAGAAGGGCGGCATGGCCCATTTCCTCCCCGCGCGCGTCACGTGGGCCGCGGCTCCATCAGACCGAGAGCGAGCGCCCCTCACCACACCAGTGGTCGAGACGCTGCTCTGGGAGGGTTCGGGCGACATTGGGGCGGTGGCGCGGGGAAATTGTTTCCTCCTGGTGCGCGAATCAAGGCCGCAGCTTGAGGCCGGAGAATGGGCCGCGGTGCTTCCTCGCCGCGGGGTTCTGTAAGCGCACACCAGATCCGACCCAGCCGCGCCCGCCTTCGACCGCATTCCCACTCAGCAAATCCTTGACAGGGCCTCGCGTGCGCTGTATTCAGTGGCCCATGAAAACACGCTTGCTGTTGCTCGTCATACTTGGGGCCCTGTGTATGGGCCGTCCGGCAACCGCGCAGGCACCGGTCGTGCCCGCCAAGAACCCGGAAGCCCTTTTCACCGATCCCAACCCGCAGTTGAACACCAACAAGCAGGTCGCTTTTCACATCGAGCGTGACTTGCTCGAGGCCAACCACTGGGATGAAGCCAACAAATACCTGACCAAGCGCTACATCCAGCACAACCCGCTGGTCGCCTCCGGGCGCGACCCCGTGGTGAAATATTTTGAGGCGACACGAAAGCCCACGCCCATCCCCGCTCACATGAAGACGCCCGTGGTCGCCGTGTTGGCCGAAGGCGATCTCGTGATCGTCGTGACCGCGCGGACGCTGCCGAATCCGCGCGATCCCTCGAAGACCTACACCACGTCGTGGTTCGACATGTGGCGCATCAAGAATGGGAAGGCGGATGAGCACTGGGATGCCGCAACGATCCCGCCGCCTGCTCCGCCGAAAGCCAACTAGCAGCACCTCTGCTCGCACGGACCGGCGCGCCCAGCGCGCGCCGGCGCCACCCCTCCCTCGAAAGCGTCGCTAGGAGTTCGTCTTGCCCGCCGGGCGAGCCGCAGCAGGTGTCCCGGCAAATGCCAGCGACGCCAGATAAATCAAAATTCCCAGGCCGATGAGGGCGGCGCCAACCACAGCGAAGAGGACAAACGAAAGCGGATGGAACCACAGCAGGCTTAGGAGTTCGATGGCGAGCCCGAGCACGATGATCGCGCTGGAGGCTCGAAGCAATCGTTGCATGCCAAACTCAACGAGTCTCATTGCGCCGGCCTCCAGAATTTCAGATGATCCAGTGCCGTGACGTTGTGCACCGTGTCGTGGCAGCCGCTCGAAATGCAGGACATTTGACTGGAAGCCAGCTCGCTGCGGATCGCCTGATGAACGGGATTCTCCTCGAAATCGCGCGCCCCGGCGTGGCAGCGCAGGCATTGCCCGTTGCTATACCGCCCCTTGAACTTGATGTGCTTGGGTGGCCCGCTCACATATTGGATATAGACACGCTCGAGACCCGCGAACTTGTCTTTCAGCGTGCCGTAAAAGGTGTAATCCGCGTGACACTGGTAACACGCCGTCTCGGGGGGAATGCGGTGGTTCTGGAAATGCGCAGCCGGAATGTAATTCGGGTCGTCCACATAGAGGCTTCGGCCGTAGGGCTGCATCGCATGGCAGGAGGTGCAGGATTTGGTTTCCTTGGAATGCTCGATGTGCGCGGAGAATCCCCCGCCCAGACAAAGGGCAGGAAGAATGAACAAAGCAATGAAGGCGACGATCCTTTCCCCCGCGCCCGCCGTTGCCGGCGGACGGACGAAGAGGAAAAGCGCCAGCGCCATGGTAAGAACAATCAGCGCGATGAGGATTCCCTCGGGACCGAACATCCAGCCTCCCCATTCAAGCACGCAAGGACGGCCGCGGCACGGGGTCACCCCCGGCCGCCCGATGCAAGCCTATTTCTTCTTGCCCAACACGCGGAGATAAGCGGCGAGCTGCTTGATCTCATCCGCGCTGAGCTTGTCCTTGTAACCCGGCATGCCGCCCTTGCCGTCGGAAATCATTGCGATGAGCTGCGCGTCGGTCTGTTTCTGCACGGCCGGTGAACGAAGATCGCCGAGCTTGAGGCTTTTCCCCACGGCTGTGTCGCCGCTGCCGTTCGACGCATGGCAGACAGCGCATTTGGATTTATACGTGGCAGCTGCATCTCCGCGCACAGGCGCGGCCAGGAGCAGTACGCTTGCCGCGAACCACAGGGCCGGCGCAAGCCGGCGTCTCGCATGCAGCTTCATGGCTTACCTCCCGGGGCAGAGGTCTCGTGGCCGCTGCCGACAAGGTTTAAAACGCGTAGCGGATAGAAAAGGTTGCAGTGCTGCCATTGAAATCAAGCAGCGGGATGGCCGCCAGTCCCGCGGCGTTCGGGTATCCGGTGTTGTTGTATCCATAGTAGTTCCACGATGTCTTGTAGCTTAGGCCCCTGTAGAGGTCCACAGCGAGCGAGGCCGCCGGCTCGAGATACCGGAAATCGAGCGAGCCCGAAGGCGTGAGCGGATTCAAATACACCTGCTGCAAAGGGGGCGCCGACGCTCCCCCGAACTGCGGCTGGTTGAAATAGGGCGAAGTGCCGCTGACGAAGCTGCCGTTGAATCCAAACGATGCGGTGATCCGCTTGATGGGCTTCCACATCACCGCCGCGTAGGCATACTGGTCGGCACTGGTGTAGATAGAAAGGGCCCCAAGCGGAACAGGAGAAGAAGCGGTCGGGCATGGCGTGGCGCCGGTGGGCGGAGGACCGAACCCTATGCTGTAGCAGATGTCTGCTTGCGCGAACACATCCCAATAGCTATAGCCGAAATCGAAGGAGATTCGCGCGTTGGGGGCAAGCACTGCGTCGAAGCTGTAGGTGCGATCGTGTTCCATGCTGTTGACCGCCTCTACGTTGTCGCGATTTTCGCTGATGTCAATTGTGCCGGTGAAGTTCGCCCAGGGCCGGGGTGTGTAGTTCACATTGGTTTTATACGATTGCAGCTGCCGCGGGCTCATGCGGGTGAAGGAATTGTCGTTGTACCCAAAGGCGAAATCGCTGGTGATCCGCAGGGCGTCCACGGGGCGTGCGGTAAAACCCAGGAGCAGCGCGTTCTCTTCAATAGCGACCGTCTGCAATGCCGGGGTCAGAGCGGGCGGTAGCGTGGAGAACGTGACCGAGCCATCCGCATTCAGAACGCAACCCGATGGGAGCGGCGGGGGCAAACCGGGCCCGGGTGGAAGGCCGATAGGCGCACACGGCCCGCGGGCGGCAAGATAATCATTGTCTGCCGTGCCGCTAGCCCCGCCGGGATAAAAGACCTGCTGGGTGGTGAAGCTCAAGTCAGACTGAACGATCTCGCGATGCGTATAGAGATGGCCGATGCGTCCCTGATAGCGCGGCGAGAAATCGTATTCCAACTGGAAGGTATTCGACTTCATGTCCTGCTTCAGGAAATTGGAGTTGATGGCGGAAGCCAGGTCCGCGGCCGAAGTATCCGTGTGGCTAGGGCAGGTGGGCCCATTGTAGCTATTGGCAACATTGCAATCCGCGGCCAGAAAGATCCCAATCGGAGAGCCAAGGCCGGCGCCTCCTGTGGTGAACAGGGCGCCGAGAAGGCTGTTCCACATCCCCGGGATGCGCCAATCATCGAAGAGAAAATTGTCCAGGAGGCGCAACTTGTCGGTGACGTTATATGTCGCCGACCAATCCGCGTTGACCGAGATGCGCTTCGCCACTTCCGGCCCCGCAGTCGTGCCTCCCGGAGAAGACGTGCGAGTCGTCCACCCGATGACAGTTTCGTTGAAATTATTCATGACGCTGTCTGAGGAGCTGTAGCCCAGGGATCCGGACATTTCCAGATTGTGAAAATAGGTCGTCTCAAAACGGAACTGTTCGGTGGGCATGAAGTCGTGCAACTGGCCAGTCTGGCTGTAGGACACAAAGCCATTGCAGTTCGGGTTTAGCGTGGGAAGAACGCCGGGCGAGCCGGGCGTTTCAATGGGAGCAGTGGGCGGAGTGGTCTGCACCGGGCACGGCAGAATCTCGCCGCCGCTCGAGGCCCACACGAGGCCGGGATCCACCAATGTGCCGTTGGGAACCTGAAAGCCGAAATTCTGCGGGCTTGAGACCGGGTTATCGGCAATGGAATTGCCCTGATTAAACCAGGCTAGAAATTCGTCGTAGGAAAGCGTCGTGCGGGGGAGAACGCGGAAATCCACTCCCGCATGAGCTGCGTTGGTCGTGTAGCTATACGCCTCATTGAAAGAGGAGATGGTGCCGCCATCGGTGGTGAAGAATCCCGGCCCTTCGTCGCGGTTCCGGGAGTAGCCCACACGGAAGCGCACGGAAGACTGCGGGAGAATCGTGAGGTCGTAGTCCTGCATGCGGCGGACGAGATCCATCGAATGCGGGGAGGTGAGCGCGGGGGTGGTCGGGCTGAGGATCCCATTCGTGGAGACGGGATTCAGCGGATTGGCCCACAAGTTCCAATCCCAGTAGTTTTTGTCCCGGCGAAAGAGGGCCTGGAAGTCGTACCACTTGTTTTTGTCAATATGAAGGCGCGACACGTCGTCCGGATCGCCGCCGTAGCCGAAATTGCTGAAGTGGAGATCGTCAAAGAGAAATCCGCGATGGTTCAGGGAGCGCATATCCAGTGTGTAATCAAATAGGCGCAGGCCATCGCCGAGATTGACGAACGTGTTGTAGGTGTCCATATTGCCGCCGAGCCAGTCCGCGCGGTAGCCAAGCTCCAGAGTCTGCTCGACGTGGTAGTTTCCGGAGTCTACGCCCGTGGGCTCCGCCGAGGGGTCCCCCGACGCGGTCGACGTGTCCTCGGTCGCCGTTGAGCTGACCTGGGAGCGGGCAGGCATCGCAAAAATGAGAGCTGCGAAAGCCATCGCCAGCGCGGAGCACACAACGCGGCAAAGGATGCTCTGCGTGGCTGTCTCGTTGCCGCGAGGCTTACAGCCCTCATCGAGGATTTGTGCGCATTGGCTCATTTGAAAAAGAACGAACTGAAATTGGATCCGTGAATCTGCACATGGCACAGCGTACAGGCCTGAAAGAACGTTGCCTGACTATGAAAGCTCGGCGTGCCCGGCGCGCCGAAGCCAATGCTCGAGGCCGTGTGGCATTGCAGGCATAGAAGGTTCACATTGCTGACCTTGAGCAAGTGCGGATTCGGCGAGCCGTGCACCATGTGGCACGAGGAGCACCCCTCCACTTTCACCGGAGCGTGCTCGTAGACGAATGGGCCTTGCACATCGGCGTGGCATTTGAAGCAGACCGCGTCGAGGGTCGAGGACATGCGCAATTGCTTCGCGTGCTCCGTGCCGTGAGGATTATGGCAGTCGGTACACTGAATCAGGCCCTCGGGAACGCGGTGATGAAAGGGCATGCTGAACTGCGATTTCTGCGCCAGATGGCAGGAATAACAAAGTTCCGGCTGAGATTTCGCCAGCAGCCCTTCTCTCGATTCCGGATGATGCGGCGAATGGCAATCGATGCAGCTCACGTTGTTTTGCGCGTGGATAGAGTTGAGGGCCATCATATGCTGCGGGCCGCCTGCATGGCAGGACATGCACCGGGCGTCAATCTCCTTGGCCGAGCGCCCCTTGAAAACGAAAATTTTACTGACGTCTCCGCCTCCGGCAATGTGCGCCGATCCGGGACCATGGCATGCTTCGCATCCTTGATGCGAGGGTTCTTCCTCGGTGTTGAGGGACGTCTTCCAGTGCGGAGAATTTTCCCAGGACTTATAGAGGTCGGAGTGACATGCCTGGCAGGCCTCGCTCCCGACGTATCCGGCGGTGGCCGCCTTTTGCTCAGCGGAGGCGTTCGCGGCGCTGGGAGAGTTCGCGCCATGGGGTGAGGCCGTGCTTCCCTGTCCCCGGAGAGGCTGCGACAAGAGCGGCAGTGCGAGAATCAAGGCAGCGACTGGGCCGAGCCTCAACCGCCTCATGCGTGATCCTTTTGTGCTCTGCGCATTGCAGGCACGCCAACTTTCTCTTTGCCATTCTTCTCTTACTCCCGCAAGCGAGTCGTGGCTGTGATTTTCATCACGATCGAGGGTGATTTGCTGTTTATAGTTTAATAATCCGGGGATGGAGGCACGCGGGATGCGCTGGATTCACCCGCTAACTTCGGTCACACAAGCCAAGGCGCAAAGGTAAATATAAAAATGAAAAGAGGTTGGTGCCGGAGGAGGGAGTCGAACCCACACGGCCTTGCGGCCAGCGGATTTTGAGTCCGCCGCGTCTGCCATTCCGCCACTCCGGCCAGGCGATGCGCTGTTTTTCGTGCCTTCATGCAGAGTAGCACGCCCGCAATCCGGCTCTCAAGGGAGATACACGGAGTCAGGCGAACGACCCCGAAAAACATGTAAGTACCCAAACGCGCCGGCGCCGCGTCCAAAGAAAGCAGAAGAATGCGAAAAGGAGGTCTCGTGCAAAGGATAACCGCGCGGATTGTTATTTCTGGAATGCTGCTTCTTGCGACGGCGATTCTGGCTGCGCCCAGCCGGGCCCAGATGGGGATGGGCGGCCAGCCGCTCAGCCCTCCGGCCAAGGCCTCCTGCCAGTTCCCGGATGGCAAGTCTATTCAGGTGGCCTATTCCAGTCCGCGCATGCGGGGACGGCGCATCTTCGGCGGGCTGGTACCCTATGGCGAACCCTGGCGCGCGGGAGCGAATGAGGCAACCACGTTTGTGCCCAACACGGATGTGAATGTCGGCGGGACGCAAGTCCCAGCCGGAAGCTATACGCTCTTCACGATTCCCAACCCCGATGCCTGGACGCTGATTATCAGCAAGGCGACCGGCGAGTGGGGCATTCCCTACCCCGGCAAGGAGCACGACTTCGCCCGAATCCCCATGAAGGTTTCGCAGCTCGCCGCGCCGCTCGAGGATTTCACCATCTCCTTCAAGCAGGCCAACGGCACGTGCGGGATGCGACTGGCGTGGGAGAAAACGGCAGCGTCGGTGGACATTTCGCAGAAGAAATAGCCGCGATTGTCGGATGGGCCGCGAGAGCACGCCGCGCGGATAGTCTGCTGAAGATCGAGACGCGCCCGTCTGAAAGCGACTACTCGTGGAGCCGGGCGTGCGCCTTGGCGCTGTGCTTTTCCGGCTCAACAACGGCGCGAGCCACGAGACCCTTGCCGATCAGATGATCTCCTGAACGCGCCTCAACCTCGAAAATCAGGAATCGCCCCTCGTGCTTCACCAACCGCGCCCAGGTGCGCACCCGGGCGCCGGGAGGGACGGCCTTCCGGTGATCCACCTCAATGCGCGTGCCGACGGAGATGGCGCCCTCCGGCAGATCTGCGCTCGCCGCGAGCACGGTGGCGTGCTCCATCAGCCCGATCATCGCCGGCGTTGAGAGGACCGCGGGAAGGCGCGGGTCGAGCGCCTGAATGGTCCAGGAATGGCGCACGGAGGTTTCGCTGACTCCCTCGGCGCCGATGGGCGGAAGACTTTCCGGCGATGAGTTCGCTGCGGTGGAAGCGGCGGCACCTGGGACGCGCTTCGGCGCCGGCCTGGCCGCGCGGACACGGCGTGATTTCCGGTGCTTCATGGCAAAGGTTCGCGCGGCTCGGAAGCGCGCGGGGCGGAAACTGCCGAGAATGGATTAAGGAAACTGCGGGCTAACTCCAAGGCCGTGATGCCAAACTGGTTCCACAGGCGGCGCTTCAGGGTGCGATAGTTCTGCGAGCCGGAGAAAACATCGCGGATCAGCTCGCAGAAGGCCGGCGAATAGTTGAGCAACTGCACCATGCGAGTGGTGATCGCCCCGCCGAGAAAATTGCCGCAGAAGAGCTTGCGTGCAAACTTCGCGGCGAATTCCAGATCCGCGGAGAAAGCAGCCCGGAGCCGCTCGGGATAAGCTTGCGGCTGGCCGTCAGTCAGCGCCTGAGCTAGTATGTCGCCGGAACGCAGCGCGTAATAGAGCCCTTCCCCGGTAATCGGGTCCACACACCCGGCGGCGTCGCCAGCCATGGCCCAGTTATCTCCGGCGATGCGCCGGCCCCGCAGTGTCTGTTCCTGCGGCGAGGGCAGCACGTGGCTGTAGAAGCGCGCACCCTCCATGGGAATCTTTTCCTCGCGGACAAAATCCCCGAGATGGCGGTGCAGCCGCTGGCTTGAGTACTGCCCCATTTTTGCGCAGATGCCCACCGAAAGATGATCGGCGCGGGGGAAGGACCACAAATATCCCTCAAACTGCTTTAAGAACTTCACCTTGATTATCTGTTCCTCGGCGGGAACGAAATATCCGAGGGTCACCTCGAGGTCCATCTTGCCGAGAGCGGTGGTATCTGGCAGCAACTGGTTGCGCGCGCCCGCCGCCAACACCACGAAGTCGGCGCAATGCTCGTCTCCGCCGGCGGTCAGGCGGACCGTGCCGCCGCCCGTGTCCACACGGGTGACCCGGGTGCGGACTGCCGAACAGCCCGCCGCCACGGCGCGGTCGAGCAACAGGCCATTGAGCACCTTGCGCGAATAGATCACGATCGGGTGGCTCATCTCGAAGCGCGCCCGATGTCCGCCGCCGGAAATCAGTTCTGCCGTGCGCACGATCTTTTTCGGATGGGGCGAATCCAGCAGGAAGGGATAGGCCTCGATGGCCTTGTGGGTCAGCCCGCCGCCGCAAGGCTTTTCCCAGGCCAGATGCTCGTCGAAAATCGTCACCCGCAAGCCCTGACGGGCCAGCCGCTCGCCGCACAGCGCGCCCGCGGGGCCTCCGCCGACAATGGCGATACTGCTCAACCGTCCTGCCGCGCCCCGCGGCGAATGTGATTCAGTTGCGTGGGATTTCATCCGTGATAAACCAGCGCAGGGAGTATAGCACCAATCCGCCCCTCCGCCCCCGCCTGACCCTCCCGCAAGCGGCGAAGCGGACAGTGCCATCTCCGACACGATATTGTTTCAGCCTTAGAGGACGTGGTCGCGACGGAGCTGTGCGATGTCGGCTGGAGAGTAGCCGAGTTCGCCGAGGATCGCGTCGGTATCACCGCCCAGGGGGGGAATGGGATCGAAGCGCGCCGGGCTGTCCGAGAGCCGCAGGGCGCTTCCCACCACCGGCACGGGCCCGGCCGGCGAATCCATTTCGCGGATCATTTTTCGGGCCGCGATCTGCGGGTGGGCCAGCACCTCGCCGATGCCGTTGACCTTGCCGTGGGGCAGGCGGGCGGCGGCCAGGCGGCGCAACCATTCGTCGTGGGGCAGCTCAAGAAAGATTTTCTCGACCATCTCCTCGAGAATGGCGCGGTTGCGCCGGCGTTCCGGGGCGGTCTTGAACCGCGCATCCTCGAGCAGATCGGAGCGGCGGATCACCTCGCGGCAAAAGATATCCCAGTCCTCCGGGGTGGCTACGGCCATGTTCACGTAGATTCCATCGCCGGCCAGATAGGGGCCGTAGGGAACAATATAATGATGGCGCATGCCGACGCGCGCCGGCTCCTCGCCGCGATGCCAGAAATGATGCGGAAAATAGCCGAGCCAGGAGACCGCCGATTCAAACATCGAAATATCAATCTGCTGTCCGCGGCCGGTATGCTCCCGTTGGTAGAGCGCCAGCACGATGCCGAGAGCTGCGTACATCGAGGAGGCCAGATCGGTCACCGGCAGGCCGACCTTGGCTGGCTTGTCCGGATATCCGGTGCTGGCGATGATTCCGGCCTCGCCCTGAATAAGCAGGTCGTAGGCTTTGACGTCGCGATAGGGACCGTCCTGCCCATAGCCGGAGATCGAACAGTAAATCAGCCGCGGATTGCGGGCGCACAGCTCGGTGGCGCCGAGGCCCAGACGCGAGGCCACGCCGGGGGCAAAATTTTCAAGGAGCACATCGGAGCGTTCCGCCAGCTGCTCGATGATCTTGCGGCCGGCGGGATTCTTCATGTCCACGGTGAGGCTGCGTTTGTTGCCGTTCAGCCAGACGTAGCCGGACGACATGCCGTGGACCACGGAATCCCAGCCGCGAATCATATCCCCGGAGCCGGGCTTCTCCACTTTGATGACCTCGGCGCCCATGTCCGCGAGCAGGCGCGAACAGTGCGGAGCGGAGACAGAAGCTTCGAGCGCGAGGACGCGCACGCCGGAAAGAGCCAGCCGCGCC
>JAJXZD010000058.1 GCA_021780215.1 Acidobacteriota bacterium
CTGACCACGGCCGAGCCGCCCATCGCCGCTGTCCAGCCGAACAACGGGAACCCCCACTACGAGCCTTCGGCCAAGAATTCCCGGCGCATTCGTGCCGGCGATCTACTGCTGCTGGACGTCTGGGCAAAATCCAGCCGCCCGGGCAGCGTCTATTACGACGTCACCTGGACCGGATATCTGGGCGAACACGTGCCGGATGCCTACGCGAAGATTTTTGGCATTGTGCGCGAAGCGCGGGACCGGGCCATCGCGTTCGTGCGCGACGCCGCGGCCCGCGGACGCGCGATCCATGGCCGGGAGGTGGATCGTACTGCGCGCGAAACGATCCGCAAGGCCGGCTATGGAAAGTATTTCGTCCACCGGACCGGGCACAGCATTGGGCAGGACGTGCACGGAAATGGCGCGAACATGGATGGCTTCGAAACGCGCGACCATCGCAGGATCATTCCGCGCACCTGTTTTTCCATCGAGCCAGGAATTTACCTGCCCGAGTTCGGCATTCGCAGCGAAGTGAATGTATACGTGGGCGAGCGCGAAGCGCGGGTTACCGGCGCGATCCAGAACGAAATCCTGGCCCTGCTGCGCTAGCGAAACGCGCGGTCGGCGTGCGTTCCGCTTTCCGGACGACTAACAAAATCCCCGCCATTTCACTTGAGAAATGGCGGGGAAAGGAACTGCCTCGCGAGTTAAACGAGGTCTTCAGGCCGCAGCGGCAACCTGCGGATGCGCTTGCCCGTTGCCGCGAAGACGGCGTTATAGACTGCTGGCGCGATCGGAGGAACTGCCGGCTCGCCCATCCCGCTGGGAGTTTCGTGGCTCTGAACGATGTGGACCTCGACTTTGGGCATTTCGTTCATGCGCGGGACTTCAAAAGTGTCGAAGTTGGACTGCACGGTGCGGCCCTTGTCTATGGTGATTTCGCTCTTAAGCGTTTGCTGCAGGCCGTAAACGACCCCGCCAATCACCTGCTGCTCGATGATGTGCGGATTGATTGGCTGGCCGAGATCCACGGCCACCACGACCCGGTGAACCTTCACGTGGCCGCCGCTCTCAATTGAAACCTCCGCCACTTCCGCCACATAGGTGTTAAACGCCTCCACGACGGCGATGCCTCGATAGATGCCGTGGGGGAGAGGCTTGCCCCAGCCGGCCTTTTCCGCGGCCAGGTTCAGAACGCCCAGATTGCGCGGCGACTTCCCCAGCAGATCGCGACGAAATTCATACGGGTCCTTCTTCGCCGCGGCCGCCAGTTCGTCCATGAAGCATTCCCGGAAGAAACCGTTCTGGGAAGCGCCGACTGACCGCCAGAAGCCCATGGGGATGGGGCCGGGGACCAACTGGTAGTCCACAAGAATGCCGGGAATGTCGTAGGGGATGTCAATCAGGGTGTCCACGCTGCTACTGTCCATCCCGTTCTTAATCGAGCCGGGGAAGAACCAACTCATGATGGAGTCGCAGGCGACGTGGGCGGTGAAGGCGGCGGGTTTCCCCTGGGCGTCGAGGCCCGCGGAAAAGCGCACCAGCGACGCGGGGCGGTAGTAGTCGTGCTGCATGTCGTCTTCGCGCGACCAGGTGACCTGCACGGGCGCTTTCATGGCCTTGGACACTTCGCAGGCTTCCGTCACGAAGTCCGACCAGCCGCGCCGGCCGAATCCGCCGCCGAGATAGGTGGTGTGCACGTTAGCCGCCTCCGGCTTGATGCCGGCGACCTTTGCTGCGATGGCCTGCGAGGGGGTCTGGAACTGCGTGGGCACCCACAGATCAGCGCCGTCTTCGCGAATGTCCGCGGTGCAGTTCATCGGCTCCATCGTGGCGTGTGCCTCGTAAGGAGCTCGGTATTCCGCCTCAATCTTCTGTGCGGCGCCGGCGAACGCAGAGGCGGCGTCGCCTGCTTTGTGAGCGACCACACCGGGCTTCTCGAGCGCATTGGCGAAGGATTGGAAGAGGCTCTCGGTGGAAACGGATGCTGCCGGTCCCTCATCCCAAGTGACCTCCAGCGCCCGCCGCCCCTGCATGGCATTCCAGGTATTGTCCGCCACTACGGCGATGCCGGACGAAATCTGAACCACATCCTTTACGCCGGGAACCGTCTTGGCCTTGGAGGCATCGAACGACGCAACCTTTCCGCCGAACACGGGGCAGCGCTGGATCACGGCGTGCAGCATGCCCGGCCGCCGCGCGTCGATGCCGAACCCGGCCTTGCCGTTCACCTTGTCCGGCGTGTCGAGCCGCTTGACTGGCTTGCCGATGATCTTGAATTCGCTCGTGTCCTTCAGCTTCACGTTGGTCGGAGGAGGAATCGTCGCGGCGGCATCGGCAAGGGCGCCGTAAGTCAGGCGGCGCTTCGACCCGGCGTGGACTACTGCGCCATTTTCCGCGCGGCACTCGGATGCGTCCACATTCCATTTCTGCGCGGCGGCGGCGATCAACATCTCGCGAGCAGATGCTCCGGCCTGCCGCAAGGGAACCCAGCTCGAATGGATGCTGGTGCTCCCTCCGGTGGCTTGCATATGGAAGGCCGGATCGAAATAGACCGGCGCGGCAGTCGCGAACTCCGTGCGGACCCGCCTCCAATCGCACTCGAGCTCCTCAGCCGCGAGCATCGGGAGGGAAGTGACCACGCCCTGGCCCATCTCCGATTTGTTGACGAGAATTGTGACGAAATCATCCTGGCGGATGT
>JAJXZD010000221.1 GCA_021780215.1 Acidobacteriota bacterium
CATCGGCAGATAGATGGCGACGCAATCCCCCGGCCCCGCTCCGAGCGATTTCAGGGCGTTGGCGAACCGGCACACGCGCTCGTGGAGTTCGCCATAGCTCAGCCGCACCCGCGCCCCATCCTCCGCTTCCCAGAGGAGCGCGGGCTTTCCGGCGTTCTTCGCGAGATGGCGGTCCAGGCAGTTGTGCGCGACGTTGAGCTTCCCGTCCGCGAACCAAGCCGCGTGCGGTGGCTTCCAATCAAGCACCTTCCGCGGCGCCTGGAACCAGTCGAGCAGGCCAGCCTGCTCGCCCCAGAAGCCCTCCGGGTCGCGCTCCGCCCGGTCGAACAGGGCGCGATACTCCGCGAGAGATTTGACCCGGGCTTGCCGGCTGAATTCCTCGGGCGGCGGCACGGCCTTATCCTCGAGAACACGCGGGTCGAAATCCTGCATGGCTCCTCCTGGTGGCGGCCGGCGTGGCCGCCTGGCGTGCCGGATACCGCACGGGCATCCTCGCATTGCTGTCGGGCGCCCCTTACGTTAGGGGAGCACGGCAGTTTGGTCAAGAACGGCATGGTACTCCCTGCAAACTTTCGGGAACTTTTCGGCACCCTGCCGGGAAGATGTAACGAGAGGCAGAGGCGGGCGTCCAAGAATTCATGATGATAGGGGCCATGGAACCGACGGACGAAGCCCTGCTTCTCCGGATGATGGGAGGTGAGGAAGAGGCGTTCACCCTCCTCTACCGCCGCAAGCATCCGGCCATCTACCGTTTTGCACTGCACATGAGCGGGAATGCGGCGGTTGCCGAGGATGTGACCCAGGAGACATTTCTGGTGCTGATTCGCGACGCGCGGCGGTTTGATGCGGTGCGTGGGACGCTGGGCGGCTTTTTGTTCGGCATTGCCCGCAACCATCTGCGCAAACGGTGGGAACAGGATCGCCGCTGGACGCCCATGAACAGCGATTTGGATGCCATGGCTCCGGCGCCCCATGGCAATGGAAACGGGCTCAGCGTCCAGAACGATCCAGCGGCGACCAACGAGGCGACCCAGCGGCTACGGGAAGCGATTGCCACGCTGCCGGAAAATTACCGGGAGGCAGTAGCACTCTGCGAACTCGAGGAGATGAGCTACGACGAGGCCGCCGCAGTGCTCGGCTGCCCGGTCGGAACGGTCCGCTCACGCCTGCACCGCGCCCGGGCGCTGCTGGCGGAGAAGCTCCGCGGTGCGGGCGCGGAACGCCAGCCATCGGCGGTGGGCAAAATGCGGCGGCAAGGGGCATTGAAATGAACGAAGAGAACATCCCAATGGATTGCACGCAATTCGAGGAGGTTGTCTCCGATCTGAACCGTCCCGGAACGCGCAAGTCGGCGGAGCGCAAGGCCGCCCTAGTCCACGCTGCGACGTGCAGCCGGTGCACCGGTTTGCTGGCGGAGGCAGAAGCGCTCGATTTGCAACTGCGGACGCTCTCCACCGAAGCCGCTTCCATGGCCGCGCCGGCGCATGTCGAGGAGCGCTTGCGTCATGAGTTTCGCAGCGCGAAATCCAAAGCTGAGTGGCGCCGCATCCGCCGGCATGCTGCGGCACTGGCAACTGCGGCCGCGATTGTGCTGGCTCTGGGGCTGTGGCTCTATCAGCGTCCACAACATGGCGCCGCCCAGGCGCCAGCAACCACGGCGGCAGTTCAAGGCCCGGCACCGGCAGCGCTGGGTGATGCCCGCGAACCGCAGAAACAGCTTGGTGCCTCGACGCCGCACCCTACCGCCAACGGCGCGGTCAAGCCCGCGGCGGCAAGCACAAACCTCGCGCCAGAAAGTTCGTCGGGATCCAGCGCGGACGAGGCGTTCATTCCGCTTCCCTATTCGGACGTTTCTGCGGCGCTCGATGATGGCGCGGTGGTTCAAGTCACGATGCCCCGCGAAGCGCTCGCGTCTTTCGGACTGCCCGCCGCGGCCATGGAGGGCGGGGGGGCGGTGCGTGCTGACCTGCTCGTGAGCGCAGATGGAATGCCGCAGGCTATCCGCCTGCTTTCGCAGGACGACTCCGGTAGTTCCCAGAGCTCGCATCCGGCAGACAAATTTCCGGGGAGGCACCCATGAAGCTTGCAAAAATGTGCCACACAATCGCTCTTCTGTCCGTGCTGTTCGGACTGGCATTTGTTGCGATCGACACGCGGGGACAATCGGATGCGCCGCCTCCGCCGCACCCGCCGGGCGGAAACATCTTCTTCGAACGCATGGGGCCGGGGCCGCTGGCGCCGGACGCTCTGGGTTTCGTCCGCTTTGCGGCGGGCCTTGGCGGGAAGACGGTGACCGGGATCCCCTTCACCGCTACCCTCTCGACACAGACGACGCAGACCCTGGCCGACGGCAATCGCATCCAGCGCACCATCACTGGCACCATCGCGCGCGATAGCCAGGGCCGCACGCGCCGCGATATGACGCTCCCCGCAATCGGCTCCTGGACCACATCGAATCAGGCGGCGCCGCATGTGATATTCATCAACGACACAGTGGACGGCACGCAGTATATTCTCGATCCCAACCACAAAATCGCCCATCAGGTGCGGCTATTCATCCGCGGAAGGCAAGCCATGCGAGAGAATCAAGCCGGAGCGCCTCCGCAAGGACAACACGGCAACGTGACCACCACGGACCTGGGCACGCGCACGATCAATGGCGTGGAAGCCGAAGGAACGCGCTACACGCGCACGATTCCGGCCGGGCAGATCGGCAACGAAAAGGCCATCGCGATTACCACGGAGCGATGGTATTCGCCGGATTTGCAGATGGTGGTGATGACCAAGCGCACCGATCCCATTCGCGGGGACAGCATCCGCCAGCTCACCGATATCCAGCGGGGCGAGCCCGATCGGACGCTCTTTCAGGTGCCCGCCGATTACACGCTCCAGAAGGGCAGAGTCGCCCGAATGATCATTGGCAGAGCGCCGCAGACACCGCCCGCGCCTCCCGCGGCGGGTGCCCCGGAGCCGCCCGCCCCGCCGCAGGACTGATTTTCCTCACCCCACGCCGCTTGCGGGCGGGTTTTCTTCTCCTCTCACACCCCGCTCGCAAGCGTTTCCATCGAAGCCCGGCCATCGTCCAGCGGCTCGCTGCCTTCGATCAACTTCCCCGGCAGCTGTCGCGCGATGCTAGAATTGCGAATTCCCGTTGAAACCTCTGGACACACGCGCGCTCGAATCCCAGCTTCATGCCGAAGGTTTTACACACATCTTCGTCTGGCAGGACGCCCCTCTGGCCTTCTATCCCGACCACACCCACGCCGGGCTTACCGCGCACATCATCCTCGATGGCGAAATGACCCTCACCATGCATGGCGCTTCAGCGACGTATCATACCGGCGATCGCATCGACGTCCCCGCGGGAGCTGTTCATTCAGCGCGCATGGGAACCCGCGGCTGCCTCTATTTGGTAGGAGAAAAGTAGTAGCGCTCCCTTACGGAGATCCGGGAACAAGCGCTCTATCGAGAAGCTCGACAACGTGCAGCACTTCCTGGCTGGTGCCGTGGATGGCCGTGCCGGCCCGAAGCTGCAGAATGCAGCCGGGATTCGCGGTGGCAATGACCTGCGCGCCGGTCTCGCGGATGGCGTCCATCTTCAGCGCCAGCAGCTCGAGCGACGTTTTCGTCTGCGTGACGTTGTAAACTCCCGCCGAGCCGCAGCACTGCTCCGCCAGCGGCATTTCCACCAGCTCGACGCCCGGAATGGCGCAGAGCAGCGCGCGCGGGGCCTCGCGGATTCCCTGCCCATGCGCCAGATGGCAGGAATCCTGGTACGTGACGCGCAGCGGCAGCCGGCCGAGCGGCGCCGTCAGGCCCAGGCTGGCGAGAAACTCCGTGACATCGCGCACCTTGCCGGAAAAACATGCGGCCGGCTCGCGCGCGGGATCGCCTGAAGGGAAAAGCTGCGGGTATTCCTTGAGAGCCGAGCCGCATCCGGCGGCGCTGGTAAGAATCGCGTCGAAATCGCCGTCTTCGAACGCGGCAAAATTCTCGCGGGCCAGATCCCGGGCTACGTCTCGCACACCCGCATGCGAGGCCAGCGCGCCGCAGCAGACCTGCCGCGGAGGAACGACCACCTCGCAGCCGTTCGCCTGCAGGACTCGGATGGTGGCGCGGTGAAGCTCGCTGAATGCCACCTGCGCCACACAGCCGGCAAAGAGCGCGACGCGCGCGCGGCGCGTGCCGCGGGCCGGAAACGTCTTGCCCAGCTCGCTAAAGAAAAACTCAGAATCAACTTTTGGAAGCAACCGCTCCCGGTCGCGCAGACCGAGGAGCCGCAGAATTCCCGTGGCGCGCGCCAGACGGCCCAGCCCCGAGCGTTGATACATTCG
The DNA here is from genome assembly GCA_021780215.1 of Acidobacteriota bacterium. Taxonomy (GTDB): domain Bacteria; phylum Acidobacteriota; class Terriglobia; order Acidiferrales; family UBA7541; genus Palsa-295. The sequence goes on from JAJXZD010000221.1 coordinate 4,335, forward strand.
CAGAAGGCGCGCGGCTGCGGCGATTCGGCGCGGCTGCGGCAGCAGGCGGCGAAAGGCCCAATCGCGTGCGATTCGCGCGGGCCAGGGTCGCCGGTAACCCTGCTCGATCTGCGCCCGGGCCGCCTCGACGAGTTTTCCGTACTCGACCCCGGAAGGGCATGCCGTCTCGCATGCGCGGCAATCCAGGCAGCGGTCAATGTGCGTGACGTAGCTCGGGCCGAGCGCAAGCTGCCCTTGGTCCACCAACATCATCTGGCGGATTCGCCCCCGCGGCGAGTCCGCCTCCACGTGCCACAGCCGGTACGTGGGGCAATGATTCAGGCAGAGCCCGCAATGCACGCAGCGCGAATAGTCCGCATATTGCGGCCGGTCCGCCGCAAAGACGTCCAACGCCGCGCTCGCCGGATCCATTTCGCCCGTTCGTGCGGAATTCGCCGCCATCGGCTCACATTCCTCCCGCGAAGCGGCCGGGCGCTAAAATGCCGGCGGGATCAAACACGGATTTCAGCTTGCGCATCTGTGCGAAGTCGCTCCGATCCGGCCCCCACACACTCAGCGATTCCTTCCACTCTCCGGGGCACCACGGAATCGAACTGTTCCCTCCCAGCCCGGCGCAGGAGTTCAGTATCTGTCCCGTAGCCTGGACAACGCGCCGCAAGGCGCCCGAGTCGCGTTTCGCGGGCAACAGTGCGGCATAGACCACTCCCAGCCCGCGCGCGAGCACCGCACGAGGGAGATCGCTCAACTCCGCCGCGGCGCACACGGCATCCAGAAGTTCGCGCAGCCGCGAAGGCAGCACACTCAGCTTAAGGACCGTCGCGGCCGGCGAGGACGCCAAGGCAACGGGGACAAATTCGCGCAACCGAGCCAGGTTGCAGGAAGTATCACGGTCACTGAACAGCAGGACGCCGCTTGCGCCGGAATCGCCCGCCATCTGTCGAAGGTCGCGGGTGTAGCGCTCCAAAACCGGCTCCTTCCCCGCAAAGCTGGCGGCCACGGTCCACTTTCCCTTCGCGAATTGCGCCTCGGGCGCGGGGCCCGGCTCGATTCTCGCGGCCTCCTCTCCGGCAAGGAGCACGACGGTCTCCGGCGAAAGAATTTCGAGCGTCAGCGGCCGCAAGGGAGAATTCGCCACGCGGCTCCGAAAATCGAGCGCGCCGGCCGCGCCGTCGAAGGAAGCCGCCAGCGCCCAGGTCTCACCGGGAAGCGGAAAGGTGCGGAAATTGATTTGCGTGAGGATCCCGAGCGTGCCCAAGGCTCCGATCATCAGCTTGTGGAGGTCGTAACCGGAAACATTCTTCACCACGCGCCCGCCACTTTTGGCCCGCACGCCATCGCCGGTGACAAATTCGATCCCCAGCACATAGTCGCGCGCCGTGCCATAAAATTGCCGCAGGGGAGAATCCACGCCCGCGGCCAGCGTCCCTCCGGCCGTGGCGCGGGGCGCGAATGGCGCCGCCAAGGGCAAGAACTGACGGTGGCCCGCCAGCACCCCGGAAAGGCGCTGGAGCGGGATGCCCGGTTCCACGCTGAGGGTCAGGTCGCCGGGGTCGTACGCGATGATCCGGTCGAGGCGCGAGAGATCCAGGGCTATGTCATATTTCTTCGGCGGCATCCCCATGTCGAGCTTCGTGCGCCCGGCGGCTGGAACAACAGCCAGGCGCTCCGCCGCCGCAAATTTCACGATCTCGGCGGCCTCCTCGGCGGAGGATGGGCGCACGGCCACGGCGGGCATCTGGCCGGCAATCCGATAGAGTGCCAGGTCCGCCGGCTCGGCCATAACGTGCGCGGAGCCGGAGATTTCAGCCAGGCGCGCAAGACCGGAGGTGCGTGCGAAGGTCATGGCGGGATCACTCGCGGCTCATGCGCGGACGCCACTCTTCGCGGGGGCGGGCCGGGCGCGAATTTCTCCGCAACTCTTGAGCACAGGAAAGACTTTTCCGGGATTGAGGAGGTCTTCAGGATTAAAGATATCGCGCACGCGGCGCATCAGGGAGAGGTCCTCTTCGCTAAAGAGCAGGGGCATCAGCCGGTCTTTTTCCATGCCCACGCCGTGCTCGCCTGTGATCGCGCCGCCCAGCTCAACGCAGAAGGCAATGATTTCATCGGCCGCTGCCACTGCATTGCGGAACTGCTGCTCCTGGGAGGCGTCGAAAAGAATAATCGGGTGCAGGTTGCCGTCGCCCGCGTGAAATATGTTGCCGATCTCGAATCCGTACTTCTTCCCGATCTCGCCGATGCGCCGCAGCGTGACGGGCAACTTCGTTCGGGGAATCACGCCATCCTGCGTGTAGTAAGTGGGAGAGAGGCGGCCAATCGCTCCGAAAGCGTTCTTGCGCCCCTTCCAAAGAAGCTCACGCTCCGCGCCGTCGCGCGCCACGCGGACTTCGCGGGCGCCGTGCCGCTGGCAGACGGCAAGGGTTTCCTCCGCTTGCGCGGCAGCTTCCTCGCGTATGCCATCGAGATCGATCAGCAGGATCGCCGAACAATCGAGCGGGAAGCCGGCGTGGACGAAGGACTCGACGGCGCGAATCGTCCAGCCGTCGAGCATCTCGCAAGCTGCGGGCGTGATGCCGCGCGCGGTAATTTCCGCGACGGTTTCCGTCGCCTCATCCACCGTATCGTAGACTGCCATCAGCGTCTGCACGGCCTCGGGCAGGGGGGTAAGCTTCACGGTAATTTCCGTGACCAGCCCAAACGTCCCCTCGGTGCCGACGAACAGTCCCGGCAGATCGTAGCCGGGCGTATCCACGGCGGAATTGCCCAGGTGCAGCAGCTCGCCCGTGGGAAGCACGACCTCCAGGGCAAGAACGTGGCTCGTCGTCACGCCATAGGCCAGCGTGTGCGGCCCGCCGGAGTTTTCCGAAACGTTGCCGCCGATCGTGCACGCCTTCTGGCTCGACGGATCGGGTGCGAAATGAAGATTGGCACGCGCCACGGCGACGCTCAGGTCGGAGTTGACCACTCCCGGTTGCACGCGCGCCCGCCGGTTCTCGACATCCACATCCAGAATGCGGTTCATCCGCGCAAAGGACACCACAATGCCGCCCCGCCGCGCGATGGCGCCTCCGGAAAGCCCGGTTCCGGCTCCGCGCCCGACCAGCGGAACGCCGTGCCGCCGCGCCGCTCCGACGATGGCGACCACATCCTCGGTCCGGCGTGGGAAGACCACGAAGTCAGGTCTGCCCCGCTCCACCGAGCCGTCGTATTCATAGAGCAGGAGGTCCTCGGGCTGGTAGAGCACGCCCTCAGGGCCAAGCTGATGTTTCAGCTCGTGAAGAATCGGTGGAGGCATGTCTCGCGGCGTTCGTCCGGCGCTCCTCGCGCCCGCGTGCCAATATAGTCGGCGCGCGGAGGGGCGTCAACGGCTGCCAGCGCGGGAAATTGCCCGTGCAGCGATGTGCCGGGGGGCGCGGCTCGCGCACCTTGGTGTATCCTACTGAGCCGCGTTGCGGCTTTTTGCGGTGCGGGGTGACGATTGACCAAGCCAAGCGTATTCTCGACGCGTCCTCTCTTCCCGGCTGCGCGTGCCATTCTCGAGCAGCATTTCGAGGCCGAATACTGGACCGCGCCGGAGAGAATTCCCCGGACCGAACTCCTCCGCCGCGTGGCCGACAAGGACGCACTGGTCTGCCTGCTCACGGAGAAGGTGGACGAGGAGCTTCTGGCCGCCGCTCCGAAACTGCGCGCCGTGGCCACGGTTTCCGTCGGGTATGACAATATTGACGTCGCGGCCTGCACCCGCCACAAAGTCGTGGCCACCAACACGCCCGGCGTGCTCGACGAAACCACCGCCGATTTCGCCTGGACGCTGCTGATGGCCATCGCCCGGCGGCTGGTCGAGGGTGACGCCTGGCTGCGCACCGGCTCCTGGCCCGGATGGGAACTTGACCAGTTGCTCGGTGGAGATATTTGGGGAAAGACTCTTGGCATTATCGGGCTGGGGAGAATCGGCTCCCGGGTGGCGCGCCGCGCGCAGGGATTTCAGATGCGAATTCTCTACCATAGCCGCCATCGCGCTCCTCTCGGCCTGGAAGCGGAACTCCATGCCGAGTTCGCGGAGCTGGACCGATTGCTCCACGAGTCCGACTTCGTCACGCTGCATGTGCCGCTGCTGCCCACAACGCGCCATCTGATCTCCGCCGAGGCCCTGGGGAAAATGAAGCCCAGCACCTACCTTATCAACACCACACGCGGCCCTGTGGTGGACGAAGAGGCGCTGGCACGCGCGCTGCAGCGGGGAACAATCGCCGGCGCGGCTCTCGACGTCTACGAAAATGAGCCCCGTGTTCATCCGGACCTGCTCGGGCTGCGCAACGTGATCCTGGCGCCGCACATCGGCAGTGCAACCATTGAGACGCGCACGAAAATGGCAGTCCTCGCGGCTACCAACGTTGCCGCTATCTTCGCCGGACAGCGCCCGCCAAATGCGTTGAATGGCGACGCGCTCGGCCTCTAAACCCGAAGGGAGCTCCATGGCATTGGCAACGCGCAATCATCCGAAACCCACACTGGAAGGGGCTCGCGCGGTCCTGGCCGCAACGCAGCGCCGGGCAGAGGAGCTTCGCGCCCCGATGGACCTCGCCGTCGTGGACGACGGCGGGCAATTGCTGGCGTTTGAGCGCATGGACGGCGCCAAGCCGTCCTCCATTGTCATCGCCATTGTCAAAGCGCAGGCCGTTGCCCTGCGCCGCGGGCCCACTGGCCCAGCCATGGCAGGCGACCAGGTGAATCTGCCTCTCACCCTTGGCCTGGCCATTGCATACCCAGATGGCCAGACCCCGATCCGCGACGGAGTGCCGCTGCTGGTCGCCGGCGAGGTTGTTGGCGCAATCGGCGCCAGCGCCGGAGCCGAAGACCAGGATGTGGACGAGGCCCGCGCCGGGGCCGCAGCGCTTGTAAACGCGTGAAGCAAATCGCAGAACGCATCTTCCGGAGAACCCTCGCGGCACTGGACATTCCAGACGCCCTGGAACGAGCCTTGGCCCGCCGAGGGCCGTTCGTGCGCGCAGGCCGGGAAGACAATCCGGTCGTCGACCTCCGTCAGTTTGGCCGCCTTGTGGCAATCTCCTTCGGAAAGGCAGCGTATCCGATGGCGCGCGGCCTGGTGCGCGCTCTGGGTCCGGAATATTTGCCGGAGGGAATTCTTGCGGCACCCGCAGGACCGTCCTCTCCCCTACCGGGATGGCAGTGCTTTGCGGGCGGCCATCCGGTGCCCGACACGCAGAGCTTTGCGGCGGGCCGGGCGATCCTGGATCTTCTCGGGAGCTGCGACGACCAAACGCTGGTCTTCTTCCTGATTTCCGGCGGAGGCTCATCGCTGGTCGAGTTGCCGGTCGACCCCTCGGCGACGCTCGAGGATTTTCGAAGTCTGCACGCGGCTCTGGTAACCTGTGGCGCGCCGATCGAGGAAATAAACGTCATCCGAAAGCACATCTCGGCGACGAAGGGCGGCCGCATGGCTCTCGCCGCCACAGCGGCAACGAAGATCACCCTCGCCATCAGCGACGTTCCCCCGGACCAGGAAGATTCCCTCGCCTCCGGCCCCACTCTGCCCGATTCTTCTACCGTCCAGGACGCCGAGCGAATCGCGGCAAAATGGCGACTCATCCCTAGATTCCCCGCATCGTTGCGCGCAGCCTTTGAAAACCACGCGCTGCCGGAAACTCCCAAGGAGGGCGACCCGGCGTTTGCGCGCGCCCATTTTTCCCTCATTTTCGGGGAGCCGGAACTCATGCACGCGGCCCGGCAGGCCGCCGAGGCTGAGGGCTTTGCCTGCCTTTGCGACCAGGCCACGGACAACTGGCCGCTCACCAAGGCCGCGGATTATCTTCTGGCGCAGCTTGAGGAGCAGGCCCGCCGACATCCCGGAAAGGACGTCGCCGTGCTGACGGATGGCGAGCTAAGCAGCCCGGTGACTGGAAACGGAACCGGCGGGCGCAACTCCGCGTTCGTCCTGACCTGCGTGCCCAGGATTGCAGGAAAAAACATCGCAGTCCTCAGCGCCGGTACGGACGGAATTGACGGAAATTCTCCGGCGGCCGGCGCCGTAGCCGATGGCGAGACGTCTGCCCGCGCCCGCGCGGCTGATCTCGA
>JAJXZD010000106.1 GCA_021780215.1 Acidobacteriota bacterium
CCGACGTTCATCTACGATTTCCCGGCGGAGATTTCGCCGCTGGCAAAGTGCCGCGCGGATGATCCCTCGCTGGCCGACCGCTTTGAGCTGTTCATCGCCGGCATGGAAATCGCCAACGGATTTTCGGAGTTGAACGACCCCGCCGACCAGGAGCGCCGCTTCCGCGTTCAGGTGGAAAAAGGCGGGCAGGAAGCTCCGAAGGAAGTGGATATGGATTACATCCGCGCGCTCTGCCACGGCCTGCCGCCAACGGCCGGCGAAGGCATCGGCATTGACCGCCTGGTGATGCTGCTGACCGACTCACACGCGATTCGCGAGGTGATCCTGTTCCCCCTGCTCCGGGCAGGGGGAACAGAAGGTCAGGCTGTGGACCGCGCGGACAGCGCACCGGACTCCGCTCCGGACAAAGGCTCCGCATGAGTTTTGAATGGATGGTGGCGTTGCGATATCTGCGGTCGCCCAACCGCCCCGCGGTGCTGCGACTCGTCACCTTTCTGGCGGTCGCGGGAGTGGCCGCCGGCGTGATGACACTGGTAATCGCGCTGTCTATGAACACGGGATTTCGCCAGGCCATTCGCGACCGCCTGCTGAGCGTCACTGCGCACGTGAATTTGAAGCCGGCCAGTCCGAACGGAATCCGGGACTATCGTGAGCTGATGTCCCGCCTGGCAGGCACTCCCGGCGTCCGCTCCATTGAGCCGGCTATTTATGAGACGGTCCTGCTTTCCTTCGGCGGACGCGCGCGGGGCGTAGTTCTCAAGGGGGTCGATCCTGAACTTGAAATTCGCTCCGGTGGCGCTCTGCGGCATCTTTCCGGAGGGTCTGCCGACTTTTTGCCCGGGCCAAACGGCACGCCGGTGGTGATCGTGGGCCGCTTGCTGGCCGAGGACCTGAAAATTTCCACGGGCGAATACGTCACGCTCACCAGCCCGCAAGGAAATCTGACTCCCTTCGGAATGCTGCCGCGCGCCCGGCGCTTTCGCGTGGCGGGCATTTTCGATTCGGGCTTTTACGATTACGATGCCAATTGGGCCTTCGTCACGCTGCCGGCGGCGCAGGGTTTGGCCGGGGTCGGCGACGTGGTGAGCTTGCTCGAAGTGCGCGTCACGCGCCTGGAGGATGCGCGCGCCATCGGTAGCGAATTGCTGCGGAAGGCAGGGCCGGGCTTCCTCATGACCACCTGGATGGACGAAAACCGCGCCCTCTTCCGCGCCTTGAGCCTCGAGAAACTTGTCACCGCCATGTTCATCGGGCTGATCACCTTCGTCGCCGGACTGAATATCCTCGTGGTGTTGACCATGACGGTGACCGACCGTTCGCGCGACATCGCCGTGCTGATGGCCATGGGCGCGCGTCGGCGGCAGATCCGCCGAATCTTCATCTGGCAGGGACTGGCGGTAAGCATTGCCGGTACGGCAGTGGGGCTCGCCGCCGGTTACGCCGCGGCCTGGACGGCGAATCGCTGGCGCCTGATTCCGCTGAATCCCGAGGTGTACGCTATTCCCTACGTGCCCTTCCACGCCAACGGGACGGACGCCATCTGGATCGCGGCTGCCGCGCTCGCCATCAGCATTGCCGCAACGATCCTTCCGGCCCGCTCGGCCGCCGGAATCCTGCCCGTCGAAATCCTGCGGTTTGAATAGGGAGTCATCGGCCTGGAGGAGAGGCTGCCGCATGCACTTGCGGCGACCGCCAAAGGAGCGCCGATTCATCGAATTCGCCTTTCGCTTGCATCACGGTTTTGATTCGTTCTCGATTCCTGCCGCGTGTTAGAATGAAACTACAAAAGGGACAAGGTGCCATATTTTGGCGATCGGCTTAGGAACGGGCAAAACGCCGGGCCAAGTGTGAAACAGATTGGACTCCGCCGCCGCGCCGTAGAAATGAAAGGCCTGCAAGAAAAGGACATATTTGCGGCGGGGTTCGGCATCTAAACTGAGTAGAGAAATACAGGGAATTATGTCCAAGGGAGTGAAGGCCGCGCCAATGGCTCAGATCCCCCATCAACGACCCGAAGACGGCGCCGGGCCGATTGTGCGCGTCGAGGGATTGCGCAAGACCTTTCATTCGGGCCGGCAGGAGATTACGCCATTGGACGGGGTGAATTTTTCCGCCACACGCGGCGAGATGGTTTCCGTAGTGGGGCCTTCCGGGACCGGGAAGAGTACGTTTTTGCACCTCCTGGCCGCGCTGGACACCCCAACGAACGGTGAAGTATACTTCGCCGGAAATTTGCTGCGCTCGTTTTCCGAAGCGGAGTTGGCGGAGTATCGCAATCGGCAGGTCGGCTTTGTTTGGCAGCGGCACCATTTGCTGCCCGACTTCTCGGCGGCGGAGAATGTAGCCATGCCGCTGCTAGTGCATGGCGAAACGCCCCGGCAGTCGCTGCAAGCGGCGCAAGGGTGGCTGAGGGAGGTGGGGTTGGAGGGCCGCGCGGAACAACGCGCAGGGGAACTTTCGGGCGGCGAGCAGCAGCGCGTAGCCATTGCGCGGGCGCTGGCAAATCAGCCTTCGCTCCTGCTGGCGGACGAACCGACCGGGGATCTGGACGAGCGGAGCGCTCAGGGAATCTTCGACTTGCTCGAGCGGCTCCATCGCTCCCACCGCCTGACTTCGATCGTGGCAACGCACAACGTGGCATTGGCGCGGCGCGCGGACCGGATGCTCGCTCTTGAGCACGGGAAGCTGGCGCCGAGCGGAAACACACCCGAGGCCGGCTCGGCAGGCAGGACGCCGCCGGCGGGCGTGGGGGCAAACAGCCCGGGAGGACTGGAGTGAACCGTGTTTGAACGCTACACAGAAAAGGCGCGGCGCGTGATCTTTTTCGCCCGGTACGAGGCGAGCCAGTACGGCAGCCCGTACATCGAGACCGAACACCTGCTGCTGGGCCTGTTGCGCGAGGACAAGGCGCTGGCCAACCGCTTTCTGCGCGCCCACGGTTCGATCGAGTCCATCCGCAAGGAGATTGAATCGCGCATCACCGTGCGCGAGCGAATTTCCACCTCGGTCGAGGTGCCTCTCAGCCCGGAATGCAAGCGGATTCTCAACTACTCCGCCGAGGAGGCGGAACGGCTCGGACACAAGCACGTGGGAACGGAACACCTGCTCCTCGGAGTGCTGAGGGAGGAGAAATCCTTTGGAGCCGAAATCCTGCTGGAGCGTGGATTGCGGCTCTCCACGGTGCGCGAGGAATTGACGCGCAGCGCGGGAGAGAAGGTGCCAGTGAACCGCCCAAAAGAAGCGTCGTTGCTCGCGGAATTCAGCCGCGATCTGACCCAAGCGGCCATGGAGGGACAGCTCGATCCGCTGGTGGGCCGGGAGCGGGAGCTTGAGCGCGCCATCCAGATTCTCTGCCGGCGCACCAAGAATAACCCGGTGCTCATCGGCGAGCCCGGCGTGGGCAAAACCGCCATTGTCGAGGGGCTCGCGCAGCGCATTGCGGACGGCGACGTTCCCCCATTCCTGGCGGACAAGCGCATTCTGTCTCTCGATCTCTCGCTGATCGTCGCCGGCACCAAGTACCGCGGGCAGTTCGAGGAGCGGCTCAAGACCATCATGAAGGAGCTGATGGAGAGTCAGAACGCCATCGTGTTTATTGACGAGCTGCACACCCTGGTGGGAGCGGGCTCGGCCGAAGGATCGCTCGATGCCGCCAACATTTTGAAGCCCGCCCTCAGCCGCGGGGAGATTCAATGCATTGGCGCCACCACTCCCTCCGAGTACCGCAAATCAGTGGAAAAGGACCGCTCACTCGAACGGCGTTTTCAGGCGGTCAAGGTTCCCGCTCCGGGGGAAGAGGAAGCCATCCGCGTGCTGCAGGGCGTGCGTGACCGGTATGAGAAGTTTCACGCGGTAAGCTACACGGAAGAAGCCGTCCGCTATGCCGTGTATCTCTCCAACCGGTACATTCCCGACCGCTACCTGCCGGACAAGGCAATTGACCTGCTGGACGAAGCCGGAGCGCGCGTGAAGCTGCGCCAGGCCATGCTGCCGGACGAAGTGGCCGAGGTGCAGAAGCGCGTCAAGTTCATTACGCACCGAATGGAGACCGCCATCGCGAACCACGAGTTCGAAAAGGCGCGGTTCTATTCGGAAGAGGAGCGCAAGGAGAAGGAGCATCTCCGGGCGCTGCGGGAAAAGCTGAAGATTGACGATTCGGCCACCGGCGTGGTGACCCGCGAGGACATCGAGGAAGTGGTGGCCCGCTGGACCGGGATCGCCGTCACCTCGATCAAGGAAGACGAGCAGCAAAAACTCCTGCGCATCGAGGAGGAGCTGCACCGCCGCGTGATCAGTCAGGAACGGGCCATCACGGCCCTCGCCCGCGCGATTCGCCGGAGCCGCGCCGGGCTAAAAGCGCCGGGACGGCCGGTGGGCTGCTTCCTGTTTCTCGGGCCGACCGGCGTAGGCAAGACAGAGGTGGCGCGGCGACTGGCGGAGTTTCTGTTTGGCAGCGAGAAATCCCTGGTCCGTTTCGACATGTCCGAGTACATGGAAAAGCATTCTGTCTCAAAGCTGATTGGCGCTCCTCCAGGCTATGTGGGCTACGAGGAGGGCGGGCAACTGACAGAACGCGTCCGCCGCACGCCCTATTCGGTGATCCTGCTCGATGAAATCGAGAAGGCGCATCCGGATGTGTACAACATTCTTCTCCAGGTGTTCGAGGACGGACAGTTGACCGACGGGCTCGGCAACACCGTAGACTTCCGCAACACCATCATCATCCTGACGTCCAACATCGGCGCACGGCAGTTGCAGAAGCAGTCCGGCCTGGGATTCCAGCCGGCAGAGGAAGGCGTCGCGGCAAAAAATCAGGACGACATGGTGATGGGCGAAGTGAAGCGGGTGTTCAATCCCGAATTCCTGAACCGGCTGGACGAAGTGATTCTGTTCAATTCGCTCACCGATAACGATCTACTGCTCATCATTGATTTGCTGGTGGGCCAGATCAACGAAACGCTGGTGCATCGGCAGGTGCAGATCGCTCTCACACCCGAAGCGCGCCGGTGGATTTTGGAGAAGACCTGCGGTGATCGCAGTTACGGCGCGCGGCCACTCCGGCGCGCGCTGCAGAAGTACGTTGAAGACCCACTGTCGGAGGCTCTGATACAGGGCGGATTGCAAAGGCCGGCCACGCTGGAGATCTATCTAACCGGCGAAGGCCTGGCATTTCGCCCCGTGGCGGAAGCCACCACGGTGGCCCACTGAGAATCCTGCGCGCACGTGCCGGATGAAGACCGGTCCGGCGGGGGAGCAAAAAGTCTTGGGCGGGGACTGCGGCCTTGGCTCGTAAGGTGGCCGCGAACGGGCATACGTTTGCGCGTGTTCTAGAAATCCTCGCCGTGGTGTGTCTGCTCGCATTTGCTTTCGGGCAAACCCTTTGCGCTCAGCAAACCGCTCCGCCGGCAACGCCCCAGCATTACATCATCAGCAAGATTTTTTTTGACGGCAACCGCCGCGTCCAGCGCGACACGCTGATGGCGCACATCTTTTCCCGCCCCGGCGACCCGTACAACGTCGAAGCCTTGCGCCGCGATTTCCAGGCCCTTTGGAACACGCAATTCTTCGAGGACATAACTCTCGAGGTGGAGGACGACCCCGACCAGACGAACGGAAAGATCGTCATCTTCCACGTCCAGGAGCGGCCCATCATCCGCCGGATTGAGTACAAGGGAAACAAATCCATCACCGAATCGGACATCCTGGACGCCTTCAAGCAAAAGAAGGTCGGCCTCTCTGTCGAGAGCCAGTTTGATCCGACAAAGGTGAAGCGCGCCGAGGTGGTGATCAAGCAGCTGCTGGCGGAACACGGCCGCCAGTTCGCCACCGTCAAGCCCACCTATGAGCGCATTGCCGCAACGAACGCCGTCAAGCTCGTCTTCAACATCGACGAGGGGCCCAAGGTAAAGGTGGGGACGATCACCTTTGTCGGAAGCAAGGCGTTTTCCAATCGCCGCCTCATCCGCGCGATGCGCCACGACCGCCCGATCGCCATTCCCCTTGGCATCACCTACATTCCGATCATGAGCAAGACCTTCGACCGGCCAAAGCTGGACGAAGACCTGGAAGTCGGCATCCGCGGCCTCTACCAGGACCATGGATACTTCAAAGTGGATGTGAATGTGGCCGGATTGAAGACGGTGGACCTGAACCGGGGCGGCATTCCCGGCCCCTGGCCTCTGATAGGCGCCAAGCACGGCAAGGCGACCAACATCACCATCACCATTGATGAGGGCGCGCAGTATCGCATGGGCAATCTCGTTTTTCGCAGCTCCGACCCGGACCAGGGCCTGATCTTCAAGCCCGAGATCCTGGCGCGCGTCTTCCCGCTGAAAAAGGGCGACATCTTCAATGCCGACAAGATCCGCAAGTCCCTGGACACCTTCCGCAAACTCTACGGCGAATACGGCTATATTGATTTCACTCCGGAGCCTCTCTTCGACGTGGACGATGCGAAGAAGGTCGTGAACCTCACACTGCAATTCGACCAGCAGAAACAGTACTTCGTGCGCCGAATCGAATTTTCCGGCAACACCACCACTCGCGACAAAGTGATCCGGCGCGAGTTGCTGCTCGACGAAGGGCAAGTCTTCAACAACCAACTCTGGGAACTCAGCCTGCTCCGGTTGAACCAGCTCGGGTATTTCGAAACCATCAAGCCCGAAAACGCGGAGCTGAAGCGCAACGTGAAGGCCGGCACGGTGGACATCAAGCTCAAGCTCAAGGAAAAGGGCAAGCAATCCATCAGCTTCTCGGGGGGCGTCAGCGGCTTGGCGGGAACCTTCGTCGGATTTTCCTACCAAACCAACAACTTCCTCGGCCTCGGCGAAACGCTCACCCTTTCGGCGCAAATCGGCGATATCGAAAGCGATGTTCAGTTCGGATTTACGGAGCCGTACCTTTTCGACCGTCCGATTTCTACCGGATTCACGGTCTTTTACACGAAATTCGACTACAACACCGCGCAGCAGGAAGGTTTGCTGTTCGGCCAGCAGATCGCCATTGATCCCGCGCTGCAGGAAAACTACAACACGGACTCGAAGGGGTTCACCTTGTTCGCCAGTTATCCGGTGCGGAAGCTCTCCAAGGCAGGCTTCACGCGCGTGGGGATCACCTACGGCTGGTCCACAACGAACATCACCTCGTTCAGTTCGTCCGCCACGCTACTCTTCGAGCTGACCAAGTACACCAGCCTGGCCGGACCGAACGCGCTCAATGGCATCCAGACAAGCCAGATCACACCGACCATTCAGTACAGCAGCGTGGACAGCCCGGTGAATCCGACTCGCGGGAAGAGCTTCTATTACGGATTCGGCATCGCGGGCGGGCCTCTGCAAGGCAACGTGGATACGGTCAGCCACAATTTCGAGACGACTTATTATCATCCGTCATATCACCACCGCAACGTCATCGCGTTGCACTTCAAGACCAATATGATCACCGGATATAACGGCCGGGACGTTCCCCCGCAGGACCGCTTCTATATCGGCGGCGAGCAGGACGTGCGAGGGTTCGATTTCTACACCATCTCGCCCTACGTGTTTATTCCGTCGGCGACGACGGTGAACGTTACCTTCACCAATCCCCTGCTTCTGAACCAGGGCCGGCCGGCCACTCAGTCCGTGCCCGTGAATTTGCTCGAGTTCATTCCCAACAGCCCCGGCGGCGACCTGCAGGCCGTGGGCAACGCCGAATACCGGATTCCGCTCTATGGAAACTACGTCGGCCTGACTCTTTTCAATGACATCGGGTTGAACGGCATCCTGAACGAATCGCAACTGGCGCTCGACCCCTCGGCGGTGGCGCCCCTGCAGCAACAGTTTCCCAATCCCGATTTTCCCTGCCTATCGGGCACGCCCTGCGTGCGGATCCCGGGAAATCTTCAGCTTGCGGCGGGCACCAACTTCCGCCCGCACACCTCGGCGGGCATCGAGCTGGACGTTCAGCTTCCCATTATTCAAGCGCCATTTCGCATCTATTACGCGTACAATTATCTGCGCTTGAACCGCATCATCCAGCCCCCGCTCGGTGGCTATTACATTCAACCGTCCGTGCGCGAGGCGCTGCAGCAATTGGGGGTTTACAACACGCAGATCGTGCCGCAGCTTCAGAACATGCTGATTCAGGCCCAGTCCACGCAGACTGTTCCGCCAGGCATGTTCGAAGCGCCGTCTACGCTGCGCTTTGCCGTGAGCAGAACATTTTAGCCGCAGCGCCGGAACGGCCCGCGGGGGGCATGCGCGCTGGGCAGTGATCGGCAGAAGGGGAGATCCGAGTGCAGGAGGCGGGAGGAAGGCGTATGAGGGCAGGTTGGCTGAGCGCGGTGGTGCTGCTGGCGATTTTCGCCGCCGGCTGCGGAGGAAACTCGACCGCCATTTCGGTGGCTGTGAATGGCCCTGCGGGACCTTCCACCGGATTCCCCATTACCGGCTTCCCGGTTCTGGTCAACGGCTCGGTGCAACTGAGCGCGCTCGTATCCGGGATCACAACCACCACGGTGTACTGGCAAGTCTGCCTGCCGCCCGCCATCGCGTTGATCCCGGGCACACAGCAGCCCACCCAGCCGACCATCTGCACCGCGGGACAAGGGCCGGCCCAGTGCAGCATCCCGACCGTTTCCAGCCCGCTGACGGGGTTTGGAACCATTTCCGCCAATGGCCTCTATGTCGCCCCATCCAAGATGCCGCAGTCGAACAAGGTGGAAGTGACCGCGACGAGTTGCGTGAATTCGACGGCCTTCGGCATCTACGACATTGTGATTGATTCAGGTTATCGAGTGCAGATCTCGCCTACGAGCGCCACCATCGGTACGCTGCAGTCATTCCAATTCAATGCGACGGTCACTGGCCCGAAACAGTCCGCTGTCACCTGGGCGGTCTGCCAGACTGCCGCTTCGGGAGGGGCGCCAACCTGCGGCGCTGGCAACCTGGGCACGATCAGCTCCAGCGGGCTCTACACCGCCCCCAACGCCCCACCTGCCGCAAGCGTCCTCGTGCAGGCCACCGTGGTGGCGGACACGACGCAAACCGCAACTGCGGGGCTTGCGATTGTCAATGCCGTGGCGCCGGCGATCGCCGGGATGGACCCGACGGTTGCCGCGGCTGGATCCGTGCAGCAGGATGTTTATTTGGCGGGATCAAACTTCCTGAGCACGGAGGAAGTGGTGGCCACACCGCCGGGACAGCCTCCGATTGTCGTGCCGAGCCTTTTCCTCAGCACGAACCTTCTCCGGGCCACGATTCCCGCCGCCCAGCTGGCTCAGGCCGGAACGCTCCAGCTCAGCGTGCAAACGGCGGACGGAACGCTTTCCGCCCCGGTCTCGCAAAGTCTGCAAGTCTACGCGGTGCGCCCGGCTCTGGTGGCGTCGTCTCCGGACAGCGTCATACAATCGAGCGGCGGCTCGGGCGTCAATGTGGGTCTGACCGGCGGATTTTTCTCCATAAAGGCGCCAAATGCCACCACGGCCAGCTTTAATGGCGCCAGCGTTGTTTCCACGATCAACTCGAGCCGCCAGATGTCCATTGCGGTGCCGGGGAGCGCGATCCAATCTCCGGGGCTATATCCCATCGTCGTGCAAAACGCAGGGATCAGTGCGGGACAGCCATCGCTTTCCGGGCTGAATCTGGCCGTGACGCCTCCGGCGGGATCTGCTTCCATCCCCACCTCGCCCGTCGCCGGCCCCATCAGCGTGGGCAAGGACCCCACGGCGGTGGCGGTGGATTACGCGGACAACACAGCCGTCGTTTGCAACACAGGGGATGGAACCCTCACACTGGTAAATCTCGCCACCTTCGCCACCTCCACCATTCCCGTTCCTTCCCTTGGGGCGGGGCCGAGCACTCCCAACGGGGTGGCCGTGGACGATCTGCTTCCCGATCCCGTTGCGCTCGTGGCCAACAGCACAGACCAGTCGGTATCGGCCATTGATCTGAGGACGGGCAAAGTGGCCACTCTCGGCGTATCCATCGTTGCCGGACCCAATCCGCCCCTGCCCTACGCCATCGGCGTCAATCCGATGACGCCACAGCCCGTTCCCGGCGTGGTTCCCATCACGCACCGCGCTCTGGTGGCATATCAAAATTCCAGCGAGGCCACGGTTCTGGATGTTTCTGTTGTTGCCGGCCAGCCCACGCTCTCTATCGTCACGCAAGTTTCGTCCAATCCGGTTATCACCTTCAGCACCGGGCCCAACCCTTCCGTGGCCATTGATCCGCATCTGAATTGGGCCGTGGTCACGCCGGGCGGCTCCGGGACAATTGCGATTGTGGATCTGGGCCGAGATGCCGTTGCCGGACCTCCCACATCGGATGTCGGCCGTGTACCCCAACTTGTCGGCAGCCTCGTCATTTCCACTACCATTCAGGGCATCGGCATAAATCCGGTGAACCATACCGTACTGCTCACCGACCCGTTCCTTGGAATACTCCAAACGCTCAATCTACTCAACAATGCGGTGACCATGGTTACGAACCCCTGCTCCAGCACGCCATGCACGGGCGCGCCATTCAATGTGCTGGGCTTCGGAGCTGCCGCCGCCAACCAACTGGAAAACGCCGGAGTCGCTGTCAAGGATGGGAGCGCCGAAGTGGTGGACCTTGAGCACGCCGTCATCCTGCAGACGGTCACCGGCCTGGGGAATTCTCCCGGGGCGCAGGCTGTGGCTGTGGACCCGGTCAGCAACCGTGCCATCGTTGCGAATTCTGGAGACGGTACCATTTCGATTCTTTCGCTCGGCGGCTCGCTGAACCCCATGCAGATCGTGGAGACGAGCCCGGCGATCACTTTTACCTCGTCAGCTCCATTGAGCGCACTCACTGTGACCGGAGGAAATTTTCCGCTGGATTCAGTGGTCCGGCTGGATCACACCGCGCTCGCGACCACCCCTGTGGCCAGCACCTGCTCCGCAACCACCTGTCGCCAGCTCACCGCTGTCGTTCCGGCAAGCCTGCTCGGCTCCGCGCGGCGCTTCCTTCTCGATGTGCAGGATCCCTCGACGGGCGCCGCCTCGAATGTCACCGGTCTGATGGTGATTCAGCCCGTGGCCGTCGGAAGCCAACCCGCGGGCGTGGCCGTGGATACGGACCGCGACCTGGCGGTGGTCACGAATACCGGCGACAGCACGGTTTCTCTTGTGTCGCTGGCTCCGGTCGGCCCCACGTCGCCGAATTCGCTTGGACCGGTCGGGGCATTGCCTGGGCCGCCGGTTTCCGTCGGCGCGCAACCGCAGGGAGTGGCTGTCCTGCCGCGCGCGGGGCTGGCCGTGGTCGCCAACAACGGGAGCAACAACGCATCGGTGATCGATGTGACGGGCCAGAACTCTCCCGCCACGGTCACCCTGTGCGGCGCCAATTGCACGGGCCCGGTGGGCGTCGCGATCAATCAGGACACTGCGACGGCGGCCGTCACCGACTCAAACCCTGGCTCCGTCTTCAATCAAGGGTATCTGAGCGTCATGCCGGTATCGTTGGCCACTTCCAGCGCGAACTCTACCATCTCGGTGAATCAGAATCCGCTGGCCGTGGCGATTGATCCGGCGTTGAACTACGCCGCCGTGGCCACCGCCTCAAACTATGCCAGCGTGCCCACAAGCACGCAGCCCAGCAGCACCAGCAGCGTGGATATCGTCAGCCTGGCCTCCCAGGCAAAAGTGGGAACGCTCGCGGGCACTTCCCTCGACAATCCCACAGGCATCGTGTTCGACCCGGTCAATCAGGTCTTTCTTGTGGTGGATAGCCAGCTGAACGACCTGCTGATTTTGGACCCCAACACTTTCCTGGGAACTCCGATATCCGTCGGGATGGCACCTACTTCGGTGGACTACAATTTTCAAGCGAGCACGCTTGTCACCGTCAACGGGCCAAGCCGTACGATCTCGGTTCTGGCGTATGTTTGCCCGCCGGCAAGCGGCACGCCGACCTGCGTGGCGCCAGGGGTTCGCACCATCCTGGGCCTCGGCGGCTCGCAAACGGCACTACTCACGCTCGGCGCGAACGCTGTTGCGATCGATCCCAAGCTGAATCTTGCTGCCCTGGTGGATCCGGACAACAATCGCCTCCTGTTGGTCCCCCTGCCGCAATGAGTTTTTGCGAGGGCAATTTCCCGGGAGGCCTCGGAGCGAACTGATTCGGCTCATATGAACGGCGGAAAAATCCTGGCGTTTATGTTGACCCGCTTCTGAAATCGAAGATATAATCCCGCGTTTATACACACCGGGAATCTTGAAACCTTTCGAGAACGAGGAGTCAGAATGAAAATTCGAATGGCATTACCAGCCCTGGTCGCCTTGACGATGGCCTTCGCGGCATGGGCACAGTCCACCTCCAGTGCGCCGGCGGATAAGGTGGCGGTCATCAACATTCAGGCCGCGATCGCGGGCACAGCAGAGGGCAAGCAGGCGGCTGCGGAGGTGCAGGCACAATTTGCTCCGCGCCAGTCGGAGTTACAGACCCTGCAAAAGCAGATCGAGGACGTCCGCGCGCGGCTGCAGACGGGACAAACCACCCTCAGCGACGAGGAAAAGGCCCGCCTGGCGCGCGAAGGCGACCAATTGAGCCGCACCCTGCAGCGCAGACAACAGGATGCGCAGGACGATTTCAACGACGCCACGCAGGAGGTCGTCAGCACGATCGGACGGAAAATGATCGGCATCCTCGACGACTATGCGAAGAAAAATGGCTATGCCGTGGTTTTGGACACATCTTCGCAGCAGACCGCCGTACTCTTCGCGGCCAATCAGATCGACATCACCCAGGATATCATTCACCTCTACGACCAGACCTATCCGGTGAAGGCTGCCGCGGCTCAGCCCAAGCCCACCCCGAAGGCATCAACAGCGCCCAAGCGTCCGGCCACTAAGTAGAAGACGAAATAGCGATTCGTCTCTGTCGAGAAAAGCTTTGCCTGCGAAAGCAGGCAAAGCTTTTCTTTGCCTATCCCCGGCTTGCTCAACCTATGGCGCACGTTGGCGTGGCCCGTTTGTGCGCAGCGGCTGCTTCGGCTATCATGAAGGCCTGCGTTGAGGAAACTTTCGAGCGAACACCGCTTGCCCATCGGCAAGTCAGGAGGATGCACATGGCAATCGCGCTGGGGACAGCCGCTCCGGATTTCTCGCTGAAGGATCAGTCTCAGAAAGACGTAAAGCTATCCGATTTTCGCGGTAAGAAGAACGTCGTCATCGTGTTTTACCCGCTGGATTGGAGCCCGGTCTGCACGAATGAGCATGCCTGCTTTGTGAACGATTTGAAGCGCTTTGACCAGTTGGACGCTCAGGTGTTGGGCCTCAGCGTGGATAGCGTGTGGTCACACAAGGCCTTCGCGGAAAAAATGGGCATCATCTACCCGCTGCTCGCGGATTTTCAGCCCCGCGGGGCCGTGGCGGAAAAATTCGGCGTCTATCTGGCCGACAAGGGCATCACAGGCCGCGCCATCGCCGTAATTGACCGCCAGGGAAAACTCGCCTGGTTCAAGAATTACGACATTCCCGCCGTGCCCGACCTCAAGGAAGTCTCCGAGGCGCTCGCGCGAATTCAATAGTCCGGATTCTCGCAGCGCGAACGGAATCACGGCTGCGCTCGGTGAGGCGCCGGCCCAGTTGACGAGGCAGCCGGCGCCTTCCGGGAAAATGTGCGGATGTAATCCACCAATTCCCACCGCTCTGTTTCACCAAGCTTATCCTTGAAGGCCGGCATGGGCAGACGCCCCTCGGAGATCTGCCAGAAAATCTCTCCATCGGTCACTCTGTCCATGGTTTTCGCGTCGGTAAAGTCGCCGGGCGCGACGGCAAGTTCAGCGGCCTTTTCTCCCTTTCCATCGCCCGCCGCACCGTGGCAGCGCTGGCAATGCTGCTGGTAAGCGAGCAAGCCGGCAGCAAGCGATTCCGGAGTCGAGGGCACAGGATTCTTCAGCTTTCGGGCGCGCGCCATGGCTGTCCAGGTGCGAAGGGCGTGCACCGCTCCGGCAAATGCCACACCCAGGACCGCGAAAAGCGCAATGATCCCGAGCTGCCGAACTCTTCCGCCCGGACGGCGGGACCGCGGTTGAAGAGACGTTGCTGCCTCCGAAAAAATCCCACAGAAGTTTCGCACGTCGCGGGAGGGTTTCCCAGCCGGAACTGCAACGGGCAGTCAGAACCGGGAGGGTTCCATCCGCGCCAGCTTCACGGCGCAGGGTGAATAGCGCGGAGCACGGAAATTACAACCAGCACTAGCATGACCACCACGTAGACCCGCATGCTCCACAGCAGGGCCTTCACTCCGGGAGTAAGATTCCGGTGGCCGAAGCGCGACCTCTGCTTGGCGGCAACTACCTGATCCGCTTCGAGCAGAGAGAGGACGGCGCGTGGATCGGCCAAATCCAGCCCCGCGGTGGTTCCCTCCGGAGGTTCGCCATCCCGGGCACCTGCCCCAGCCGGCTCATCGTGCCTCAATGTTTTCCCTCCTCATCCCCGATCCTGGCGCGCCCGCCTTCCGGACGAAACAGGCTCTACCGATGAATCCAATGGGGGAACACCGTCCCCAATCCAAATCCGATGCCCGCGACGATCAACAAAGCGACCACGGTCACGCCTGCGGCATTTTCCCAGGATCCGTTCGCTTGCTCGCCCATAACCTCCGCGTCGTTCACCAGCAGCAACAGGAAAACCAGCGCGGGAGGCATCGCCAGAACGGCCACCACGTTCACCGTCAGCACAATCATTTCGAGCGGCACCCCTGGAATGAGCACAAGTCCCGCGGCCGCCGCAGCCGATCCCAGAAGCGCCGAATAAAAGGGCCAGGCATCGCGTAGTGGCCGGTTCAGGCTGTGTCCGGTCTCGAGGACCTCGCCGAACGCATAAGCCGAAGAGGTCGAAATCGCAATCGCGGCCACGATGCCCGCCTCGAAAATCCCCAGAGCGAAGAGTGCCGCCCCTGCGTGGCCAATCCAGGGTTCGAGCGCTTCGGCGAATTGCGCCGCCTCGAATTGCGAGCTGTTGATCCCATGAAGATAGAGTGGCACGCAGGCTAGAATCGCCGCGATTCCAAAGCCGGCGGCCAGGACCACGCCGAGAAGTGTATCGAATCTTCCGGCGCGGATATCGCGTGGCTGCATGCCTTTGTCCACAACCGCGCTCTGCTGAAAAAATATCATCCAGGGCGTCACGGTCGCGCCGATGTCCGCCAGAATCAGCAGCAGGATGTCCTCCCCTCTTCCGCGAGGCAAAGGTGTCCAAGTGAGCAAGGCATGGCCCGCGGCCTTCCAATCAGGATGCGACAGCAGAGCAGCGGGCACGAAGAGGCCGTTGAAAATCGCCAGGGCCAACGTGATGCGCTCCCACGTCCAATAACGCCCCGTGGCAATCGTGCTGATGACCACGGCCAAGCCGATGCCCACCGCGATGATCGGCCGAATGCCAAAAAAACCGAGGCCCGCGCGGATTCCAATAAATTCCGTCACCAGGGTCAGAAAATTTCCGAGGATCAGGTCGCCCAGGGAGAAAAATCCCCAGAATTTTCCGAACCGGTCGAAGATCATCTCCGCGTGGCCACGATGCGTGACCGCCCCGAGCCGCACAGTCATCTCTTGCACCACCAGACCCATCAGGAAAGTCAGCACGACAAAGGGCAGGAAGAATCCAATGCCGAAGCGCGCTCCGGTCGCCGCGTAGGAAAGCATGCTCGGCGCATCGTTCTCACCGAGAAAGACCAGCACGCCCGGGCCGATCAGGAGCCACAGAACGGAAAGCCCGCCGATCGTTTTCGAGCCGCGCTCCCGCCAGCGCGCCCGGCTCACGCGCCAGCGGTCGCGGGCGCGGTCCACATCCTCGTGCGTCAGGAGGCCGGCCAGATTGGCCGCCAGGGGAGATTCCGCAGCCACGTCCGTGGTGGGCCGGGCAGCGGCATACGGGGACGAATCCGGCTGCTTCTCGGGGCGGTTCATGGGTTAACTGCGCTAAACTTCCAATATAAACTACACTTAATACCAATGCGGGTCAATTCAGCTGCGCTTCCGCGTGCGCTAAAAATCATCAGGGGGAAATTTCAGGCTCTGCTATAGTGGACCTCCGCTCGAAGGCAACGTGCGGCCAGGAGAATGCGGATGCCCGAACCGCCGAAACAGCAGGTGCAAATCAAGGCCGATGAGAAGGAACTGCTCGGCCAATACTCCAACCTTGCCGTGATCCACCACAACGGCGAGGAATTTACGCTGAATTTTATCTATCTTTTTCCCACGGTCCCGCAAGGGAAGCTGGTGGCCAGCCTGATCCTCAGTCCGGCCCATGCCAAGAAGCTGGCGCGCGCCCTCCAGGAGAACGTCTCGCGCTACGAAGCTCAGTTCGGAACGCTGCCCGAAGGGCCGGGCCCCGGGCCGGAACCGAGCGTCGGCTTTGTGCAGTAGGTCACGGTCGCCACGAACTGCACATCAGGTAGCAGTCTCGGCGGAAATGATCCACGTGCCGGCGTATTCCACGAACTCCACTCCCACGGCGTACCCTGTTCCCCGGACCGATTGGCAGTAGGCGACCCGCGCGACCGAGCGGAACGATCCAGGCAGTGTAGACAGAATCAGCTGCGCGCCGGCCTTCCAGGGATGCGCTGTCCAGACACGCGCACCGCGGGCGCTGACATTCTCCGTGAAAGTCGTCTCGGTTTCTGGAAACTCTGCGTGGCCGCTGATTTGAACCGCCATCTCGATTGGAACCCGCGCCTCGCGGCGCGGCGCAAGAACCGTCTTTGGGACCCCCATCCCAAGGCGCATGGTTTTGAACCCCTTTTTGGATTACAGGTAAGCTGGCGCACTTCGAACGCCCAGTTTTCTGCGAATCTGCCCCTTCATCTGATACAACGTCATATCCGCGGCACCCAAAAGGGCGTCGCTCGTTGCCCCATCCTTCGGATATATCGCTTGCCCCACGCTAACAGAAATAGGCGGCATCTGGCCATCGTTCCTTACACGTTCGCAGATACGGCTGGCTGCCCGCCGGGCCTCCTGCTCCCCGGATTCCGGCAAAACCATCGCAAACTCATCCCCGCCATACCGCGCTGCCGTATCGATGGAACGGCTAGCGCTGCGGAGGACATTGGCCAGGCGCCGGATGGCCTCGCTGCCGGTCAGATGGCCATGCTGGTCGTTGATCTTTTTCAGCCCATCGAGGTCAAAAAGCAACAGGCCAAAGCTGCGGCCGGTCCGCCGCGAGCGCTGGATTTCACCTTCGATGACTTCCAGCATCTGCCGGTGGTTGGCCAGCCCCGTGAGCGGATCCGAAGAGGCCAGCAGGCTTACCTGATCGAAGAGCTTGGCGTTGTCGAGAAGCGTTCCTCCGAGAACCGCCACATAGCTCAGCACCATGAGCCCGCGCGCAGCCATATCGCACGCGTCGAGCGACTGCTGGGACTGACTGATGGTGACGTGGCAAAGAAAATTCAAAGCCGCGGAGAGGAATAGCGTGCGGTCCAGCCAGGCGTCCGCCCGCCGCAGGCGCAGGCCGTAACCCACTGTTGCCACTGCGAAGATAGCCGCGGGAAACAGGTCCCAAGGCCTTGGCACCCAGGCGTCCGGCTGAATGCTTGGCGCATGCGGGAGCAGGAAGTAGAAGACGCTGATCAAGTATGCGGCCGCGCCGACGATGAGCGTCGCACCCGCAATCTCCTTGCCTGGCTCGCGGGCCACTGGAATCCGCTTCTCGACCACCAGTGCGGCAAGCAGCAGCACACCCAGCAGCGTCCGCCCGGCAAACCAGCCCAGCGATATCTGATCCCCCGTCAGCCGGGGAATCAGCATTCCGCGATAGGAGGCTAGACTTGTCGCCGCTTCGATCAGGCCCGCCAGAACAAAGCCGAATCCCAGGATCAGGGAGATGCGGTCGCGGGTCCCGCGGAACCGCACCATCGCGTTCGCGGCAAAGGTGAAGGCGATGAGGCTCCCCGCCATGTCCATGTACGCGCCCAGGAGGGGACTTGCGGAGTAGGAGGAATGGCGAAGAGTCCAGAGGAGGAAAACGTACGCCACAACACCAAGTGCCACACCCAGAGCGACACGAACCCTCGCGTCCGGCCACAGCCTGCGCGATGCACTCATGCTCCCCCCAGCTACACTAGCCCACTATTCTTATAGCAATTGGGCTGCCGTCTCAAAACAAGGAGAGCTCAGCGCAAAACCTCCAATTTTCAGGCACTTAATTCCGTACGGACAAGGTTCCAGCGCCTCGGTTGAGCCGTATGGCCAACGTGCCGAGTAGAAACGTTACAAATCGAGGTGAACCTTACCCAGTCGCCAGGATCAGGCTTTCGGCGGAGCTGCGGGGAGATCGAATGCTTGGATAGCACTCTGAAAATTCGCGCGCTTGTGCGAACCATCACAAAACGGCTTGTTCTCGGAATGGCCGCAACGGCAGAGGCCGACCTTCGTGCGCCCGTTTAACCCGAATGCCTTGCCGTCCTGGTCCAGAATTTCGAAATCGCCTTCGACGCGAATCGAGCCGTTGCTCTGAATCGTAATCTTTGTTCCGGCCATCTGTTCCTCCTCGGGAGTTCAATCAAAAAGCCCTTGTGACGGCGGGGCGTCCGCCCACGTCTTCAATACTTGGGGATACTGGGATCCACTTCATCGGACCACGCCAGGATTCCCCCCTTGAGATTCCATATCTTTCGAAAGCCCGCGCGCATGAGAAATTCCACGGCGTCGGCGGAACGCTTGCCGCTGCGGCAGTGCGCAACAATCTCGCGGGACGTGTCCAATTCGTGGACGCGGCGGGAAAGCTCCCCCAGCGGGACTAGGTGCCCGCGCAGATTGCAAATCTGGTATTCGTGGGGCTCGCGGACGTCGAGGATGAACAGATCGTCACCTCGGTCGAGCCGCGATTTCAATTCGGACGGAGTGATTTCGGGAATGTTGGTCACCGTGGAAGGAGCCTCCTCGCCTCGAATGCCACAAAACTGCTCGTAGTCTATCAGCTCGGTCAACGTGCGATGCTCGCCGCAGACCGGGCAATCCGGATTTTTCCTCAGCTTCAGCTCGCGAAACTTGATGCCCAAGGCGTCAAATAACAGCAGCCGACCGATCAAAGGCTCGCCCTTGCCCAGAATGAGCTTGATAGTCTCGGCCGCCTGAATCGTTCCCACAATTCCTGGCAGCACGCCGAGGACGCCTCCTTCCGCGCAGGAAGGAACAAGTCCCGGAGGAGGAGGTTCCGGGTAGAGGCAGCGGTAGCAAGGCCCGCCGGGATGCCCAAACACCGTAATCTGTCCCTCGAACCGGAAAATCGAGCCGTACACATTGGGCTTGCCGAGCAGCACGCAAGCATCGTTTACCAGGTAGCGAGTCGGAAAATTGTCCGTGCCGTCCACGACAATGTCGTATTCCTTCAGGATGTCCAGCGCGTTCTTGCTCGACAGGCGCGCATCGAAGACGTCAATTTGAATCTCCGGGTTGAGGTCTCGCAAGCGCTCGGCGGCGGCCTCGGTCTTCGGCCGGCCCACGTCGCCCGTCCCAAACAGCACCTGCCGCTGGAGATTCGTATAATCCACGGCGTCAAAATCCACCAGACCGAGCCGGCCCACCCCAGCCGCGGCCAGGTAGAGACCCAGCGGCGCGCCGAGCCCGCCCGTGCCGATGCAAAGCACCTTGGCTTTCTTGAGCTTGAGCTGCCCGTCCATGCCCACTTCAGGCATGATCAGATGGCGGCTATAGCGCAGGACTTCCTCTTTCGAAAGCGAGGAGGTAGATGCGGCGGCCTGTGGCGCGGTCGTTCCCGTCTTGGCGGCCATGGGCTAGATACTCCCGCCTCTCGGCGAATGCGACGGGGCGCCGCCGGCGATCGAGGGCACGATGCTGATCGTGTCTCCTTCGCGCAGGCGGGTCTGGTCTTTCTCCAGATAACGAATGTCCTCGTCATTCACGTAGACGTTCACGAAGCTGCGGAGACGCCCGTCATCGTTGTACAGATGCTTGCGCAGCGCCTCGAACTGCCGCGTCAGCCCGGAGAGAGCCTCGCCGACCGTGGTAGCCTGCAACTCGACGCTCTCCTGCTTGCCGGCATACGGCCGCAGCGGCGTCGGAATAATCACCTTGACTGCCATGCCTCACCCTCCTCCTTCACCGTGCGGGCATCCAACCGGAGCCGAGGGCGACCCCGAGAAGCGCCCGCCACATACCTCAATCGGATGAGATGCTCGCGGAGCTCCTGACGATTTCAACCGGCTCGGAATCGTACGCGGCCCGGTCATCCTGCAGCCGCCACGACGTCATGTCCCGCGCGGTTCCCTTCTCGATGCTTACGATCACGTAGCTGTACCATGGCCAGGCGTGCTCCCGGTCATATTCGCTCGGGCGCGCGGGCGCATCGGGATGAGAATGGTACCATCCGACCAGCTCCCATTCCCTTCCACGAGCCTCTTTCTCCGCCAGGCGCACGTCCTCGGGAGTCACCTCAAAGCGGTTTCGCGGCGAATCATCCCGGCGATTCGAGAGCGGCAGCAGCCCAAGCACTTCGCGGAGTCCTCCGCCATCGCGGCCGAGCAGCGCCCCGCAGCATTCGTGGGGATAGGTCTCGCCACCATGAGCCTGAATTTTCGACACCAGGTCTTCACGAATTTTCAGCGGCGGCGCGCTCACTCTTCGCTCCAGAATCGCTCACTTAAGTATTTTTCGCCCGAGTCGGGGAAGATGGTCACAATCACGGCGCGTTCTCCCGCCGGCAGGCGCCGCGCGACATCCCGGCAAGCCCACAGCGCCGCGCCCGCGCTCACTCCGGCGAGGACCCCTTCCTCGCGTGCCAAGCGGCGCGTCATTTCCTGAGCGTCTTCGGTGCGCACGAGAATGTTCTCGTCCGCTAGGTTCGGATCGTAGATCGGCGGGACGATGGCTGTGGCCATGTGTTTCAGCCCTTCGAGCCCGTGAAAGCCGGAGTCGGGCTGCACGCTGATGCAGCGGATCCGCGGGTTCAGCTCCCTGAGGCGGCGCGTTGTGCCCATGAACGTCCCGCTGGTGCCGAGGCCGGCAACAAAGTGGGTGACATGCCCCCGTGTCTGTTCCCAGATTTCGGAAGCGGTCGAGGAATAGTGCGCCGCGGGGTTCGCGGGATTGCCATATTGATTGGGATAGAAATAGAGATCGGGATTCGCTTCGTAAATCTCGCGGACTCGCCGGATGGCGCCATCCGTTCCCGCTTCGCCCGGCGTGTACACAATTTCAGCGCCGTAAGCCTGCAGAATCCTCTTACGCTCGGGAGACGCGCTATCGGGCAAGCAGAGCCTGACGCGGTAGTCCAGTGCCGCGCCGATCATGGCATAGGCGATGCCGGTGTTCCCGCTGGTCGCATCGAGGATGATCTTACCGTGGTGCAGGTCGCCACGGCGCTCGCCGTCGCGGATCATCGCATACGCCGCTCGGTCCTTGACCGAGCCGCCGGGATTGAACCATTCCGCTTTGGCGCAGATTGTGACGCCGGGGAATTCAGCGCTGGGGCAGCGAAGCTCCAGCAGAGGAGTATTGCCGATGCGGTCGAGCAGCCGCTGGCCGGTCGACGCGTCCCGCGCCGCCTGCCCCGAAGCCACTGCCGGCCTGTTGGTAGCCATCACTCGACTTCACCCCATCCATCGAGTCTTCCGCCGACTTCTGCCTATACCCCGCGAAAGTGCCGTCGGCACGGTCCCCGCATTCCCCCGTTACGGGCAATTTTAGCAGATTTCCCATGAGGTTTGCTCCGCGGCATCCGGGACCGCAAGGCACGGAAAAGGGCCGCGAGGAGTCTGTTCGGAGGGCGCCCCGCGATCCGGGAATCGATTTTTGTCTTTACACAGCCGGGGTGAAGTTCATATCCTGAAGGGCCATGTGGTACGTGAACAAACTGTTTGAGCAAGCCGAGGTGGAATCGCTGGGGGCGAAGGGGTTTCTCGTCCGCAGCTCGGGCGGCGTGGTGCGCATCGAGAAGTACGGATGCGGGGCGGAACTGCGCAAACTGCCGCAGGGCTCCTATCAGATGACGGTGGTTCCCTCCATCATGCTGCAGGGCCAATTCACGCACCTGTGGGACGCCGGCTATCAGAAGTTTCTTCTGACTCACGACGGGAAAAAGGTTCCGATTCGCGTGAGCCAGCTAGGCGATCTGCGCCGCTTCAACGAGGAGCTTCGTTCCGCCCTCGGTGTGCCAACACACTACAACGAAGCGATCGGCTCGACCTGCCAGTACAGCGTCTATGACCGCGTGAAAGGCCGCACCGGGGATGTGCCGGACGAGTCGGTCGGCGCGCACACCGAAGCAGCCCACTGAGTGCCTTCTCCTCCGGCTTCCGCCGCTGCCACGATTCGCATTCAATCCTATTCACGGCGATTTTCTTTGACATGCTCTGGCGCGGCTTGCGCGCCGCTCCGGAGGCGTGCAAAATCGACACATGGCCGGCGTAATCGCATTCGTGGATGACCTTTTCTTTCAGGCCAAGCTGTCGGAAACCGCCCGCCAGACGGGCATCGGGCTTCGCATCTGCACGACGCCCGAGGCGCTCGCAGCCGCCATCGGCGAGGAGGCTCCCGCCCTGATCGTCGTGGATTTGAACGCCCGTACCTATCCGATTGAGGCCCTTGAACGCGTGCGTGCTTCCCGGCCGGACATTCCACTTGTAGCCTATCTCTCCCACGTGCAGGCCGATCTTGCCGCCCGCGCCCGTGCTGCCGGCTGCACGGAGGTGATGCCCCGTTCCCAGTTTGTGCGCGAGCTCGCAACTATTCTTACCCAGGCGAAATCCGCCTCTTCATGAACTGCCGCTCGTATCTTCCGGCGATGGCCACCGCACTTCTGCTGGCGCTGCTGTTGCCTCCGTCTGCATTCTCACAAGGCGATTCAGGAACGAGTCCCTCCGCGGCGCTGGTGGCTGCTCTCTCGGCCGCCTGCCGCGCCAATGCCGCCGAGTTCTCGAACTATCTGACGGCGGATAATGCCGCCGCATTCCGCAAGCTGCCTCAGGAACAGCAGGCCGCGTTCTTGAAGCGATTTTCATTCGCCGATAAGCCGGCCAAGCCGCTGCTTTCCTCCGGCCCTCAAAATCTCCCGATTCTGCGCTGCGTGGCAGAGGAAGGAACCGCGGAGTTCCGCCTCGGGTCCCCGCGTGTGCACGAAAATCTGGCTTTTATCCCCGTCAGCGTGGTGGATGGCCAGCAAGCTCAATTCGGCCTGGTGCGCGAGAACGGCGGATGGCATCTGCTCTCGCTGGGCCTTCTGCTGATTGATATTCCGGAGCTCTCCCGGCAGTGGACCGACGATGCCCTCGTCGCACGGGAGGAGACTGCTCTGGCCACGCTCCGTAGCCTGGCCGCGGCGATCGAGACCTATCGCCGCGCCTACTCCGCATTGCCCGATTCCCTCGCGCAACTGGGCCCGGCTCCCAAGGGGCAAATTTCGCCCGATCTGGCATCGCTGGTGGACGCCCAGCTTGCCTCCGGGAGCAAGGGCGGCTACCAATTCCGCTACCGCATCGCATCGGGCCCGAAGAGCGGAGACACCTCTTTCGAACTTTCCGCTACTCCGGAGGATTACGGCAAGAGCGGGCGGCGCTCCTTCTTCCTGGACGCTTCCGGCAAGCTTCACAGCGCGGATAAGCACGGCGCGATGGCTACCCAAGAAGACCCATTCGTCCCTCCTCCGCCGGCCCTCTGATCTCGATCGCCCGGCGGCCGCCAAAAATCGGCGCGCCCGCCTGAGCCTTGGGTATAATGCCTATCGGATGAGATCTCGCAGGGCCGCTTGCGAGCAGCCGGCCGAATTCGCGTTCTATCCATTCGAATCATGCCCACCCCAACTGTTCGAGAAAAACCGACCCCGGAAGATGCCGTCCGTGCCGCCAACCACCGTTTCTTCGCCGCGTTTGAGGCGCTGAGCCTCGCGGACATGGAGGCGATCTGGGCGCACGATGACGACATTCAATGCGTGCAGCCAGGCTGGGACCTCCTGCGCGGCTGGGACGATATACGCGAACGGTGGAAGCGCGTGTTCAGGAATCTGAAGCGGGTCCGCGTGGCCATCAGCGGCAACTGGGTGCGCGTGGAGGGCAGCGTCGGCTGGGTTGCCTGCACCGCCAGGATCACCACGGCGTTCGCAGAAGGCTTCGATGAAGCCATCGTGCAGGCGACAAATATCTTCGTCCTACGCGATGGCCACTGGCTTCTAGTCGCTCATCACGCATCCCTGCTTCCCGCCACGCTACGCGCGACCGTGCAATAGCCGGCAGCGCGTTCCCTTCCTCGGTCTTGCGGACAGGCTGCCCTAGAGAAGGGGCTCGCCGGCGTTCTGCGCAATGATGGCCCGCGTCGCGTCCCGCAGGCGGACAATCTCCTCCCATGCCCCCGCCGCGGCCGGATCAGGCCTCAGCAGCGGGCCGAACGTGATGGTAATGCTCCCGGGCCGGGGCAAGCGCGTGCCATCGCGCAGAATCTGGCGCGCTCCGCGCAGTGCCACCGGACAAATCGGCCGCTGCGCATCCACTGCGGACTTGAAAGCTCCCAGTTGAAAGGGCCGGATCCCCGTCATCGCCGTGAATGTGCCTTCCGGATAGATGACGACCGATTCTCCCTTGCCGAGAGCTTCATTGACTTCCTGTGCCTGGCGGATTCGCGCCTGCGAATCGCCGCGATCGAAGGCAAACTGCCGGCTCCGCCGCGCAATTGTGCCAAAGAAAGGCATCTTCAGAACCTCGCCCTTGGCCACAAACCGGACGCTCGCCGGCAAATGCGCGAGCGATACCAGAATGTCGAGATAACTTGAATGATTGGGAGTAAAAATACACCCACCGGCATCCACCGCCTGCGATAGTGCCTCGACGCCCTCTCTGCGAATCGGCACGCCAGTCGCGAGGAGAATCCATCTCGCTCCCGTGCGGATCCGCCGGGCAGCGCGCTTCGGATCACGCGTGAGGACAACCATAAGCCACAGCGGCAGCAGAATCACCGCAAACGCCGACAGGGCGTACACACCGTAGGCAACTTCCCAAGTCTTCCGGGCGCCGCGCTTTGCCAGCGCCGCGGCCCGCGGGGCCGCTCCCCGAATCGCCAAACCGGCGGCCTGCACCCATGGCGGCATGCGCCTCTTGCCGAGCTTGCCGGCCAGAAAGAGGCGGCGCGTCTCACCGCGGCGCAGCTTGCCGCTGGAGGTCTTCGGAATGGATTGGGGCGGCAGGAGTTCGACCAGGTCTGGCGGGATTCCCATCGCGTCATGAACGCGGCGGGAGATTTCCGCCGAAATTCGCCGGTCTTCTCCGCGGCTGCGCACCTCGACGGCGACCACCAGGCGCTCCGTCCCGCTGCGCGCGTCGGGCGCTCCGAAAACTGCCACACACCCGGCACGCACGCCGGGAACCTGCCCCGCGATCTCCTCGATCTCCTGCGGGTACAGTTTGCGTCCGCCCTTGATGACGACGTCCTTCACGCGGCCCGTGATGAATAGCTCTCCCTCCGCCTGATACGCCAGGTCCCCGGAGTCGAGCCAGCCGTCTCCGGCGAGCAGATTGCCTGTCGCACGAGGATTCCGGTAATAGCCACAGGTGGCTGACGGGCTGCGGAAGTGCAGCCGCCCCTCCACGCGCTCTCCGGCGCTGGTTCCGTCGGATGTGACGATGCGAACCTCGACATTCCCGAGCGGCTGCCCGGCGCTCACAAATTCGAGCGGCGCGGAATCATCCGCCGAAGCAGGCACCGCACGGCCTTCGGATTCGAAGACGGAGCGCTGGATGCGGTCCAGTCGGTAGCCGTCCCCCATCCGCGGGACCGAAACGGCCAGCGATGCCTCGGCCAGGCCATAGACGGGAAGCAGAGCTTCCCGCCGGAACCCGTAGGAAGCGAATCGCGCCGCAAACCGCTCCATCGTGTCTGCGCGGACGGGCTCAGCGCCGTTCAACGCGGCGCGCCAGCAGCTCAGGTCCAGCCCCTGCAAATCGGCGTCTGCGATCCGGCGCAGGCACAACTCGTAAGCGAAATTCGGGGCGGGGCTCATCGTGGCTCGATGGCGGTGGATAGCCCAAAGCCAACGCTCCGGCCGGCTCAAAAAAGCTAGCGGGGACATGATCGCCACTGGATTGCCTGAATACAAGGGCACCATCCACGCGCCGATCAGTCCCATGTCGTGATAGAGCGGCAGCCAGCTTACCGCCGAGTCCTCCGGCTGCAAGCCGACCCCATCCACAATGGCGCGGATGTTGGCCAGCAGATTCGCGTGCGTCAGCGTGACCCCTTTCGGGTCGCCAGTCGAGCCGGAGGTGTACTGGAGAAACGCGATCTCATCCTCGTGCGCCTCGTGCGAGAGATTCTCCACCGGACGCCACACGCCAGGGGATGGCGCGGAGTCGCGCGGTTCGGAGAATGCAATCCGCTGCGCGTTCAGCACTCCTCGCAACGATGGGACGCGTGGCTGGAGCAGCCGCGCCAGCCCCTCCGCCTGCCGGAAGGTGACAAGAAATCGGCACTCCGCATTGTTGAGAATGGAGGCCTGCCGCGCGGCGTATTCGGCGATGCGATCGGCGCGAAACGGCGGATAGATCGGCACCGGGATGCCGCCGGCCAACAGGATTCCCGCGAAGACATGGAAGAACTCCGCGCAGGTTGGCAGCATGATCGCCACCGTCTCGGCCGGCGCCAACCCCTGCCGCCGCAGCTCCCCCGCGACCCCCGCAGCGCGGCTGTAAAGCTCGCCAAAAGTAATCGTGCGAGGCTCGTGGTCCTCGCCATAAAGGTGAATATGCGCGCGGCTCGGCTCGCCCAACCCGCGCAGCCGGAGGATTTCAGTCAATGTTCGGGCGCTGCGAACTTGCCGCTCGAAATCCGGGCGCTCGGCAATAGCCGGCCGGGAGGCCACACTGGCCGAAGCCATCGGCCGATGGAGCGGTCCCTCACCTCCCGCTCCGCTGGCCTTCCGCAGCTCTTCCTGTTCGATCGCGGCAATCAGATCCACGACGTGATCCGCCTGCGCGACCACCTGATCAGGTATGTGAATGCCAAACGCGCGGTCCAGGCGCAGCATCAATTCCACGCGTTCGAGGCTTCCAAATCCCAGCTCCCGCTCGAGATGCGCCGCCGGTCCGCGAGCCGCCAGCTCTTCGATCCCCCGCGATGCTCCCAGTTCATCGAGCAGTTGGCGCACCGTCGCGAGCGTCTGCGCTTCGATGCGTCCCGCGTGTTCGAGTTGTATTCCCGGGGAGCTCAATGGAGGATCTGTAGCTGCGCGGTCGGCTGCCATAGGAAGCTCCACGTCCGCCGCGCCCTGCTTTCTCGCGCCAAGCCTATCACCCCGCTCCAATGGGTTCAACGAATCCGCGCCAGAGGAACGAAGTCCCCATTTACGCCATCCGGGGCCACAGGGGTTGACATGGCGGCGAAAGGGCCTAGGATACAGGAAAGCCATGGCGAGTGCGGCTCAACCTGCGCGGGAAATTCCGGAAAAGAGCCTTTTCCGCATCGGCGAAGTCAGCCGCCTGACGGCGACGAAGGCCTTTGTCCTGCGCTACTGGGAATCCGAATTCCCTGCCCTCCAGCCGGTGAAAAGCCCCAGCGGGCACCGGCTCTACCGGCGCGAGGATATCGAGACCATCTTTGAAATCAAGCGCCTCCTTTACGATGAGGGGTTCACCATTGCCGGGGCGCGCAAGCACCTGGCCGAACAAAACGGCGGCGAAAAAGAGGCATCGCCGGAGCCGGTCCTGGAGGCTCCTCCCCCGCCGCGTCGTGAACCCGTGTCGCGGGCCCAGCGCAAACTGCTGCTGGACCTTCATGAAGAGCTGCTCGCCATCTTGACCCTGCTCGAACGCGAGTGATACGCTGGAAATCGGAAGCTGCAGGGCCATGCGGTCGGGACGTGGCGCAGCCTGGTAGCGCGCACGCTTGGGGTGCGTGAGGTCGCTGGTTCAAATCCAGTCGTCCCGACCATGTCTCCGCTTGGAAATTCGGACGCGCGCAATTCTTCCGGTGGTGTTTTGCCCGCGACACAGGATTTATGCCTCATATTCTGCTTACCAATGACGACGGGATTCACGCTCCCGGCCTGCGCGCGCTGGCCCAGGCGCTCGAGGGGCTGGGGACGATCACCATTGTCGCCCCGTCGCAGGAGCGCAGCGCCGCCGCGCAATCGCTGACTCTTCGCCAGCCCATCTATTGCGATCTGATTGCCGAACGTGAGTATTCCGTCGAAGGCACTCCCGCCGATGCGATGATTTTGGCCTTTCACACCCTGCTCGCGGAGAAGCCGGACATCGTCGTTTCCGGCATCAATCGCGGCGGCAACGTGGGCGAGAACATCTACTACTCCGGGACCGTGGGGGCCGCGATGGAAGCGGCCATCAATCGCGTGCCAGCGGTGGCGGTCTCCGTGGCGTACCGCGGGAAAGAGTTCGATTTTGCGCCGGCGGGGCGCTTCACGCGGGAGCTGATTCCTCTGATTCTGCGCGAGGGGCTGTCGCCGGGGGTGATTCTCAACGTCAACGTCCCGCAGGACTGGGCCGGCGAAGTTCGCTTCACGCGCCAGTCGTCGAAAATCACCCGCAACCTGCTGCAGCCGGGAACCGATCCGCGCGGACGGCGTTATTACTGGCTCAGCGAACAGCAGTTCGTCGAAGGCATCGGCCCGGACACCGATCACGCCGCGATTCGCGACGGCGCCATTTCGATTACCCCGCTCGAGCTCGATCAGACGCACGAGCAATCGCTGAACCATCTTTCCCACTGGGCCGGGCTTCTTCAAGGGACACCGCGGCAGCCCTGAGCACAGGCGGGCATGCCCGCAGAGAGCGCCAGAATCGGCCGCACGGTGTGTTAATTTATCCGGAGCCATTTCCGGGCTGGCAAACGTCTGAAGCGCACATGGCCAACAAATCCTCCGAGAAAATCGAGGAAATCACCGCCGAGGATATCTTCGGCCCCGGCGGCTTGCTGGCCAGGCGCCATCCCGGCTATGAATTTCGCGCCTCGCAACTGGCCATGGCCCGGATTGCCGGAGAAGCCTTCGAAAAACGCCAGCACGCCATCATCGAAGCCGGCACGGGCACCGGCAAGACGCTCGCCTACCTGATCCCCGCGATCCGCAGCGGGCGCCGCGTAGTCGTTTCAACGGCGACCAAATCGCTGCAAGAACAGCTCTTTCAGAAGGACGTGCCCTTCCTCCAGAAGAACTTCGCGCCCAACCTGAAGGCCGCGCTGATGAAGGGGCGGGCCAATTTTCTCTGCCGCCGGAAAGTGCACCAGATCGAAGACCAGCCGTTGTTCAAGGGCATGGATGAAATTGACTGGTTCTCCCAGATTCGTGACTGGGAAAAAGTCACCGAAACCGGAGACCGGAGCGAGCTGACCTTTCTTCCGGATGACGCGGAACTGTGGAACCGCCTGGACGCGCGCAGCGACCTTTGCACCGGACAGAAGTGTCCCGAGTTTTCCCGCTGTTTCATCACCGCGATGCACCAGCGGGCGCACGAAGCGGATCTCATCATCGTCAATCACCACCTCTTTTTCGCCGACCTGGCCATCCGCCAGGACGATTTCGGCTCGATCTTGCCGGAGTATTCAGCGGTTGTCTTCGATGAAGCCCATGAGATCGAGGATGTGGCCAGCGACTATTTCGGCCGCCGTCTTTCGAGCTACCGCTTTGAGGAGCTTGCCCGCGACGCCGAGAGCACGCTCCGCCTCCTGCGCGTGGGCTCGGCACCGCTGCGGCGGCAGACGGCGCGGATTCGCGAGCGTGCCCGCGCGTTTTTCGAGCGCTTCCCGGAGCGGGAGGGCCGCTACTCGTTTAGCCTGGCGGAACGGAGCGCCTTTCTTGAGCAGAATCGCGAGGCTTTTACCGAACTGACATCTTCCGTGAAACGCCTGGAGACCGAGCTTTCCGCGCTCGCGCCGAAGCCCGAGGAGGTG
The DNA here is from genome assembly GCA_021780215.1 of Acidobacteriota bacterium. GTDB lineage: Bacteria > Acidobacteriota > Terriglobia > Acidiferrales > UBA7541 > Palsa-295. Next base: position 29,854 of record JAJXZD010000106.1, read on the forward strand.
ATCGCGCTGGCGCGGCGCGCCTCGGAACTTCGCCGCGAACTGGCTTTCCTGCTCGAAAGCGAGGAAAAGGGCTACGTCTATTGGTACGAGCGGCGCGGGCGCGGCGTATTCCTGGCCGCCACGCCGATTGACGTGTCCGAAATTCTTCGCGAAAAGCTGTTCGAGCAGTTCGACACGGTCATCCTGACCTCGGCAACACTCGCGGTCGGCGCGAATTTCGATTATTTGAAGCAGCGGCTCGGCGTGCGGCCCGCGGCGGAGAGCGTGCTCCCGCAGGAATTTGATTATGCCGCACAGGCTGTGCTGTACATTCCGCGCGAGATGCCGGATGTGCGAAGCCCGTCGTTTTCCGCGCGGGCGGCCGATGAGATCGCGCGGCTGCTTGATATCACGCAGGGCCGGGCGTTCTGCCTGTTCACCAGCTACGGGCAGATGCGGGAAATTCATGAGCGCGTTTCGGGGCGCGTGCCGTTTCCCTTGCTGCTTCAGGGCACCGCACCGCGCTCGACTCTTCTCGACCGCTTCCGCTCGACTCCGAACGCCGTGCTTTTCGCTACGGCGAGCTTCTGGCAGGGCGTGGACGTGCCCGGCGCGCAGCTTTCCTGCGTGATTATTGACAAGCTGCCGTTTGCCGTGCCGAGCGACCCCATCGTCGCCGCGCGCGTGCGTGCACTGACCGAGGACGGCCGCAATGCCTTCGCCGAATATCAGGTGCCCGAGGCCGTGCTGGCGCTCAAGCAAGGCTTCGGCCGCCTGATCCGGTCGAAAACCGACCGCGGCGTTCTCTCCATCCTAGATACCCGCATCCGGCGCATGCAATATGGTAAAATTTTTGCTGAGTCCCTGCCTGCTTACGCCATCACGCAGGACGTCGCGGATGTTGCGCGCTTCATGGAAAGCTGCCCGCCATAGCCGTGGGCCACGCACCGCCCCTGCCGCCGGCCGGACTTAGAGGAAGAATCATGTACGAAGTCAGCGTGGACGATTCCTTCGCAGCGGCGCACAACCTGCGCAACTACAAGGGAAAGTGCGAGGATTTGCACGGGCATAACTACAAGGTGCGCGTCATCGTGTCCGGCGCGGATCTTGATTCGGTCGGTCTGCTCTACGATTTTGTCCATCTCAAGCAGGTGGTGCAGGGCGTGCTTCGGACTCTTGACCATAAATACCTGAACGAGCTTCCGCCCTTCGACCGGCTGAATCCTTCGGCGGAAAATCTGGCGCGCCACATCTACGAGGAAACGTCGCGGCAGCTCCGCCCTGCGTCAAACGGCGCGAAGATCGCCAGCATCACCGTGTGGGAAACGGATACCACGGCGGCCACCTACCGGCCCTAGCGAGTGCTATTCCGCGCGCGGCAGGATGAGCCGGCCGGGCGGTTGCGAGCGTCGGCACATGGTCATCACCGAAATCTTCAGATCGCTTCAGGGAGAAGGCACGCGCGCCGGCCTGCCCTGCATTTTCGTGCGGCTCACGGGATGCAATCTTCGCTGCGTGTGGTGCGACACGGCCTATGCCTTCTACGGCGGAAAGAAACAGGGGCTGGGCGAGGTCCTCGACACGGTCAATGCGCTGGCGGGGCAGCCTCCCGCCAGAATTCCCCTCGTGGAAATCACCGGCGGCGAACCGCTCTTGCAGCCTGAAACACCCGCTTTGGCCCGGGCCTTGCTCGACGCCGGCTTCCAGGTGCTGATGGAAACAAGCGGCGAGCGGAATATTGGCGTGCTGCCACCGGGCGTGATCCGGATTGTGGATGTGAAATGCCCAGACTCGGGCGAATCCGGCAGGTTTGACGCCGCGAATCTCGATGCCCTGAACGGCGAGGACGAGATCAAGTTTGTGATTGCCAGCCGCCGGGATTATGATTTCGCCCGCGACTTCGCCCTACGGTGGAATCTCGCCTCGCGCGTTCGCCAGGTCCTGTTCTCTCCGGTGTTCCCGGACCCGGCGGGCCGCTGGCCAGGATTACCCGCGGCGCAACTCGCGGAATGGGTGCTGCAGGACCGCCTGCCCGTGCGAGTGGGCCTGCAACTGCACAAATTCATCTGGGATCCGGCGATGAAGGGGGTTTGATTGCGGCGGATAAAGGAGAAGCCCAAGGCGGTCGTGCTGCTGAGCGGGGGAATGGACTCCTGCGTCACCGCCGCTATCGCCGATACGACGCATCGGCTGGCCCTGCTGCACGTGAGCTACGGCCAACGCACCGAGCGGCGTGAGCGGCACGCCTTCGAAGAGATCGCCGACTTCTACGGCGCGCGCGAGCGGCTGGTTGTCCGGCTCGATTCGCTCGCGCAAGTCGGCGGCTCCGCGCTCACCGACGCGGCGATTGCGGTGCCGGAATCCGGCAAGGCGCTTGAGTCTCACGCGGGCATTCCCGTCACGTATGTTCCCTTCCGAAATGCGCACTTTCTATCCGCCGCGGTGAGTTGGGCGGAAGTCATCCGCGCCGAGGCCATCTTCATCGGGGCTGTGGCTGAAGACAGCTCCGGCTATCCGGACTGCCGGCCGGAATATTATCGAGCCTTTCAAGAGCTGATCCGCGTGGGGACGCGCCCCGAGACGCGGATTGAAATCATGACTCCGGTCATCGGGCTGAAGAAGAGCGAAATTGTCTCCCGAGGCGCCGCGCTCGGAGCGCCTCTGAGGAGCACTTGGTCCTGCTACCAGTTCGAGGACGAAGCCTGCGGGGTCTGTGATAGCTGCCGGTTGCGCTTGCGGGCCTTCTCCGAGGCCGGGCTGCGCGACCCTATCGCATACAGGGCAGCAGTTGCGTCATAATATATTTATACGATTCGGTGGGACCTATCTTCGGGCAATGAGGGGGGTATCTAGATGAGACGATTGATTCCAGTATGCCTGGCGCTGGCCGCTGTGCTGTTGTTTCCACTGATGGCTGCGGCGCAGAATGGCCGGGTCAACGGCCAGGTGATGGACCACGACGGAAATCCTTGGGTGGGCGTTTCGGTACAGATCAAGAGCGCGAACGGGCAAACCTTCAATCTGAAGACCGACAAGAAAGGCCGGTTCTCCCAGATTGGGCTGTCTCCGGGAATCTATACTTTCATCCTCAATGCGCCCTCGGCGGGACTCAAGAACTACACCGAGCAGCGGCAGATCCAGACCGACCAAGACAATGACGTGGTCTTCAACTTCAAGGAGATCATTGCCCAGCAAAGCGCGGCGCACCCGGAAGAAGAAAAGAAAAAGCAGCAGGAAGCCAGCCAGTTCAGCGTCATGAAGGGACACGTGGACGCCGGCGTGGCAGCCTTCCAGGAAATCAATACCCTTCGGGCTCAGATTCGGACGGCGCCGGCCGACCAGAAGGACGCAATCCAGACCAAGCTGACCGCCGACTACCAGACCGCCATCAATGAATTTCAGGCCGCCGAGCCGCTGGTTAGCGCCAAGGATACCAAGAACCACGCCATTGTCTTGGCCAACCTTGGGCAGGCGTATGCCCTGGCCGGGAAGAATGATGACGCCGTGAACGCGTTTGAAAAAGCGGTCGCGCTGAACCCGCAGGCCCCGACGTACCTCAACATGAGCCTCGCGCAGGCCAACCAAGCCGCAGCCCTGACCGATCCCGCAGCCGCCACCGCGAAGCTCGCCGATGCCAGCGGCAGTTGCGACAAGGCCGCCGCCCTCGACCCCACAACTACGGCGACATGTTACAAGAACATTGCCATCATTCTGAGCAACAAGGGAGATTTCAAGGATGCGGTCGCTCCCCTCTTGAAGGTTACACAGGCCAATCCCAAGGACGCCCAAGCCTGGTATCTGCTCGGCAGCGCCTACACCGGCCTGATTGATACCAAGCAGGAGGGCAACAAGATGACCTTCATCATCCCGCCTGGGACCGCAGATGCCTATCAAAAATGCATCTCCATCGATCCCAACGGCCCCTACGCCGCGCAGGCCAAGCAGAATCTGGACGCCCTGGCTGCGATGGGCGGTGGAGTAGAAACCAAGGTCCTGGAGAGGAAGCCCAAGGGGAAAAAGAAGTAGCCCCGGCTTTTCCGGAGCGCGAGAAGCCGCACCCTGTTTCCCCCGCGGCTTTCTCGCGCCGTTGAACCAAACGCGGATTTGAAGGAGTGTTCTGCGTCGCGGCCTTGGACAGAGGTGGAAGGCCGGCGGCGAGAAATGCCGGGTAAGCACGCGGATTGAGGAGGCCAGCTTGCGAGTTGTCATTACAGGTGGTGCGGGATTTCTAGGCTCGCATCTGTGCGATCTGTTTATCTCACGAGGCTGGGATGTCCTTTGCATGGACAACCTCGTGACTGGCTCGGATGCGAACATCGCGCATCTGACTTCGAATCCGAGATTCCACAAGGTGCACCACGACGTCTCGCAATTCATCGAGGTTCCGGGAGAGGTGGACACGGTGCTGCATTTCGCCTCCCCCGCCAGCCCGCCGGATTATCTGAAGTTTCCCATCCAAACGCTGAAGGTCGGCTCCCTCGGAACCCACAACGCGCTGGGCCTTGCGAAAGCCAAGGGGGCCAAGTTTCTGCTGGCTTCCACTTCGGAATGCTATGGCGATCCGGAAGTAAGCCCTCAGCCAGAAACGTATTGGGGGCGCGTAAACCCGGTCGGACCGCGCGGCGTGTACGACGAGGCCAAGCGCTTCGCCGAGGCCATTACGATGGCCTACCATCGCTACCATGGCCTGGATACGCGCATCGTGCGAATTTTCAACACCTATGGCCCGCGCATGCGCTTGAATGACGGACGGGCGCTTCCAAACTTCCTCTATCAAGCCCTGGTCGGTGAGCCGATCACGGTCTACGGCGATGGCCGGCAAACCCGCAGCTTCTGCTACATCTCCGACCTGATCGAGGGAATCTACCGGCTGCTCGAATCCAACGAACACGAGCCGGTGAACATTGGCAACCCGCACGAAATCACGATTCTCGAATTCGCGGAGCGCGTGCGCCGCCTGACCGGATCAGGCGTTCCCATCATCCACCGTCCTCTACCGCAGGACGACCCCAAGCAGCGCTGCCCGGACATCACCAAGGCACGGCGCATCCTGCGCTGGGAGCCCAAAGTGCAATTGGAAGAGGGGCTGGGACTGACCTGCGATTTCTTCAAGGCACAGATTGCCGCCACGGCCCGACCCGCATAGGCCCTGGGAGAGTTCATGGTCCCTTTCCGCGCCGGGTAAATCAGTCCGGACGGCCGAAGGAACGGTATTCGAAGCCGCGGGCCTTCATTTCCTTGGGGGAAAGCAGGTTTCGCCCGTCGAGAATCAGGGGGCGCGCCATCGTTTCCCTCACCTGGTCCCAATCGAGCTGGCGAAACTGGCCCCACTCGGTCGCAATCAGCAGGGCCTCCGCATCTCGCGCCGCCTCATAGGCCGATTGGGCATATTCGACTTCTGGCAGCAGCGGGCGCGCCTTCTCCATGGCCTCGGGATCATAGGCGCGCACACGCGCTCCTTCCCGAACCAGGGTGGCGACCAGGTCAATCGCCGGAGCAAACCGGACGTCGTCCGTATCCGGCTTGAACGCCAGGCCGAGCACTCCGACCCGCTTTTCCCGGATCACCCAGAGCGCGTCGCGAATCTTCTCGACAAAACGCTCGATGCGCCGCCGATTGATCTTTTCCGCTTCCTTCAGCATCGTGAAATCCACGCCCGAACGCTCCGCCAGGTGAACGAACGCCTGCAAATCCTTCGGCAGGCAGAATCCTCCGAACCCTAGCCCGGCAGAGAGAAAACTTGGACCGATGCGCGGGTCCAATCCCATCGCGCGGGTCACTTCTCCGATGTCCGCGCCAAGCCGCTCGGCCAGATCAGCCACCATGTTGGCGTAGGAGATCTTCAGGGCGAGAAACGAATTCGAAGCGTGCTTGATCAACTCCGCGCTGCTGATGGTCGTCACAAGCCAGGTCGCGGCCGGGCCTTCCGGGCACGCGGGTGCGTGGATAGGGCATGAAAAAGTGCGCTCGAGGAGGGGCCGATAGATGTCCCGGAGCTGTTTTTCCGCTGTTTCATCTTCCACCCCAACCACAATCCGGTCAGGATGCAGAAAATCGCCAACCGCGGTCCCCTCGCGCAGGAATTCGGGATTCGATGCCACCCGGAAGACAACCCCGGTCTTCCGGCCGTAAACCGCAAGAGCTCGCTTCAGCTCCTGGCCGGTGCGGGCGGGAACCGTGCTTTTCTCAATCACCAGCTTGGGAGACTTCGCCTCGGTGGCGATCAGTCGCGCGACATGATCAATCGCGCTCAGATCGGCGTCCCCGTTCGGCAGCGGAGGAGTACCCACGCAGATAAAAATGGCCTCTCCCATGGCCACGGCGTCGGCGGGATTGGAACAAAAGGTCAAGCGCCCCTCGCGGCGCGCTTGGGCAATCAGCGTATCAAGCCCTGGCTCGTAAATCGGGAGCCCGCCGGCTTCGAGGGTCCGAATCTTTGAGGTGTCACTATCCGTGCAGACCACCTCGTGCCCCAGTTGCGCCAGGCACGCCCCGCTCACGAGCCCCACATATCCGCTTCCGACAATGGCGATCTTCAATGTTGTTCCTCTGTGCTGGGATAAAACTCCCCCAGCCAAGCAATACTTTCCTTCATTCATTATTCACAAGAACTCACCCGCCATCCAACGAATATTTGCGCCGAGGTTGCGAAAGCACCGGATAGTTCTTTCGTACTGGATACTCTTTCCTCACATCTCATGCTCAATCTGTGGCCCTTGGCTTCCGTGCCGCCTATTCTAAACAGACGCGGTGAACCATGTCTCAACCCTCGAATCCGAGCCTGGACCCTTCTCAGAAGGAGGCTACCGCGCGTCCAGACGCGAACAAGACCCTGCTCCTGAGCGATGTCCCCGAAGCCACGACACTCACGCAGGATACCTCGTCGCTGGCAGCGCCCGGTGCTCCATTCTCCGCGATGGACCTTTCCCCTCTGTCGCAGCGTTACGAAATCCTGGGCCAGGCCGGACACGGCAGCATGGGCCATGTGTTCAAGGCGCGAGACCGGGAGACGGGCGAGACAGTCGCATTGAAGCTGCTGAAGCCCGAGATTGCCTCGGACCAGGCGATGATGGAGCGCTTCAAGAACGAGCTTCTCTTCGCACGCAAGATCACCCATAAGAACGTCTGCCGCGTCTATGAGTTCAACCGGATCGGCGGCATTTCCTACACCTCGATGGAATTCGTGGAGGGCGAAAGCCTGCGCGCTGTCCTGACGCGCTTCGAGGGCCTTCCCCCGCGCAAGGCCGTGGACCTTGCGCACCAGATCTGTTCCGGCTTGCAGGAAGCCCATGCCCAGGGAATCGTCCACCGCGATTTGAAGCCCGAGAATGTGATGGTGGATTGGCAGGGCAACGTGAAGATCATGGATTTCGGTATTGCCCGGTCCATGGAGGCGGGAACCCGGCTGACCGGTTCCATGGTGGGAACACCCGCCTATATGGCTCCCGAACAAGTAGCCGGAAAGCCCGTGGACTATCGCACGGATATTTACGCCCTAGGCTTGATTCTCTACGAAATGTTCACAGGCAAGCAGGCGTTTCAGGCGGAGAACGCCGTTGCCGTGGCCCTGAAGCAGATGCGCGAAGCGCCTGTTCCTCCGCACGAGATCGAGCCGGCCACTCCTGTCCCGGTGGAGCGCGCCATTCTGCGGTGCCTGGAAAAGGAACCGGCGAAGAGGTTTCAATCCATCGCGGATCTGAAGAGCGCGCTTGCCGCGCCCAAGCCCGCTGAGGCACCCGCGCCTCTCGTGGCGCCGGCAATGGGCGCGTCGGGCCGTCCGGCCCACGCAGAGCATATCGCGCCGCATCCTCTCTATGGCTCGTCGGCCTTGGCGGCGCCCAAGCCCCGGCGCGCATCCGGGTGGGTCCTGCTGGGGATCTTCCTGGCTAGCGCTGCGTTTGCTGGCTGGCACTACAAGGCGAGAATAGCGCAGGCGGCCCAGAGATATCTTCCGCTGTCCGTGCTCCAATTGGCCAGGACCGCTGAGGTAGCCATCAAGTCCGCGGCCGGTGCGGCGACCAGAGAAGCAACTAAGCAAGCAACCGCGCAGCCGGATGGTCAGGCAGATGCCCAGACGCAGCCGTCTCCATCCCCAGTGCCGCAGAACACTGAATCGCAGCCTTCCGATGAATCCACCACGCCCGCGCCGCCTCCCGCTCAGCCACAACCGAACGCTGCGCGACACCAGAGAACCTCGGGCGACTCTGCGTCGTCAGCGGGGCAGCAGCCTTCGGTAGCCGGGCCGGCGTTGGCAACTCCGGCTGCGCCGCCGCCCGATCGGAGAAAAACTGCGGATTCGATTGCAGCTCCCAAGACAAGCCCGCAGGGCACGAGTCAGACCGCCGGAGATTCTCAGCCTGCATACTCCCCTGTCGCGAACAACCGCGGGCCCAGCTTCGTGTGGGTGGGCCGGTTCGAACGCGAAGACCGCGCGCAATCCCAGGCCAAGCAGATTGAGGACCTGGGGCTGCCCGTCGCGGTCGTCCCTCGGCGCAACATGCAGGGAAAATTTTTTGTGGTTCTTGCCGGGCCTTTCGGGCCAGAACAGGCCGGCAGCGTTCTCGAGTGGATTCATGAACAGGGAGTTTCCGGCGCCCGCCTGGTGAAGAATCCCATGAGAAAGCAGGGGCAAGGCTCCGGGATAGCACAAGACCCGAACCCATGAGGTTCAAGGGGCCGAATTCGCAGGCGTTGGATTGAGATGCCAAACAACGTGCAATTCGGGGCACACAGCGACACCGGATGCGTCCGCGAAAACAACGAGGACTGCTTCGGCCTGGCGCCGGAGATCGGCCTGTTCGTGCTCTCGGACGGCATGGGCGGCTTGGTCTATGGCGAAGTGGCCAGCCGACTGACCATAGATACGGTCCTCACGCATTGCCGCGAGGCCGGACGCAATTCAGGCGTTCCTCTCCTCGGAAGCTATTTTCCGGAAGTTTCCGCCGTCTCGAACCGCCTGGCCAGCGCGATTCGATTGGCGAATGAGAGGGTTTACGGCACGGCCCAAGAAAACGCGCCTGGGCAGGCCATGGGCGCCACGGTCGTAGCGGTGCAGTGTGACGGGGAGCGCATGAGCATCGCCCATGTGGGAGACAGCCGCGCCTACCGGCTGCGGTGCGGCGCACTCGAACAATTGACCCAGGATCATTCCTTGGTGGCGGAGGAAGTGCGCCAGGGGCGCATGACGCAGCAGGAAGCCGGATGCAGCACGTTGCAGAACGTACTGATACGCGCCCTCGGCGTCGGCGAAGGTGTGGACGTGGACGTGACCGAGGAATTGTTCATGGACGGCGACGCCGTGCTGCTCTGTTCCGACGGGCTGACGCGCGAGCTTTCCGACGCGCAGATTGCCGGCGTGCTCAGCGAAGGCGACGCGCCGGCAATCGCGGCCGGGCGGCTCGTTGAGCTGGCCAAACAGGCGGGGGGAAACGACAACATCACGGCCATCGTCCTGCGGAAAATGCCTGCGATAACCGCCGCTTTCGCGCGCTTCAAAAAGCTCGTGAATTGGAGGCAGCGACCAAAGGACCAATCTTGAGGGGGAGGATGCTCAAATGCCCAAGCTTGTGCTGAAATTCGGAAATTCCGTGCTGCGGGAGGCCACTGTCGGCTCACAAGAGGTAAGCATCGGACGCTCGCCGGACAATGCCATTGTGATTGACAATCCCGCCATCTCCCATTATCACGCGCGGGTCTTCAACGAACAGGGCCGCTTGATGCTCGAGGATTTCGGCAGCTTGAACGGGACGTTCGTCAACGGGCAGCGCGTGAAGATGGTGACGCTGAACCCCGGCGACTCGATTGGAGTGGGCAAGCACACCATCCTCGTCACCGATTCGCACGACCCCGCCGCCCTCCCCTCGGGAAACGGCCCCGCGAAGGCCGCCGCTCCGAAGATCAACGAGACCGTCATGCTCGATACAAAGGAGCGCCGCGAGTTTCTTGAGAGGGTCGCGGCCACCGGCGAAAGCGCGCAGGTCGCTCCCGCGCGCCTGAAAGTGGCCACGCTCGTCGTCCGCAAGGGCAGGACCAGCCAGAAGGAATTCATGCTCTCCGACAAGCTCACGGTCATCGGCAAATCGGGAATGGCCACGGTAAAGCTGACCGGATGGTTCGCGCCCAAGGTTGCTGCGCAGATTAACCGGCGTGAGGATCAGTCGTATTACGTCGGCCCCGCCGATAAGGTCCCGAGCGTCAATGGACAGGTCATTCAGCACGCCGTAAAGCTCTCGCCCGGCGACATCATCGCGGTGGCCGGCGTAGAGCTCGAATTCGTCTATCGCGACTGACGCTCCTCTCCATTCAACTCGCGCGGCTGCGTCGTGTCCGGCTTTGCACGCGCCGCGCCCTTGTGTGCGCAGACCACCTCCGGAATGCCTTGTTGATCTCCCTTCGGTTGCATGGACCGGGAAGCTCCCGTAGGATAATGCGTCCGGCACCTCTCGAATCCAGGCTTCCGAAAAAGCCACAGCGCGACATCGGCCGGAAGACTGCTGGAAATGGGGGTCGCACAAGAAGTCGCGAACGGCAAGATGGATCAACACTCGAATTCGATTCGCGTGCAGGAGACAGAAGCGCTCCAGGCCACGCCCGCGGCGATCGAAACAAGATCGCTCACCCGCCGTTTTGAATCGCTGGTGGCGGTGAACCACCTTTCGTTTTCCTGCCCTCACGGCGCGATTTTCGGCTTGCTCGGGCCGAACGGCGCCGGCAAGAGCACTCTCATCAAGATGCTGACCACCCTGTTGCCCCCCAGCGAGGGGACGGCGCTCGTGGCCGGCTTCGACATCGTGCGCCAGCCGCGGGAGGTGCGCCGCCGGATCGGCTATGTCTCGCAGATGCTTTCCGCGGATGGCGACCTGACCGGGCGCGAAAACCTGCTGATATCGGCGAAGCTCTACGGCATCCCACGCTCGGAACGCGCCGCGCGCATCGCTGAAGCGCTCGATTTCATGAATCTCGGCAGCGTGGCCGGTAAGCTGGTGAAGCAATACTCCGGCGGAATGATCCGCAAGCTGGAAATCGCCCAGTCCATGCTGCATCGTCCCAGCATTCTTTTCCTGGACGAACCCACGGTGGGCCTGGATCCGTTCGCGAAGCAGGCCGTATGGCAGCACATCCGCGATCTCCGGCGTGAATTTCAGACGACCCTGCTGATGACCACCCACGATATGCAGGAAGCCGACGAACTCTGCGAGACGATTGCCTTTATGCACCAGGGAGCCGTGGTGCGCACCGGGTCGCCGGCGGAGCTGAAGGCCGCGCTCGGGCCGGCAGCAACGCTGGGCGATGTGTTCATTGACTGCACCGGGGCCGCCATCGCGGAAGGAGGGGATTTGCGAGATGTCGCACGCGCACGCGTCACCAGCAAACGCCTGGGATGATTCGCTTGCCCCGCTCGCGTACGCTCGCCAGACGCTGGCGGTGGCCGAAGCGGACATCCGCAAGCTGATTCACGATCCGATCGAACTTTTCACCCGCATGGTGCAACCGATCCTGTGGCTGATGATTTTCGGCCAGGTCTTCACCCGCGCCCACGCAATTCCCACCGGAGGCATGAGCTACCTGGACTTTATGACTCCGGGCATATTGGCCCAGAGCGTCCTCTTTGGCGCCATTTTCTATGGAATTTCGCTGATCTGGGAGCGCGACCTCGGCATCGTCCACAAGTACCTGGTGAGCCCGGCGGACCGCAGCTCGCTGGTGCTGGGGCGCGCCATCTCCTCGAGCGTTCGGAGCCTGTGCCAGATGCTGCTGGTCTATGCGCTGGCCATGGCCATGCACATTCACCTGCGCTTTGGCGTGGCTCCCATGGCCGGAGTCGTGGCCGCCGTCGTTCTCGGCTCAGCGGTGTTTTCCACCTTTTCGC
>JAJXZD010000077.1 GCA_021780215.1 Acidobacteriota bacterium
AGTGCCGCCGCGGCGAAGAGGGCTCCGTGAACGAGGAACATCCAGCGCCACGCGGACGTCCCCGCAAAAGGCGCGGCCAGAAGCAGACCGAGAGTCACCCCCGTGGGTGTGTAGGTGGACCATAGCGTCATCGCCTGCACCCGCCGCCGGCCCGTCGTCGTCGCCATTATCAGTGCGGGCGCCGCAACGATGATGCCGATGAATTCCACGCCCTCCGCCAGCCGCGCCATGTCCAGCGCGAAGAGCGAGCGCGCCGCAAAGCTGCCCAGGTTGCATGCCACGAGAAAGACGCTTGTGCCCACGATGGACCGCCGCGCCCCGATGCGGTCAATAATCGCTCCGCCGATCGTGGAGGCGAAGACGGAGCTTACCGCAATCAGGGATATCGCCAGACCAACGCCCGCCGGCGTCGCGCCGAAGGCCCGCTCGATGTCGCCCTCGATCGGAACGAGCTTGCTGATCGAAGCAGCGCAGAGGATCGAGTAAAAATAGATCAGGCCGATCGAGCTCCAGCTCCCCGGTTTCATTCCCGCTCTCCTCGCGCCCGGCCGCAGGCTCGTCGCCTCGCTGGGCAGCCCCAAATCGGCAAGAACATATCACGAAAACGCTCGCGCTCTCGTCGCCGGCCGAGTTCGCATCCGGTGAGGGTTGCCTCTGCGAAGTTTTCTCTGCCTTCTGCAAAGAACCGCTTGACACCCGGTATCGGCGCTGTATGATTATGCAAGCGGGTGAATATTCAAGCAGATCTGAACATGGGTGTCCAAAAGAAATTCCGCCAGGGGCAGATTATGAAGCTCCTTGCCGGCCAGTCGGTCGCCAGCCAGGATGAGCTGCGGCGCCAGCTCGGCCATCTGGGCATGCGCGTCACCCAGGCCACGCTTTCCCGTGACTTGCGCGAGCTGCGGCTGGTGAAGACCGTCGAGGGCTATCGCCCGCTCGCCGCCGCGGCCGCCGCGGAGTCGGCTCCGCTTCCCGCGCTCCCGCGCGCTCTCAAGGAATTCCTGCTCGACATACGCCCCGCACAGAACATGCTTGTGCTCAAGACGCCACCCGGCGGCGCCCAGCCGCTCGCGGCTGCGGTGGATGCCGAGCATTGGAAGGAAGTGGCCGGCACACTTGCCGGCGACGACACGGTGCTGCTCATCTGCTCCTCGCGCGGCGCGGGCCATACGGTTCACAAGCGCCTCGAGGAAATGCTCCGATGAGCGCCCCGGCACGGGTCGCCGTCGTCGGCGTGACGGGCTATGCGGGATTCGAGCTGGCCCGCCTCTTGCTGCGGCATCCGCACATCGAGCGGCCGGTGTTCTACCTGCGGGAGAGCCACGCGGGTGTCCGCTGCCTCACCGATCTCTTTCCCCAGCTTTGCGGCTGGGGCGACGCGCCGTGCCGGCCGCTTTCGGTGGAAGCGGTCGCCACAAGCGGAGCCGAAGTGGTCTTTCTCTCGACCCCACACGAGGCCTCCGCGGAAATGGTTCCGCAGTTGCTCGCCGCGAATCCTCGCCTCCGCATCGTGGATTTGAGTGGGGCCTTCCGTTTTCGCCGCCCGGAGACGTTCGCGCAGTGGTACAAACTTGCTCCGCCGGAAGCATCGCTGCTCGCGGAAGCTGTCTATGGGCTGCCGGAGCTGTATGCGGAGGCCCTTCCCACGGCGCGCCTGGTGGGGAACCCGGGATGCTATCCCACCTCCGTGATTCTAGGCTTGCGCCCACTTCTGCGTGCGGGCTGGGCGGATATGACGCGCGGCATTGTTTGCGATTGCAAGTCCGGGGTTACTGGCGCGGGCAAGGAACCGAAGCGCGAGACGCATTTCGTCGAGGTCAACGAGAATTTCCGCGCATATGGCCTGTTCACTCACCGGCACACGCCGGAAATCTCTGAGCATCTCGGGCTGGCGGATGCGAACTTCGTCTTCAGCACGCATCTGCTGCCGGTGGATCGCGGCATTCTCGCGACGCTCTATGTCTGGCTCGATTCCCCGCGCAAGCTCGCGGAGGTCGAGACACTCTATCGCGCGGCGTACGCAGGGCGTCCTTTCGTACGCATTTTGCCGGCGGGAACGCTGCCGGAACTGCGCCATGTGGCGCACACAAATTTTTGTGACATCGGGTTTGCACTTGATTCCGAGGGGCGGCGGCTGGTGGTTCTCTCGTGCCTCGATAACCTCGGCAAGGGCGCGGCGGGACAAGCGGTACAAAATCTGAACGGGATGCGTGGGTATCCGGAAACGGCGGGGCTGCTATGAGACTGGTGGTCAAGATTGCGGGAGCGCTGCTCGAACGCGACGAGGACGTGCAATTGCTGGCGCGCCAGATCGCGGAGCTGGCCCATGCCGGACACGAGATTCTGGTCGTCCACGGCGGCGGAAAGATCTTCACCTCCACGCTGGCGCGCATGGGCATCGCCAGCCGCTTCGTCGGCGGATTGCGCGTCACGGACCGCGAAACGCGCGACGCCGCGGTGATGGTCTTTGCGGGACTACTGAACAAGAAGCTCGCCGGAGCGATTTCACTCGCCGGCCAGCCCGCCGCCGGCATCAGCGCCACCGACGCCGCCTGCTTTCTGGCCGAGCCGATGCAAATGGAAGGTTGCGAGGGCGGCCTCGGCTTTGTTGGTTATCTCACCGGCGTCAATGTGGATTTCCTGCGCTCCCTGTGGCGTGAGGG
>JAJXZD010000061.1 GCA_021780215.1 Acidobacteriota bacterium
TCAATGTTCCGGTTGATGTTTTCAATCGCGACGGTGGCGTCGTCCACCAGGATGCCGACGGCAAGCGCCAGCCCTCCCAGGGTCATGATATTGATGGTCTGCCCGAGCGCACTCAGCACGACGATCGAAGTGAGAATCGAGAGCGGGATGGACACCGCGATAATCAGCGTGCTGCGCCAGCTCCCCAGGAAAATCAGAATCATCAATCCGGTCAGACAAGCGGCGATGGCCCCCTCGCGAACCACACCGTTGATCGAGGCGCGCACAAAAATGGACTGATCAGAGATGGGCCGAATTTTCAGCTGCGGCGGCAGGCCAGCCAACAGGACGGGAACCATCTTCTTCACATTGGCGATGATGTTCAGTGTCGAGACGTCGCCGCCCTTCAGGATCGAAATCAGCGAGGCGCGTTTGCCGTCCACGCGAACGATGTTCGTTTGAGGAGGAAAGCCGTCGCGCACGTTGGCGACGTCCTTGAGGTAGATGGTGGTGTTCCCGACCTGCTTGACCGGCAGGTCGTTCAGCTCCCGAATTGTCTGCGGAGCGCCATTCATGTCCACCTGATATTCATAAAAGCCAATTTTGGCGGTTCCCGCGGGCAGGATGAGGTTCTGCTCGTCCACGGCGTTCACCACATCCAGCGGTGAAAGCCCCTTGGCCTGCAGCGCCTGCGTATTCAAATCCACCTGCACCTGCCGCTGCTTTCCTCCGTAGGGATACGGGACGGAGATGCCGGGCACGGTGATGAGCCCGACGCGAACGAAATTCAGGCCCAGGTCACCCAACTGCTGTTCGGAAAGGCCCTCTCCCGAAAGCGCCAGTTGCAGAATCGGGACAGTCGAGGCGTTGTACTGGATGATAAAGGGAGGCAGCGTACCGGCGGGCATTGCGTGAACAGATGACTGGGAAATGGCCGTGATCTGCGCGACGGCGTTTCCGATATCCACGCCGGGCTGAAAGAAAATCTTCACAATCGCCCGGCCACTGAGAGATTGCGATTCGATGTGCTCGATGTCGTTGACCGTCGTGGTGAGCGAGCGCTCGTAGTTGTAGACGATGCGGTCCGCCATCTCGATCGGGGAAAGGCCGTCGTAGCCCCACAGCACGCTGACCACAGGAATATCGATATTGGGAAAGATGTCCGTGGGGGTACGGACGATTGCCACGCCGCCCACAATCAAAATCAGAATGGCCATGACCACGAACGTGTATGGCCGCCGCAGCGCCAGCCTGACAATCCACATCTCTGCACAGCTCCTGGATATCTCGGCGCAGAGGCCGGAACCGCCTCCCGCGAGCGCCGGGCCCTCCTCCGGCGCCGGCGGCTATTATCGCATGCGAGCCGTGAATGCGCACCGGCGGGCCACCGCGGCCCCCGCCGGAGGCATCTAACATGGGGAAGGCCGGTACCCTTGACGGAGTTGTCGGACGCTGATTAAAGTACATGGGTTGAAGCAGGAAGGCCCGCGACAAGGAGAAGGCGGTGGAGAGTATGGCCAGTGGCGCACTGTTGGGCTTAATCATCCTGGGAGGAATTTTGTTTCTGCTGGGACCGCTTGCCGCCCTTGGGGTCATGTTCTGGCAATGGCAGAAGGAACTGAAGAAAGCCGCCCGCCTGCGCGAAGCTAGAACGACGCAGTTCCGATAGTTCGCGCCCACACACCGCAGAGCTTTTCAGGGTAATCCACGCACGATTCAACCAACGATCTCGATCAAATCGGTCCCCGCTGCGCGCCGGATTTTCTTAGGAGTACTATATCCTCGACGGTGCGCCACAGCGGCACAGGTGCAAGCTATGGAAGAACTTATCCCTGTTATGAGGAACAAATGTCGCATCCCGAATCCCTGGCAGCTTTTCTCCGCCGCGCATGAGACGCGAAATCAACGAGGGATATCTGGTACCATGATTGCTACTATTTCCGTGGAATGGCTGCACGGCAGACCTCTGTGAACAGAAAACGCGGCGGTACTAATACGATTGATTGGGCGTACTGGGCCGCTCGGATCGGGGGCCCGCTCACAATCGCGGTGCTGCTCGCGCTTGTCGCAGTCTCGTCGAAAATTTCCGAGAAGAACACAGCCAAGACGGTTTCTAGCCCAGCGGGAGAGTCCGCACCGCGCATGTTTGCTCCGCTCTCTATGATGCGCCGTGATCTACTGCTCCACTCGCGCCGCGTCTATCCGTATTCCGTAATTCCCGGAGGAGCCGAGAGCGCACAGGAGTTGCGAAACGCCCTGGCGCATGATGCGGTCGCCTCACGGCACTACCAGGGCTTCGATGTATCCAAGGTGCGGATTATCCGCCTCACGCAGAATCGCGAAATGTACGTTTCCTATCGGATGGGCGACCGGGTGTACTGGACGAGCAAGAAGATCATGATCTGGAAAGGTGAGGCCATCCTCACCGACGGCCAGCATGAAGCCAGAACCCGTTGCGGCAATCGCCTCTCGAACACTCCCTCGAAGGACATTTCGCCGAAGGAACCTTCCGCCGAGGACATGGAGGGCTTGCAGGACCCGCCCTGGTTGGTCCGGAACGCTCCGCCCGCTCCGGCGGGGCCCGGCCTTTTCAGCGAGAGCGGGCCACCACTCGATGCCCAGCTCTTTGCGCCCGCGGGACCGTTCACCCTCCCGCCCGCCCATCCCGACTGGTTCCCCGTGCCTCCTCTCATCTACCCCATCGTCGGTGGAGGCAGTTTGGCGCCGCCGTTGATTCCGCCATCTGGACCTCCTCCTGTGACCACGCCAGAGCCTGGAACGGTTCTGCTGCTAGCGGCAGGCCTGGCAGTTGTGGCGGGGTTCGCCAGGTTTCAAGGCGGCCAGTTGAAACGCCGGGCCCGAACCATCGCTCAACCACACTGAGCGCGGCGCGCCAGCGTCCACATTTCCGCAGCTTCAAAGAAGTTGCAGGGCGTCTATTTCTGCGAGACGTATTTCTGGGACGAAGTGAGCCCTTCCTGTGCGGCTTCGAGATTGCGGACCGTGGGAGCAAGGCCATGCCGATCGAAGCATCCGGCAATCGCTCTCCCAATCTCCTCGAAGCGCTCCGTGGCAAGGGCTACGACGCTCGGGCCGGCGCCGCTCAGGGCCACGCCCAGCATCCCCGGCAGGCGTGGCAGAGCCAGCACTTCGGCTAACCCGGGAATGAGCGTCTGGCGGGCGGCCTGATGCAGGCGATCCTGCATGGCATCCCAGAGGAGGTCGTAGCGGCGCTCCGCGAGGGCGGCAACGAAAAGCGCGGCGCGCTGCAAGTTGTAGACTGCGTCGGCGCGCGCGACGGTGTGCGGGAGAACGGCGCGCGACTTCTTCGTTTCGAGCGCCAGGTCCGGCGTCACCACAATCACGCGGATCACTTTCGGCCAGCGCGTGCGGATGGCCGCGACGGTGCCATCCCCGCGGGTCAGGGTCACCGTCAGTCCGCCGTGCAGCGCGGCGGCCACATTGTCAGGATGCCCTTCCATTTCCGTGGCGTAGCGCAGCGCTGCATCCCTGTCCACCGGCCGGCCGGCGACAAGGAATCCCAGGGCGATGCCAGCGACCGTGGCGGCCGCGCTGCTGCCCAGCCCGCCGGCCACCGGAATCTCGTTCTGCACGGCGAGGCGCACGCGCGGAAGCTCGATGCCTTCGCGTTCCGCCGTGTAGCGCATGGCGCGAAAGATCAAATTCTGGTCGGGGTCTTGCGGAAGTTCGGAGGTGCCGCGGACACCTCGGCTGCGCGCCACCGTACGCGAGCTGGCCTGCGCCAGCAAACTGGCCCGCACGCTGAGATAGATCTCGAGCGCCAGGCCCAGACAATCGAAACCAGCGCCCAGGTTCGCGCTGGACGCGGGAACGCGGACCTCAAAAGACGCTTGTCGAGTGGCGCTCATCGGGATGGGGAGTCTCCCCGGGACGTTGCCGGGCGTGCGCAAACCGCGCCTCGCAGCCGGTTCGTTATCGTCGCCGCTCCAGGCTTTCCAGAATCGCGGCCTTCGTGGCAGCCACGTGTTCGGGGACGTTGCGAAACGTCCCGTGGATGCGTTCGGGTGGCGCAGCTCCCTCCGGGTCATCCAGCGACAATACGCCGCGATGATACTGGCTGACGTAGTCCGGGTCCTTCAGCACGTGCCCAGTCAGCACGGCCACCACCGTTTCCCCCGGGCGAATCCGGCCTGCGGCCACAAGTTTCTTGATGCCTGCGACGGTGGTGGCGGAGGCGGGCTCGCAGCCAATTCCATCCCGGCCAATCATCGCCTTGGCGTCGGCAATTTCCTGCTCGCTCACGCTAAGAATGCTTCCACCCGAGCGCCGCACCGCGCGCAGCGCTTTGATCCAGGAAACCGGCGCGCCGATCTTGATCGCTGTAGCCAGGGTGCGAGGATGCTCGACCGGGGCCAGAGTATCCGGGATGGGCGATTCCACAGCCCCGGCGGCCGCGCCAAGGGCCGCGAACAGCCGCGCCAAGGGCGCCGAACCTTCGGCCTGAACCACGCTCAGCTTCGGCAGCCGACCGATGAGCCCCAGAGCGAGCAACTCCCCGAACCCCTTGCCCATCGCCGAGCTGTTGCCCATGTTTCCGCCGGGGACGACCACATGGTCCGGCACGCGCCAGCCGCACTGTTCCATCAATTCGAACGCGACGGTCTTCTGCCCCTCGATGCGGAACGGATTCACCGAATTGGCGACATAGATCGAGGGATCGACGCCCAATTCCTGTATTAGGCGCATGCACTCGTCGAAGTTCCCATCAATCTCGCAGATTAAGGCGCCGTAGTCCATGCTCTGCGCGAGTTTTGCCGCCGTAATCTGCCCGCGTGGGAGCAGGATGGCCGGCTGAAGCCCGGCGCGTGCGGCGTAGGCGGCCAAGCTGGCGGCGGTATTTCCCGTGCTGGCGCACACGACGGTGCGCGCGCCCAGCACCATTGCCTGGGTCACTGCCACGCTCATGCCCGTATCTTTGAACGAGCCGGTGGGATTGCAGCCCTGGTGCTTGAGTCGCATCTCCTCGAGTCCGCAGTAGCGCGCCGAACGCGGAGCGCTATAGAGCGGCGTATTGCCCTCGCGCAGGGTCACGAACGGCGCGGATTCCTCGAAGGGAAGCAGTTCGCGATAGCGCCAGACCCCGCTGGCGTCCCGCGGCTCGTGGGAGGCCCCGCGCGCAGCCCAGAGCTTGCGCAGCGCTTCCGGATCGGACGGTCCGGCCGGCTGGCAGACGATCTCGAGCGGTCCGCCGCAGCGCGGGCAGGTGTAAATCCGGTCGTTCAGGCCGAAGGCGGCTCCGCAGGAGGGAAGGATGCAGCACTGTGAGGCATTTGCTGCCGCAGGCTCCGCGGACTTCACGGCACGCAACGTCATTGCAGAACCCCGGAAGCCTGTGCGGAAAGCGGCGCGGGCGCGCCCAGCCCGAATTCCGTGTGCGCGGCCTCGAGCGCCTTCTTCACGTCCGCTTCCGCGACCACGAAGGAGATATTGCTTTCCGAGGAGCCTTGCGCGATGGCAATGACGTTGACGTTCTCGCGGCCGAGGGCAATGAACGTGCGTCCGGCAAGCCCCGGAACACCGCGCATATTCTCGCCAATCACGGCCACGATGGCGATGCTGGTGTCCACGGTAATGTGCTCGACCTTCTCGTGCGCCACGTCCGCCGCAAATTCCTTGCGTAGCGCCTCCACCGTGCGCTTGGCATCCGCGTCCGGGACGATGAAGCAGATATCGTTCTGCGAAGAGGACTGCGAAATCAGCAGGACGTTGGCGCGCACTTCTGCCGTGGTGGAGAACGTGCGGCCCACTACATCCGTCACACCCACTATTCCGGGACCGCCCACGGTGATGAGCGCGACACCGCGTATGGCGGTCAACGCCTTCACCCCTCCCCCATTGCTGCGGCCGCGCGGCGTGATTTTCGTGCCGGCGTGCTCGGGGGCAAAGCTGTTGCGGATCCAGACAGGAATCCCGGCCTCGGAAACGGCGCGCAGCGTCTTGGGATGCAGTACCTTCGCGCCGAAATAGGCCAATTCGCTGGCTTCGCGGTATGAGATTTCCGGAATGGTACGCGCACCGGAGACCAGGCGTGGATCGGCCGTGAGCACGCCATCCACGTCAGTCCAGATGATTACCTCGTCGGCATCGAGCGCCGCGCCCAGGATGGTGGCTGAATAGTCCGACCCGCCCCGGCCGAGCGTTGTGAGCACGCCATCTTCGGTCGCCCCGATAAAACCGGTCACCACCGGCACC
Organism: Acidobacteriota bacterium; assembly: GCA_021780215.1. GTDB lineage: Bacteria > Acidobacteriota > Terriglobia > Acidiferrales > UBA7541 > Palsa-295. Next base: position 6,214 of record JAJXZD010000061.1, read on the forward strand.
ACACCCGCTTCGAGCAAAGGCCCCAGGCGCGTTGTTGAGCGTTCGCGGGTGCGGTCCATGAGCGGATCGGCGCCGCCGTGGCAGGTGTCGGTGACAATCAATTCAGTGGCTTCGACCGCTTCGCTGCGCACACCCAACTCCTCGAGCGCGCCGGCGACCATGGGTGCGGAAAGACGCTCGCCGAGGCTCGATACCATGTCGAGCGTGCGGGGCGTCAATTCGTGGAGCAGGGCGGTGCCCTCACACAGGCGCTCACCTTCCTCGAAGATGGACTGGAGCGCCGCCGAAAGCCGGGCGCGCTTTGCATCGTCGCCGATCAAGGCTTGGACAGCACTGCTATGCTGTTGCCGCAGGGCGGAAAGGGCCGCTCCGGCGCGGTCGCGCGAGCCCGCTTCGGCGCGGATGGCCGCGTCAATCAGGCGGTTGGTCACGCCGCTCATGGCGGACACTACACCAACCACCGCTCCCTCCCGCGAAGCATCCCGCAAGATTTGTGCGGACCGCCGGATGCACTCGGCGTCCCCGACGGACGTCCCGCCAAACTTCATCACGCGCAATGGCTTTTTCATTGTTCGGGAATTTCCGGCGCGGAGCGATACGAAACGGCCTGTGCAAACCGGCGCCCAGCTTGGCCGCGCCTTCAAAAACTATACACTATCGTGCCAAATCCCTGCGATACCTCTGCTGCCACGGTGCCCCGGCGCACACGAGGAGAACATTGGCGAACTCCGGACGGCATTGGCCCGCGGCTCGCCGCTCATCGCCGGGCGAACCCGGTCTTCTCCGCCGCCAGCTTCCCCGTATAAATGGCCATGCCCACCGCGGCGTCCATGCCGGCCTTTTCGAGAACTTGCACTTCCCGCAGGCTGCGGATTCCGCCCGCTGCGGTCACCGGCAAAGAAGTGAGGCGCCGGAGCTTGCGGAACCAGGCCAGGTTGGTGCCCTTCATGGTCCCTTCGTTATCCACATAGGTGGCGAGGAAGCCGGAGCAAAACTTTTCGAGCGCCGGGATTACGTCTTCCGGCCGGAGCTTCAGCCGCTCGCGCCAGCCTCGCACCATGATGCGGCCGCCTTCGGTATCGAGCGCGATCATCACGCGCCGGCGGCCCACACGCTGCGCCAGTTTTCCGAGGAAGGCGCGGTCCACATCCCCCTCGCGGAACGCCGCGCTCCCCACGATGATCTTCTCCGCTCCCCAGGACACGATGCGCGCGGCGTGGTCGGCGCTCCGGATGCCGCCGCCGACGCGCACCTTGCAGTGCGCCTCGCGGCACAGCCGCCGGATCCAGCGCGCGTTCGAGCCCTTGCCCATGGCGGCGTCAAGGTCAATCACATGCAGGATCGGATAATCTTGGAAGCGGGCGAGCAGGCCAAGCACGTCGTCCACTGCCAGAGCGCGCCGCCGGCCGCGGACCAACTGCACGGCCTTTCCTTCTTGCAGATCAATGCACGGAATAATCATCGGCTCAACCGGACAGGAATGCCGCGCGCGGCAAGAAACTCCTTCAACGCGGCGATGGAATGCGTTTCCTGGTGAAAGATGGATGCGGCCAGGGCGGCGTCGGCCTGTCCACGGGTAAAGACAGCAAAGAAATCCTCGAACGTGCTGGCTCCGCCTGAAGCAATCACGGGCACGGGCACCGTGGCTGCAATAGCCGCGGTCAGCTCGCAATCGAACCCGCTGCGCGTGCCGTCGCGGTCAATCGAAGTCAGCAGAATTTCCCCGGCCCCACGCGAGACCGCCTCGGCAGCCCACGCGGCCGCATCCCGGCCCGTCGGCTGGCGGCCGCCGCGAACGTACGCCTCCCAGGATGCGCCCTTCCGCCTCGCGTCAAGCGAGAGGACCACGGCCTGCGCACCGAATTGCCGCGACAGCTCGGAGATCAGTTCCGGGCGCTCGACAGCCGCGGTGTTCACGGTGACCTTGTCCGCACCGGCGAGGAGCACGGCGCGGCCTTCCTCCATGGTGCGGATGCCTCCGCCGGCGGTCAGCGGAATGTTTAGCTGTTCGGCAACGGCGCGGATGGTGCCGAGGAACGTGCCGCGGCCCTGGGAAGATGCGCTGATATCGAGCACGGCCAGCTCGTCCGCGCCTTCGCGGTTGTAGCGCGCCGCCAGCGCGGCCGGATCGCCCATATCGCGCAGGCCCTCAAACTCAACGCCCTTCACAACGCGGCCGCCATCCACGTCCAGGCAGGGAATGATTCTGCGCGCCAGGGTCATGGCAGGCTCTCCAGGAAATTCCGCAGCACGCGCGCGCCCACCTCACCCGATTTCTCGGGATGAAATTGCACGGCCATCAGGTGCCCCCGCTCGACCACGGCGGCGAAGGCCAGACCGTGGTCGCAGGCCGCCACGGTTGCCGCCGAGGAGGCCGGCGCGGCAAAAGAATGAGCGAAGTAAAAATACGCGCCCTCCGGGATGCCGCGGAGCAGCTTGCTTTCACGGATGCTCCGGAGCTGGTTCCAGCCGATGTGCGGGGATTTGACCGTGGCCGGCAGCGCGAACACCTGCTCCGGAAAAAATCCCAGCCCCGCTTCGCCCGGTGCCTCCGCGCTCGATGCGAACATCACCTGCAGGCCGAGGCAGATGCCCAGCAAAGGGACGCCCGCGGCCTGCGCGGCGATCAGCGCCGCCGTGAGATTCCGTTCGCGCAGCCCGGCCACAAACGCCGCAAAGTGGCCCACGCCGGGGAGCACGATGGCCTTCGCGCGAGCGATTGCCGCTGGTTCAATGGCACGCTCGGTTTCCGCGCCGAGCGCCCGCAGCGCCCGCTCGACGGAGGGTAGATTCCCCGCGCCGTAATCCACAATCGCCAGCTTCACAGCAGCCCCTTTGTGGAAGGCAGGACGCGGCGGAGCTGCCGGTCGCGCGTCACAGCAAACCGCAGCGCCTTGGCGAACGCCTTAAAGAGCGCTTCCACCTGATGGTGCGACGATCGGCCGTACACCAGCTTCAAATGCACGTTGGCCGACGCGCCCTGCGCGAACGCGCGGAAGAAGTCCTCGAGCAGCTCCGTCTGAAAATCGCCCACCCTCGCCGCGGAAATTTTCCCGTTGCAGACGCAATAGGCGCGCCCCGAAAAATCAATGGCGGCCGCCGCCAGGCAGTCATCCATGGGCATCAGGAAATAGCCGGCGCGCAGGATGCCGCGCTTCGAGCCGAGCGCTTGCTTGACGGCCTCGCCGAGAGCGATCCCGGTATCCTCGACCGTGTGATGCTGGTCCACGTCCAAATCCCCGCGCGCGGCAAGCTCCAGATCGAGCCCCCCGTGTCGCGCCACCTGCTCGAGCATGTGGTCGAAAAAGCGGATGCCCGTGGCGATCTTCGATTTTCCCCGGCCGTCGAGATTCAGCCGCACGCGGATGTCTGTCTCCTTGGTGACACGGTGCAGCACTGCTTTTCTCATACGATGCCTTCCAGGGCGCGCAGCAAGCGCCGCGTCTGCGCCAGCGTGCCGATCGTGATCCTCACGTAACCCGGCCGTCCGAAGTCGCTCGAGCGGTCCCGCACCAGGATTCCCTGGCGGGCGAGCGCCGCCACGATCTCCGGGCCGCGCGGGCCGAACTGCGCCAGCACGAAATTTCCCGCGCTGGGATAGCGCCGCAGGCCCAGGCGCACCAGGCCGTTCTCCAGCTCCTTCTTGGCGCGCCACACCTCGCGAACTGTGCGGGCGATGAAGGGGCGGTCGCGCATGGCCGCCGCGGCGGCGGCGAGCGCCGCAACGTTCACGGGATAGGGCGATTGCGCCTTTCTCATCTTCGCGGCCATCTCTGCATGGACGAACAGGCATCCCAGCCGCAGCCCGGCCAAGCCGGCTGCTTTCGAAAACGTGCGCGTCACGATCAAATTCTTGCGCCGGCGGATCCACGGGATCGCGGTCAGGCCGGAAAACTCGAAATAGGCTTCGTCAATCACC
>JAJXZD010000141.1 GCA_021780215.1 Acidobacteriota bacterium
CACATAAGCCTCGTCCACAAGAACCAGCACGTCGGGAGCCCCGCGCAGAATCGTGCGAAGGTCGCGCTGCGAAACCACAGTCCCCGTCGGGTTGTTGGGATTGGCAATGGCCATCCAGCGCGTGCGTTTGTTGACGGCGGAGAGCAACATGCGCGCCGTAAGGCGAAATTTCTCATCGTAGCGGACGCGCGTGGTGCGCCCACCGGCGACGGTGTGGAAGAACTCGTAGACAGGGAACGTGGGCGCGGGAACAATCAGTTCATCGCCCGGGCCTACAAAGGTGTCGCAGACCATCTTGATGGCGTCGTCGGTGCCGTTGGCCAGCAGCAGTTCGTCCGTTGCGACACCAAAGTAGCGGGCGAGCTCTTCGCGGGCGTCTTCGTATTCGGGATAGCGCGAGAGCCAGTCGCCATCAAGCTTGTTGCGCAGGGCGCGAATGACCTGTGGAGCGCAGCCCACCGTGTTTTCGTTAAAATCGAGCCGCAGTTTTCCGCCGCGTCCCTCGCGTGGAGGGCGGTAAGCCTTCAGGCGCTCAACGGCCCTTCGGGGTCGAACCATGGACCTTAAACCTCGTTTCGATGGAGTATGCGTGCGCCTTCAGGCCCTCGGTGCGGGCCAGCGTGGTGATGGTTTTTCGAATGCGTCCGAGACCGTGCGGAGTGAGTTCCTGCACGGAAATAGTTTTGACGAAATCGGCCGCGCTCAATCCGCCGCGTAGTCGCGCCGCTCCCGCCGTGGGCAGAATGTGATTGGTGCCGGAAGCATAGTCGCCCGCCGCAACCGGGCTTGTCTCGCCCAGGAAGATGGAGCCTGCCGAGCGCACCCGGTCCAGCATCCGGCTTGCTCCGTTGAGCAGCGTAAGGTGCTCGGGAGCAAAAGCGTTCACCAGTTCGATGGCTTCGTCCAGGTTCTTCGTCACCACCACCGCGCCGTGCCCGCTCAGCGCCTTTGCCGGAACGTCCGTCTCCCCAGCAAAGACTTCTTGGAGGATTTTTTCCACGGCGCCCTGGACTTCAAGCGCCAGCTTGCGCGACGGCGTCAGGAAAATGGCCACTGCGTCGGGATCGTGTTCGGCCTGCGCCACCAGGTCGGATGCAATCCAGTCGGCGTGGCCCTCAGACGCAACCACTAACAGTTCCGAGGGACCTGCGACGAAATCAATTCCGCAATCACCGGCCACGAGCCGCTTGGCGGCGGCCACAAAGCGGTTGCCCGGGCCTACGATCTTGTCGGCGCGCGGGACGCTTTCCGTGCCGTAGGCAAATGCGCCGATGGCCTGTGCTCCGCCGAGGCGGAAGATCTTCTTGACGCCCAAAATGTCAGCCGTGACCAGAACGGCAGGCGCGGGCCGAGGCGAAGTGATGAAAATCTCTTCGACGCCCGCGACCTGGGCTGGAACCACGCTCATCAGCACGGTCGAGGGCAGCGGGAAACGCCCGCCGGGCACGTAGCACGCTACGCGGTCGAGCGGGCGGAGAATCTGGCTGATTTCAATGCCGGCGCCGTTACTGATTTGCCAAGCGCGCGGCAACTGCTCGCGTGCGGCCTTGCGAATGTTGCGTGCAGATGTTTCGACCGCGTCCACAAACCCTTCAGGCACCTGGCGGTAAGCCTTCACGATCTCGCGCCGCTTGACGGTGAATCCTTCGCGGGCAAGGTCCATCTTGTCCAGTTGCAAAGTCCATCGCTGGAGCGCGCGATCGCCATCGCGGCGGACGTCATTCAGGATGCGCTGGGCGGCGGCCTCGGCCTTCTTAAGTTGCGTCTCGCCGGAGCGGAGAATTCTTTTGACGCTCTTGGTATCGCTGCTGCGAAAGATTGGAATCATCATGATGTCTCAGTCGCGGAGGCCCGCCGGACACGGCAGCCTCCGTTTCGAATGTTCAATTCACCTCAGCGCCGCAAAGTTGCGGCAATCCTCACTCCAGGGCGCAGCGGCGGAAATAGCCTGCGGCACATCTTCCGGCTCGCCCACAACGCTCCACATGCCGGCGTGCCGTGAATCCATGAATCGTTCGCCAATGCACTGGTCGAGCAGCCGGATCAGCGGCTGGTAGAAAGATTGCGTATTCAAGATGATGATGGCGCCCAGATAAAGGCCCAGCCGCTTCCAGGTGATGGCCTCCATGAGCTCTTCCAGCGTGCCGGATCCTCCGGGAAGGGCGATCACGGCGTCTACGCCTTCAATCATGCGCCTTTTGCGCTCGTGCATATCGCGGACCACGATGGTTTCCGGGATCTGCGGATTCACCCACTCCAGTTCCACCATGAATTCAGGAATTATGCCGACAACGCGTCCGCCTTCGGCCATCACGCCGTCGGCAAGGTGCTTCATGGAACCGGCAGCGCCGCCGCCGTAGACCACGGTAAAGCTGTTCCGGGCAAGAACTCGGCCAAGTTGCTCGGCAGCCTTGAGATACACGGGGTCGCACTGTCGGCTGGACCCGCAATAAACGCAGACTTTCCTGTTTTCCATAAGACATCTCTCTTGGCCCTGCCGCGTTTGCCGGGCGTGCAAACTCAGAGCACGATCTTGTTCAGCGGATATTCCACAATGCCCTGCGCGTTCGCGGCCTTCAGCCGTGGAATGATTTCGCGCACC
>JAJXZD010000139.1 GCA_021780215.1 Acidobacteriota bacterium
AGCGCGATCCGATCGCCGGCGAACTCTCCTCCCGGCGTCAAATGCCGGAAGACCTGCTTTCGTCCGGGGTACGTGACCTTCGCGCGGCTGAATTTCGCGGCCTCTCGAATCTTGCCGCCGCGCTCCACTTCGGTGAGCTTGTAGATCAGATTCATGTGCGGCGCGTCGCCGGGCGTGCCGAGGGCCGTGCCTACGCCGAAGGCGTTGATCGCCGCGCCGTTCCGCAACAAGCTGGCGATCTTGTATTCGTCCAGATCGCCGGAGGCGAAAATTTGCACGTCGGTCCAGCCTGCCCGGTCCAGTTCGCGCCGGGACCAGCGGCTGTCGCTGCAGATGTCGCCGCTGTCCAGGCGAATTCCCGCGGGCTTGCGGCCCATGACGATGATCTTTTTCACCGCATTGCGCACGTCATAGGTGTCCACGAGCAGGACGGACCCTTCGGGAAATGCGTCGAGAAAATGGCCAAACGCCTCGCTCTCATCCTCATGCGCCATGATCCAGGAATGCGCCTGCGTGCCGTAGGTGCCGATGCCAAACAGATGTCCCGCCAGCGTGTTGGAGGTGCCAACGCAGCCACCGATGACCGAGGCTCGGGCGGAAAGAAGACTGGCAGGCCCTCCATGCGCGCGCCGGGCGCTGAAATCCACAATTTCGCGGCCGCGCGCGGCTGTGAAAATGCGCGCCGCCTTGCTGGCAATCAGGGTCTGGTAACTCAGCGTGGCGAGCAGGTACGTCTCCATAACTTGCGCTTCAATGATCGGCGCGGTCACGCGCATGACGGGCTCGCCGGGAAACACCAGCGTTCCTTCGGGCACGGCCCATACGTCGCCGCTGAATCGGAATCTGATGAGGTACTCAAAAAAGGCGCCGTGGATATGGCGGAAGACCGGAAGCTGCCGCAAGTATTCGATTTCGGCGGCGGAGAAATCAACGTTTTCGAGGAATTCAACCGCCTGTTCGAGTCCTGCCGCAACCAGATAGTTGCGCCCGGGCGGGAGATTGCGCACAAACAGTTCAAACGTGGCGCGAGCGTCAAAGCGCGTCTCGAAATAGCCCGCCGCCATGGTCAATTCATATAGGTCGGTAAGCAGGCCCGAGTATTCACGCATTGGCTTGAAGTCTTGCGCGGAAGATCACGGAGGATGTGCTGATCGGCGCGATGAAATACACAAGAGACTCAGGCTCCCGTGCCCCGCCGCGCAGGACGGGGCACGCCCGGAAGCCGTTGTGAAAAACCGCGCCGAACCGGCCTACTTGAGGACGGCGTCCTTAAATGCCTTGGCCGCCCGCAGGCGAACCACGGTCTTGGCCTTGATCTTAATTGCCTCGCCGGTGGCCGGGTTGCGCCCCATGCGCGCCTTGCGATGCGCTTTGACGGCTCGTCCAATGCCGGGGATGACGAACTTGCCCGAGCTCTTGGCCTCCTTCACCGCCAGCTTGAACAGCTCATCGAAGAAGGCCCCCACCTGCTTCTTGGACACCGGCTTGTCGGTGGTGCTCACCTTGTCCGCCAGGTGCGCGATAATCTTGGATTTGCTCAGTGGAGATGCCATCGAAGTTTTCCTTCCTCCTCAGTTGATTTGAATGGCCGGAATCAGTCCCCGGCATCCCGGCTGCCGCGTGCACTATAGCCGTCCTGCCAGGCGAACGCAAGCGGAAATCTCAAAAAAAGCCGGAAAAACGGGGAATTTTGCAGCGCCCGCCCCCGTTCACGCCGCCAGCTCTTCGTAGAAGAGCGCCACCGCCTTGATTCCCCCGTAGTAATTGTCGAGCGCGATATGCTCGTCAGGGGCATGCGCGTTTTCATCCGGCAATCCAAACCCCAGCAGAACGCACGGCACCCGAAACGTATCATGCATCTGCGTGACGAACGGAATCGAGCCGCCCTCGCGGATGAATACCGCCTTCTTCCCGAATCCCGCCTCGAGCGCGTGCAGGGCTTTTTGGAAGACCGGGTGCGTATAGGGCGCGACCCAGGGCTTCCCCGTGCTCAGCACCTCGAATGTGTGGGTCACCGTCTTCGGCAGCAGCTTGCGGATGTGCCGCTCGACCAGCCGGGCAATCTTCTTGGGATCCTGGTTCGGCACCAGGCGCGTGGAGAGCTTGGCATGGGCCTTCGAGGGGATCACCGTCTTTGCTCCTTCGCCGGTGTAACCGCCCCAAATGCCGTTCAGCTCGAGCGTCGGACGGATCCAGAGCTGCTCCACGATGGAGAAGCCCTTCTCCCCGCACAGGCCCGGCGCCCCAACGGTCCTGCGGAACTCCTTTTCTTTCCATGGCAGCGAATGAAGCGCCTTGCGCTCTTCGCGGGGTATCTTCGCCACGTCGTCGTAGAAGCCGGGAACCGTCACGCGAAAATCGCGGTCGTGGAGCTTGGCGATTGTTTCGGAAAGGATGGTAAGCGGGTTGGGGACCGCCCCGCCAAAAACGCCTGAGTGAAGGTCCTGCGCCGGGCCGGTGATCGCGATCTCATAATAGTTCAGCCCGCGCAGACCGTAGGTGATCGAAGGAACGCCCTTGGCAAGCATCGAGGTGTCGGACACGACGAGGGCGTCCGCCCGCAGCCGCTCGCGATTCCGGCTCACAAAATCCCACAAGCTGACACTGCCCACCTCTTCTTCGCCCTCGATCATTACCTTCACGTTGATCGGGAGGTGCCCATGCACGGCGCGCAGCGCCTCGAGCGCCTTGAGGTGGATGTGCACCTGCCCTTTGTCGTCGGCCGTGCCGCGCCCGAATAGATTTCCGCCGCGCACCTCCGGCTCGAAGGGAGCGCTGGTCCACAAGTCGAGCGGCTCGGCGGGCTGCACGTCATAGTGCCCGTAGAGGAGAATCGTGGGCTTTCCCGGGGCGCGAAGTGATTCGCCATAGACGAGCGGGTGCATCTGGGTGGGCGTGATTTCGACCTTTTCCAGCCCCGCGGCGCGCAGCTTTTCCGCCACCCAGCGCGCCGCCTGCTCGATATCCTTCTTGTGCTCGCTCTTTGCGCTGACGCTTGGAATGCGCAGGAATTCCTTCAGTTCGTTCAGGTGGCTTTCCCTCTGCGATTCGATGTGCTGGATCAAGTCCATAAGGAACTCCCGCGGCGGGCGCTGGTCTGGAGCACAGGGCGCGTTGCGGCAGAGCCCGCGGCCCCCGCCTCGCCGGCCGCCTCCATACTACGGAACCCCGCGCAGGTGGCGCAATCGGAATGAAAACTGCTTCTTTGGGCACCGCGGGTGATGCCTCGATTGACTGCCGGCAGCGCGTGACGCACGATAACTCATGACCATGCCCATCGTAGAAGCCAACGGCAAGAGGCGCAGCTCGCGAGTCTTCACGCGAGTCTCCGTGCGGACCAGCGGGAAGAACGCTGACGGCCGCAAGTTTCGCCGAAACGGCCAGACGATTGTCATCAACGCGCACGGGGCGCTCCTCTATCTTTCGGAGACCATGAAGCTCGGGAGCGACTTGATCTTAATCAATCCGGCGACCGAAGAAGAGCAGGAATGCCGCGTGGTCTATCTGGGCGACACCACCGAGAAAGGCACTCGGATCGGCGTCGAATTCCTCTCACCCAGTCCGCACTTCTGGGGCGTGGATTTCGCCCAGGATGACTGGCCCGCCTCAAACCCTCCCCCCGCGTCTCTCTAGACCACCCGCAGACACGGAACCATAAACCGGCCCCAATCTGCTGTTGCAATGACACGATAAATCAGGCATAAATCACGCGTTTTATCGGGATTTCGAGACACGCCGCCATGGCGGGGGAGATCCCGATCGGAGGTGGAAACATGCTTGGCGCCAGAAGTGTGGGCCTGAGCACTATCCTGTTGTTATTGCCGCTCGCCGCTGCCACGCAGGCGCAAGGCCGACCGCCCGAAGCTCAACCCCGCGGCACGGCTCCGGTTGAATTCTGCGCCAGCCTCGTCAAATTCCAGATGCCCAGCATGGCCATGACGATTGAAAAGGCTGTTCCGGTGGCGGCCAAGCCCGCTCCCTCCAAACCATTTGAAGGGCCTGCTTATGCCATGAACCGCGTCACCGTCGCCCTGCCTTCCTATTGCCGCGCGGACGGGACCATCCATCCGCACACCGGCCCGGACGGGAAGCGCTACGCCATCGGCTTTGCGATCAATCTGCCCGACCGCTGGAATGGCAGATTCTTGTTTCAGGGCGGAGGCGGCCTGGACGGAGTCGTTCGGGAGCCGTTGGGCGCTCAGGCGAGCGGGGATATGCCGGCTTTGGCGCGTGGCTTTGCTGTGGTCAGCATGGATTCGGGCCACGCAGGCGCCATGTTCGACGCTTCCTTCAACAAGGACCAGGAGTCCAGCCTCGACTTTGCCTACATTGCTGTTGGCCAGGTGACTACCGTCGCCAAACGGATCATCGCGCGCTACTATGGCCAGCCGCCACGCCATTCCTATTTCGTTGGCTGCTCCACCGGAGGGAGGCAGGCGATGCTGGTCTCCCAGCGCTATCCCATGGAGTTCGACGGCGTGGTGGCGGGAGATCCGGCCATGCGCACGGGCTACTCGCGCATCGGACAAGAGTGGGCCGCTGTGGCGTTCAACCAGGCCGCCCCAAAGGACGCCGCGGGAAAACCCATGCCGGGCCAGACCTTCTCGGACAGCGACAAAAAGCTTCTCACCGACGCGATCCTGGATGCCTGCGATGCCCTGGACGGTTTGAAGGACGGCATGATTTTCAATTTCCGCGCATGCCATTTCGACCCTTCAACGCTGACCTGCAAGGCTGAGAAGACCCAGTCATGCCTTACTTCGCAGCAAACCGCCGCTCTCGAAAAGGCCTTTGCCGGCCCGAAGGATTCGTTGGGTGAGAGCGCCTATGCTGCGTGGCCGTATGATTCGGGCGTGGCCATCTATTACCCGGGCACGTTTGGAACATTCCTGCCCCACTCCGGCCCGGGGCTCTTCGGCCCACCTAATCTGTCGCTGACCGTAAATGTGGACCACCTCGAGCACCAGGCCTCGAATGATCCCGTCGAGACGCTTACCGATACCACGTGGACGAACCTCTCAACCTTTTCTGGACGGGGCGGAAAACTGATCTTTTTCCATGGCCTGAGTGACCCCGCTTTCTCGCCCCTGGACACGCTGGGTTACTACGAAAAAATGGCCGGCGCGAATGGCGGAGATGCACAAGTCCGGGCGTGGAGCCGCATCTTTTTCGTGCCGGGAATGAACCACTGCGGCGGCGGACCTTCGCTCGACCGCTTCGATGCGCTGGGGGCGGTGGTCAACTGGGTGGAGAAGGGCCAGCCGCCTGATGCAATCGTCGCCACCGGCAGCCATTTTCCGGGCGCCAGCCGGCCCCTGTGCGCATACCCGAAGCACGCGCAGTACAAGGGATCGGGTGATCCGCAGGACGCCGCGAACTTCGTGTGTGCGGATTAGCTGCGGGCGGCGCGAAATTGGCGCAATGCGGTCCGGCTCGTGAGCCCGTCCGCGCACGTTGTTGCGCCGGGAGAAGAGAGGTGCGAGCAATGAACGTGCGCAAGGGGCTGCGGTTCATGTTCGCGGGGGGCTTCACCCTCCTGTGCACCATCACGCCACCAGCTCGCGGCCAGACTGCCCATAATGCGCCGCATCGAAAAACAGCCGTTGAATCCTGTGCGAGTCTTACAAGCATGAAGATTCCCGGCGTGGAGATGACCATCACCAAGTCCCTCACGGTGCCGGCAGCGCCTGCCGGTTCCATAATGCTCTCGCCATTTCCTACGAAGATTCCCGTGGCGGTCCCGGCCTACTGCCGAGCCGACGGCGAGATCAACAAGCGCGTCGGAGTGAATGGCAAGTCATATGCGATCGGGTTCGCCATTGCGCTCCCGCAGAATTGGAATGGGCGCTTTCTCTTTCAGGGAGGGGGAGGGCTGAACGGCACGGTCCAGGCTCCGTTGGGCGCGGTGGCTGCGGGCGCGAATCCAGCACTCGCGCGCGGCTTTGCCGTGGTTTCCACCGACTCGGGGCACAAGGGCGCGGTGTTTGACGCCTCGTTCATGAAGGACCAGCAGGCCAGTCTCGATTTCGCCTACGTCGCGGTCGGGAAGGTCACCGCGGCCGCCAAGCAGATTATCGCGCGCTATTACGGCCGGCCTGCCCGGCACTCCTATTTCGTCGGCTGCTCCACGGGCGGCCGGGAGGCGATGCTGGTCTCCGAGCGCTATCCCGCCGATTTCGACGGCGTCGTTTCCGGCGATCCCGCCATGCGCACGGACAACTCCAACGCCGAAGATGCATGGGCCGCGGTCGCATTCAATCAAATTGCGCCGAAGGATTCGTCGGGGCGTCCCGAGACCGGCAAAGTTTTCTCGGCGAGCGACCGCAAGCTGTTGATTGACTCGATCCTCAACGAATGCGACTCCAAAGACGGACTGAAGGACGGCATGATCTTCGATTTTCGGGACTGCCACTACGATCCGGATGTTCTGAAGTGCAGCGGGCCAAAGATGGACACCTGCCTGTCGGCTCTCCAAGTGAGCGCTCTACAAAAGGCCTTCAGCCCGCTGAAGGACTCTCTGGGCTATGAACTCTATCCCGCGTTTCCCTACGACACAGGAATCACCGCGGCCGGACCCGTCGCCATGATTCCGGGAATCGTTCCCAGCGCCGTGCCGGTAAGCCCGTTCGGCCCCGATCTCGCCACCACCGATGACCCGGACAAGGCCGAGGCAGCCATCGCGGCGGACGAAGCGCAAAAGCTCATTGACACCTACGATTGGACGAATCTCTCCACATTTTCCGGCCGCGGCGGCAAGCTGCTTTTCTATCATGGCCTGAGCGACCCCTGGTTTTCACCGCTCGATACGCTCGGCTATTACCAGAAAATGGCCTCTACCAACGGGGGATTGGAAAAGGTGGAAAGCTGGAGCCGTATCTATTTGGTTCCCGGCATGAGCCATTGCGGAGGCGGTCCGGCCACGCTGGACAATTTCGACATGCTCAGCGCGGTGGTGAACTGGGTAGAAAAGGGCGAGCCACCTGATTCCGTCATCGCCACGGGCAAGGATTTTCCCGGGCGCAGCCGCCCGCTGTGCGCCTATCCGAAGCACGCGCAATACAAAGGCTCGGGAGATCCGCAGGACGCCGCGAATTTCGAATGCCGCGAATAGCACGGGCGGGCCTCGGAGCGCGAAAGAGGCGGCCAAAGGAGAATTGGCGGGTCCCGGAAAAGGGAAACGAGGGTGAAGCCATGAAATCCTTGGGGGAAATTGAACCGATTCAGCTCGAATACGTATTTCAGGTGCGAATTGATTTCGCGGAACGTGTCTCCTTCGAAACGCCCACCGGGCGGCGCGCCTACGTGCCGGCAATTTCCGGCGTCGTGGAAGGGCCGCGGCTGCGAGGGCGCGTGGTGCCGCACAGCGGGGCGGATTTTGCCGCCAACGGCCGGTTGAACGCGCACTACATGCTGCAAGCCTCCGACGGGGCGATGATTTACATTCACAACACCGGCTACCTGTATCCCGCGGACGGCAAGCCGCTCGATCGCTCCGACCCAAGCTGGGGCGGAGACCGGGAGTTCTATTTCCGGTGCACCCCGGTCTTTGATGCGCCCCCCGGCCCGCACGAGTGGCTGACGAGGACGGTCATCGTCGGCACAGGAAGGCGCCACGCCAACCCGGATCACACGATTTTCACCTACTATGCCGTGCGTTAGCCTTCGGAGCCGCGCGAATATGGGCCTTCGCCACGCATGAGCCTGCCCCGCACATCCCCGGATGAAGTGCGCGGGAAAGTCTCCACTTCTCCCGAAGCCAACTACACGCTCGCCGTGCTCAGCCTGATCTATGTCCTGAACTACGCCGACCGCGGCGTTTTGAGCCTCTTGCTCGATTCCATCAAGAAGGACTTCCACGTCAGCGACACAGTGATGGGGCTGATCGCCGGATTCGGATTCGTGCTCTTTTACTCCCTTCTCGGCTTGCCCATCGCCCGGTGGGCCGATCGCTTCAATCGCCGTTTTATTCTCGCCACCGGCCTGGCGGTATGGAGCGTCATGACCTGCTTCAGCGGACTCGCGCGCGGCGCGTGGCAGCTTGCGCTCACACGCTTGGGCGTCGGCGCGGGCGAGGCTTGTGGGATTGCGCCGGCTCACTCGATGCTCGCCGATCTCTACCCGAAGGAGGAGTTGCCGCGCGCCCTTTCGATTCTGACGGCCGGCAGCCGTGTCGGCGCGTTCGCCGGGTCCGTGCTGGCGGGCGTGGTCAACCAGTACTATGGATGGCGGGCCGCCTTCATCGCCGCGGGCGCGCCCGGAATTGCGGTGGCCATTCTGTTTCGCCTCACAGTGAAGGAACCAGCTCGCGGAGCGATGGAAACCGGCGGGGCCAGCACGCGGCTGCTCCCGCTGGGTCAGACCTTTCTCTTTTTTCTGCGCCAGCGATCCTTCCTCTTCATCACTCTCGGCGGCACTCTGATGGGAGTTACACTGTACGGCTTTGAGGTCTGGACGCCGGCGTTTTTGCATCGCGTGCATCATCTTGGCAGCGCGAGGATTGGGACATATCAGGGAGCGGTCGTGGGGGTCTTTGGCCTTGCCGGCGTGCTGCTCGGTGGATTTTTCACGGAGTGGCTGGGCAAGCGGGACGTTCGCTGGCGACTGAACGTGCCGGCAGCCGCGTCCCTGCTCGCGGGCCCGATGTACCTGCTGTTTCTCTTTTTGCCCTCGCTGCCCGCCACTCTGGCCTGCTGGGCGCTGGCGACGGTTTGCACCTCCGCCTATATGGGCCCCATCTTCGCCGTGTACCAGATGGTCTCGAAAATCCGCATGCGCGCGCTGGCTTCGGCCACATTCCTGTTCTTCGGCAATCTATTGGGGCTGGGAATGGGCTCGTGGGCGATCGGATGGCTCAGCACAGCTCTCCGGCCCCGGTACGGCGCCACCTCGCTGCGCTATTCGATGGTGCTGCCTGGCGTGCTGCCCTTGGCGGCCGCGCTTCTCTTCTGGATTGGATCGCGCTACCTCGCGGACGACATCGCCCGCGCCGCCGCGCCGGATAGCGGCTCGGAAGCTCATGCTGCGCCCTCCAACTAACTCCGACCGACCCCTATGGTGGTATTATCCGCCTGCGATTCGAGCTTGGAGGCAAACGAAACGCGACGTCGCGCAGGGCGTTTGAACAGCTTCGCGCAATACGGGAGGTTTCGGATGATATCCAAAGCGATGAAGGCATTTTGCTGGGCTGCCAGCTTGGCCCTGCTGGTGGGAGGTACCGCAGTCGCTTGGCCCGCGGCGGATTCCAGCGTTGTACATGGCACCGTGGTCCACATCAAGGTTCACGGCAAATCGCTCGAGGGAAATCTCGAGGGCGATTCTCCCGACCGCGACGTCTCGGTCTATCTGCCGCCGGGCTATACATCGCATCCGCACGAGCGCTATCCGGTGCTGTACCTGCTTCACGGCTATACCGACAACGACAGCAATTGGTTCGGCGCGAAGCATATTTTCGTTGATGCCCCCGCGGCCATTGACAAAGCCATCCAGGGCGGCGCGCGACCGATGATCGTAGTGATGCCCAACGCCTACACAGCGTATCAGGGCAGCATGTACTCAAGCTCGATCACCACGGGCGACTGGGAGGGGTTCATCGTCCGTGACTTGGTCTCCTATATGGACGCGCACTACCGCACCATCCCGGACCGCATCAGCCGCGGGCTGGCGGGCCATTCCATGGGCGGGTATGGCACCGTCCGGCTCGGCATGAAGTATCCCGAGATTTTTTCGAGCATCTACGCGCTCAGCCCCTGCTGTCTGGCCCCGCGGACCGCAGCCCAAGATTCCGCCATCACGAAGGCAGAAGCCATCCGCAGCGCTGCCGACCTGGGCAAGGCCGATTTTGGCACGCGTGCCATGGTCGCCTCGGCAGCCGCTTGGTCGCCTGACGCCCAGAATCCGCCGCTCTATTTCGATCTCCCTTCGGAGGGACCACAGCAACAGCTGATCGCGGCCGAATGGGACGCGAACGCACCCCTGGCAATGCTTCCTCAATATGTCTACAACCTCAAGCAGCTGCGGGCCATCGCGATGGATGTCGGGACACAGGATACCTTGCTGCCTTCGGTCCAGGCGCCGC